>NZ_JBKEBL010000213.1:0-1759 GCF_047973135.1 Paracoccus sp. (in: a-proteobacteria)
TTCCGAACACCGGCACACAATTACCGGGCGCAGGTTCGGTATGTTCGCCAAGACCAATGGTGACGCCGGGCGTGTTCGTCCGAAGCTCTGACCATCCGGCCTCGTCTGCATGATAGACTGTCTCAAACCCCAACATGCCGCCATACCAATCGGCGCTGGCATGGCGATCCTTGACAGACAGCGCGATGGTGATGGTTTTATCTACGGTGATGAGGGGCATGGGCTTTCCTTTGGATTCGAAATATACTAACTATACTTTATGGACATAACAGCGTTTGTCAACATAACGGCGAGAGCATGGGCGATACCGATCCTGTCGCACCTGCACGCTGGCGTGGCCGGACGGCAGGCGCCTCTGTTGGCGGCGACCGGGGCGAGCAGAACGGCCTTCGCCCAAAGCATGGAGCATTTGATTTCCCTGGGGCTGCTGGAGCGAAATCCCGGCCATGGTCATCCGCTCCGCCCCGAGTTTCGCCTCACGCAGAAGGGGGCCGCCGCCGCCGCCATCGCCCATGGCGTCCAGAATGTATCCACCAAAGAAGATCAGGACCTGCTTCGGCGATCATGGACGCTGCCGGTGTTGACCACGCTGCACAGGCCGCGCCATTTCAATGAAATCAAACGCAACCTTCCCACCATCACAGATCGCGCCCTGTCACAGTCCTTGAAATCCATGGAGGTCAGGGACTGGGTCTGTCGTGATGTCGACGTGGCCGCGCGCCCTCCCAGATCAATTTATCGCGCTGTGAACAGGGGTGGTGAAATAAGCAGAATCACGGCGCCGGAAATCATCTTCGCGTGAAAGCCAGGAAAGTTTGCACGGCCGCCACTCATGCCGCCGGGTCATGTCGTCCCCTCATCGCCTTTGCAGATCCTCTATACGTTGCGACGAGCCGCCCCTGCTGTCGCCATGAACCGGTGACAAGGCCCGCCGATTACGCAGACCACAAGCAAGAAAGCGGGGCAGCGAACATGTTGTCACCGAACGGGACCACCTGATCGTGATCGTAGAGGACCAGCCCCTGCACGAATTTCCCGCCGCAGGCCTCCGCCAGCTTGCGCATGCCGGAAAAATCGCTGGCGGACACCGTGGCCGAGGCCTTGACCTCGATCCCCACGACCTCTCCGCGACGGTTTTCCAGCACGATATCAACCTCATTCCGGTCCTTGTCGCGGAAATGCGCGAAGGCGCAGCGCTGATCGCTCCAGGATGCGATCTTGCGCAGCTCGCTGAAGACAAAGGTCTCCAGGATGGGGCCGAAGGCAGTGCGGTCCTTGGCGACAATATCCGGAGAGATATCGCGCATCGCAGCCAGAAGCCCGGCATCGAGGAAATGCAGCTTGGGTGATTTGGTCAATCGCTTCAGCCGGTTGGTGAACCAGGGCTGAAGGCTGTGAACCAGATAAAGGCTTTCAAAGATGCGCAGATACTTAGCCGTCGTCACATGGTTAAGGCCGAGGGCTGCTCCGATCCCGGAATAATTCACCAACTGGCCCGAATGCTCGGCCAGAACCGACAGCAGCCTTGGCATGATCGCAAGCTGCTCGATCTGGGCGACATCGCGCACGTCGCGCTGCACGATCGCGTCAATGTAATCGTGATACCAGTCCTGTTTCCGCGCCCATCTTTTGCGACCAAGCGCCTCCGGATAGCCGCCCGAAAGCACGGTCTGAACCAGATCACTGCCGAGGATCATCTGCTCAGCGACAGGCGCTTGTCCCGAAAATGCCCGGTCGATGAACCCGACTTTCCGGCCAA
>NZ_JBKEBL010000203.1:0-13247 GCF_047973135.1 Paracoccus sp. (in: a-proteobacteria)
AGCGCGTTCGGAACTGTGGAATACCACCACGACCCCTTCACCTCGTGGATGGGCTTTGATCTGGGGCTGACTGCCGGGCTGTACCGCGATGGTCAAAGCAACGGCTTCATCGGTGCCGGGCTGGTTGCGACGCGCGATCTGGGCAAAGGCGGCTGGTTCGTACAGCTTAGCGAGATGCCGGGCTATTACCACAGCAGCGACGATGCGCATGATCTGGGCCTTGCTCTGGAATTCCAAAGCCAGCTTGCCGTTGGCTATCGGCTGACCGACGGCAACGCACTGTCGCTTGGCGTGGCGCATATGTCGAATGCTAAACTTGGCGACCGCAATCCGGGGGTGAACCTGTTGCAGATGCGCCTGCATCACCGTCTGGGGCGCTGAGGAACGCGTTTTGCGCTGCCAGTGGGAAAGCCGGTCCGATGCCGGGCCGGCCTTGGCGTGGTCATGATGCGCGGTGTGGCCGCGTTCACGAATTCTGCGAGGCAGAGCGGCGGCGACAGAGGCCAAGCGCCCCGACCCCGGCAACCAGCAGCCAGCTTGCAGCAGGCAGCGGGACCGGGCTGGGGGCCGGTGTGATCTGGGTATTTCCGACCTTGGCACCTGCAACGGTCAGACCGCTGTCGTATTTCGTATCGTCCCAGTTGGTCACGCCGAATTGCAACTTGTAGACGCCATTCGCAACAATGTCATAGGTGGATTGCACCCAGCCTGTGTACCCGCAGCCGGTGCTGAAGCACGAACCGGACGAGCCGCCGATCACGTCCCAGGTCGTCCCGCTGTGAATAGGCACGGTCGCGGGGTCCAGCGTCGCAGCCGGAGCGGGCATCGAATAGCCCGGAACGCTGGAGCCGGAGGATGTCGTCCGCGCCGTGAACAGCAGAGCTACCTGATCGCCCGTCTCGCCAAGCAGGCGCGCCCAGCCATAATCGGCAAAGCCCGCGCCGTCGCTGGTAAGATAGTTGAAATAGAATTCAAGCGTCTCTCCGGCGGATGCGGCGAAAGAGCTGGTCGTGATCTGGCTGCCATTCGTCGCAGAACCACTGCCGCCGACACCCTGAAGTGCCCCGCCCCCATAGGCACCGCCATAGGTCGAAACATAGTAATAGTCCGGACCTTGCGACGGCGGCGCGACGATGTTGCCGTTCGGTGATGCGACACCGGCATTGCCGGTGCTGGTCCAGCCGGAAGGCAGGGTGGCAGCTTCCGCAGTGCCGATCATGCCGATAGCAGCACCTGCTGCAAGGATTACTGACAGATATTTCATTCTTGCTACGACCTCACTCGTTACTCGGATTGTTTGCACTTTGGGCGCGTGAGGTGGGCATACATAAGAATATACAAAAATTGAACAGAAAAGCTTAGTTTGTATTAACTTTCAATCTGAGGGAGATTTAACTTTCCTGAACTCATGTGCCGCTTGTAACCAAAACCGGGGCGGCGGGTGACGGTAAAACCTGCGGCCTCAAGCGCGCGGCGGACATGGCCTGCGGCGGTATAGGTGGCAAAGCTGCCTGTGCGGGCGGTGTGGCGTCCGACCTCGGCCAGCACCTCCGGGGTCCACATCTCGGGGTTTTTCGCAGGGGAGAAACCGTCCAGAAACCACGCATCGGCGCGACCGTCCCAGCGGGGCAGCGTCTGGCGCACGTCTCCGGGGATCAGGTTCAGTTCGACCTGTCCGACCCGAATCGTCTGATGACCCCAGCCCGCCCGCAATTCCGCTGCCAGCCGTGCCAGTTCGGGAAAGGCGGCATGGGCGGTCGCCATCTGCGCGGTGCTTAACGGAAATGCCTCAAAGCTGGTCATGACGACCGGCACCTGCGTCAGCGTCGCCAGCGCAAGGCAGTTCAGCCCGGTGCCAAAGCCCAGCTCTGCCACATGAAAGCCGGGCCGCAGCCGCGCGGGCAGGTCGTTTCCGGCCAGAAACACATGCCGCGTTTCCGCCAGCCCGCCCGCGATGCTGAAATACGGGTCGTCGAAACGAGTCGAGACCGGCACCCCGCCCTCGCGCCATTCCAGGCCGGGCTGGTCCGCCCCGCCGCTATCCGTTAGGTCGCTCATACGGCGCAGCTAGGCAAAGGGCGGGCGGTTTGACAAGTATCACCATCATCGGCGCAGGAATTTTCGGCCTCGCCTGCGGCTGCGAGATGGCGCGCCGGGGGGCGCGGGTCCGGGTAATCGAGGCCGCGCGGATTGGCGCCGGATCGTCCGGGGGGACGGTGGGCGCGCTGGCCCCGCATGTGCCGGATAACTGGAACGACAAGAAGGCCTTCCAGTTGGACAGCCTGTTGATGGCGTCCGGCTTCTGGGCGGAGGTCGAGGCCATGTCGGGCCTGCCCTCGGGTTATGGGCGGACCGGACGGCTGCAACCGGTCGCGGACAGGGACAGCGCCGATCGCCTGCGAGACCGCATTGCGGCGGCGGGGCAGCGGTGGCCTGCCGGTCTGGCGATGACGCTGACCGGCGATCCCGCTGGCGGGTTGCGACCGCTCAGCCCTTCGGGGCTGTGGCTGCATGACAACCTGACCGCGCGCCTGAACCCTCGCGCCGCCTTGCTGGCTCTGGCCGGGGCGATCCGCAAGCGGGGGGGCGAGGTGATCGAGGGCCAGACCGCCGCACCCGACCGGATCGCCGCGCCCGTGCTGTGGACCACGGGCAGCGCGGGTCTTGCGATGCTGGGCGAAGATCTGGGCCGCGAGACCGGCAAGGGCATCAAGGGCCAGTCGGCGCTGCTGCGCCTTGCCGTGCCGGATTGCCCGCAGATTTTTGCGGATGGGCTGCATATCGTTCCGCATGCCGATGGAACGGTGGCCGTCGGCTCGACCTCCGAGAACGAGTTTGCGCATGACCGGCCAGACGCGCAGCTTGAGGGGCTGATCGACAGGGCACGGGCGATCTGTCCGGCATTGACCGATGCCCCGGTGATCGACCGATGGGCGGGACTGCGCCCCCGCGCCAGGTCGCGTGCACCCGTGCTGGGGCCGTGGCCGGGCCGGGTGGGGCATTTCGTGGCAAATGGCGGCTTCAAGATCGGGTTCGGCATGGCCCCCGGCATTGCGGCCGTCATGGCCGACCTGATCCTTGAGGGGCGCGACCGGATACCCCACGGCTTTCGTCTGGCCTGACCCTGTCAGGGCCAGGGCGGCAGGCCCACGATCACGGGATGCAGCAGGATCAGCGCGCCCCAGATTGCGGCGGCCAGCAGCAGGCGCGGCAGGCTGGCCCGGAACCGGCGCGGCAGGCCCGAGCGGACCAGCCCGGTCAGCGCAAACCCCAGCATGCCGCCGAACAGGATTACATGGGCCAGATCCCCGTTCGCGATCAGATGGGCCGCAGCCCAGATCGCGAAGGCCGCGATCAGCCCCGACAGGCCCGCAGCGCAGGCCCCCAGCAGCACCGCCACGGGCATGGCAAGATTGACCAGCCATCTGCCCGCTGCGCCGCTGTCCCATAGCGGCACGAAAGGCGGTGCGGCAGCAGCCCGCACCAGCCAGATCAGCAGTGCCACCGACAGCAGGCTGAATGCAGCCAGATAGCCGCGCCGCCCCAGCCACGCGATCAGCCGACCGCGCGGCCCGGGCACCGCCGGAATGACATGCGCGCCAAGAAAGCAGGCCCATGCCAGCACATATTCGCCCCAGCCATTCATATCTCTGCAATACAACCTTGCGGACCGCCCCGCCAGCGGGTGAAACTGCGGCAAAAGGACGGAGACCTGCATGAACACCCGGCTTGACCACGCTTTCGCCGCCATCGACGCGGCAAATGCCCAGGATCCGACGCAAGAGGACGGACAGCCCGCTGCACTGCTATACGGTCAGCGGATGTCGGCAGAACAGGCACGGCTGTTCCCCGATGCCAGCGAACCGCTGCGCATCGCCTGCCGGGGCCAGCATATCGAACGCTGGCTTCTGCCGCGCGGCGACTATCCGATGGACCGCGCCGGCTATCTGCAATGGCGCACCGAGCAGGGCCGCCGCCATGCCGCCCGCGTGGGTGCGATCATGGCCGGGGCGGGATATGACGGCAATGCAGTAGAGCGTGCGGGCCGGATGCTGACCAAGCAGGGGATCAAGCGCGACCCCGAGGTTCAGGCGCTTGAGGACGTGATCTGCTTTACCTTCATTCGCTGGTATCTGGGCGATTTCATGGCTGAACAACCCGACGACAAGATGCCTCGCATCATCGAAAAGACCGCCCGCAAGATGTCGGCCGATGCGCGCGCGCGGGCGCTGACCGAATTTCCGATGCCCGAGGCCTTCGCCGCCTTCTTTCGCGACTGATGCTGGCGGTCATCGTCTCGCACGGGCAGCCGGGCGACCCCCAGCCTCAGGAACGCGCGATCGAGGAACTGGCCGCGCAGGTGGCGGCCTGCGATCCCGGCTGTCAGGTGCGGGGTGCGACGCTGGCCATGCCGGGCGCGTTGGCTGCTGCCTGCACCGATGGCTGCCTGATCTATCCGATGTTCATGGCCGAGGGCTGGTTCACGCGGCAACAGCTTCCGCGCAAGCTGGCCGGGGCCGGGATAGGGGGCGCGCAGGTCATGCGCCCCTTTGGCACCGATCCGGCACTGCCTGCGCTGATCCTCGACACGGCTGCGCGGGCCGCTGCCGCACAGGGTTGGGCACTGGCCGAAACGACTCTGCTGTTGTCGGCCCATGGCTCGCAGCGATCACAGGCCAGTGCGACGGTGACGCGCGCGATTGCCGACCGGATCGCTCTGCATTTCGCCCGGGTCGTCACCGGTTTTGTCGAACAGGAACCGTTCGTTGTTAACGCCGCGCAGGGGCTGCACCGTGCTGTCAGCCTGCCGCTTTTCGCGCTGCGGGCCGATCATGTGCGCGACGACCTGCCCGGCGCTCTGGACCGGGCGGGCTTTGCCGGTCTCCGGCTGGACCCTGTCGGCCTTGCCCCCGAAGTGCCCGGCCTGATCGCCCGCGCCATTGCCGCGCATCGAAACTTGCCCCTGTCGCGCGGGACGGCTATGCCCCCGCCAACCGAAAGGAGCCTTTGATGATCCCTCGCTATGCCCGCCCGGAAATGACCGCAATCTGGTCGCCCGAAACCAGGTTTCGCATCTGGTACGAGATCGAGGCCCATGCCTGCGACGCACAGGCCGATCTGGGCGTGATCCCGCGCGAGAACGCGCAGGCCGTCTGGCGCGCGAAGGATGTGGAATTCGACGTCGCCCGCATCGACGAGATCGAGGCCGTGACCAAACATGACGTCATCGCCTTCCTGACCCATCTGGCCGAACATATCGGTGCCGACGAGGCGCGTTTCGTCCATCAGGGCATGACATCGTCGGACGTTCTGGACACCACGCTGAACGTCCAGCTTGTGCGCGCCGCCGACATTCTGCTGGCCGATATGGACAGGGTGCTGGCCGCACTGAAACGCCGCGCCCATGAACACAAGGACACGGTGCGCATCGGCCGCAGCCACGGTATCCATGCCGAACCGACGACCATGGGCCTGACCTTCGCCCGCTTTTACGCGGAAATGGCACGAGGCAAGGCGCGGCTGGAACGCGCCCGTGACGAGGTCGCGACCGGCGCGATCAGCGGCGCGGTCGGCACATTCGCCAATATCGACCCGGCGGTCGAGGAACATGTCTGCGCCAGAATGGGCCTGCGTCCGGAACCGATCAGCACCCAGGTCATCCCGCGCGATCGTCACGCGATGTTCTTTGCCACGCTTGGCGTCATCGCCAGCAGCATCGAGAACATCGCCATCGAAATCCGCCACATGCAGCGCACCGAGGTTCTGGAGGCCGAGGAATTTTTCAGCCCCGGCCAGAAGGGCAGCTCTGCCATGCCGCACAAGCGCAATCCGGTCCTGACTGAAAACCTGACCGGTCTTGCCCGTCTGGTCCGCATGACCGTGGTGCCCGCGATGGAGAATGTCGCCCTTTGGCACGAACGCGACATCAGCCATTCCTCGGTCGAACGCGGCATCGCGCCGGATGCGACCATCACGCTGGATTTCGCGCTGAACCGGTTGGCTGGCGTGATTGACAAGCTGGTCGTCTATCCCGAAAACATGCTGGCCAACATGAACAAATTCAAGGGTCTGGTCATGAGCCAGCGGGTTCTTCTGGCACTGACCCAGTCCGGCGTATCGCGCGAGGATGCCTATCGTCTGGTGCAGCGCAACGCCATGAAGGTCTGGGAACAGGGCAAGGATTTCCGTCAGGAACTGCTGGCCGATCCCGAGGTGACGGCAGCCCTGTCCCCCGCCGAGATCGAGGAAAAATTCGACCTTGGCTATCATACCAAACATGTCGATACAATCTTTGCGCGGGTATTTGGTTAAAATCCCGCATAAATTTCCGCTCCCGGTAACGGTGTATTAGCCAAGTCGTGCCAGATTGACCGTCATTGATGACAGACGGTGGATCGGGGGCAAGACGATGGGAATGCAGGTGGGACTCAATCCGCGGCAGAAAGCTGCGGTGATCGTGCGGCTTTTGCTGGATGACGAGGACGGGATCGGCCTTGGCCAGTTGAACAGCGAGGCGCAGACCCTGCTGGCCGAGGAAATGGCCGGCATGGAACTGATCGACCGGCAGACCCGCGATGCCGTGATCAGTGAATTTTGTGACCGGCTGGAGGCTGTGGGCGTTACCTTTCCCGGCGATCTGGACGGTACGCTGGCCATGCTGGGCGGTAAACTGTCCGAAGACAGTACCGACCGGCTGCGCCGTCTGGCCGCCATGTCCGGGCGCGGCGATCCCTGGCAGCGAATCGCCGGGCTGTCGAAAGTGGATGTGCTGGCCCTTGCCAATTCCGAGGCGGTTGAACTTGTGGCGCTGATGCTGTCGAAACTGCCGGTCGCTGTAGCCTCGGCCACCTTTACCGCACTGCCCCGTGACCGGGCGCGCGCGGTGGCGCAGGCCATGTCGCTGACCGGAAATGTCGAACAACAGGCGCTGCGCCGGGTCGGGCTGGTTCTGTTGCAGGCCGCCGATGCCCTGCCGCGCGCCGCCATCGATACGCCCGCCAGCGACCGCATGGGCGCGATCCTGAATTTCGCCAGTTCCGATCTGCGCGACGAGGTGCTTGACGTGCTGGAACAGTCGGATGCGGGCTTTGCCGGCGGGGTACGCCGCGCGATCTTCATCTTTGCCCATATTCCGGCGCGGATCCTGCCCCGCGACGTCCCCCGTATCGTCCGCGAGGTCGATCAGCCGGTCCTGATCCGCGCCCTTGCGGCGACCACCGAACCCGAGGCGGCGGCAGCGCAGTTCATTCTGGCCAACCTGTCGCAGCGCATGGCCGACGGCCTGCGCGAAGAAATCGAGTCGCTTGGCACTGTCCGCGCCCGTGACGCCGAAGAGGCGTCGTCCGAAGTCGTCGCAGCCATCCGCAGGCTTGAGGCGGCGGGCGAGCTGACCCTTGTGCAACCCGATGCGGAAGAGGAATAGGCCGTGCCTTCACGGCGCGCGAAGGAAATCCAAATCGCAGCCATCGGTCGCATGCAGCACATGGTCGTCGTAAAGCTGCGCATAACCGCGCGCCAGGCGTTCTGGCAGCAAAGGCACTTCGGCGGCCCACGCCGCAAGGATGGCCGCATGAGCGCTGAGCTTAGCCGGTGTTTTGCCGATCAATGGGGCCATGCCCGGCGATCACGTCGATATGGGCGTTGCGCAGCCTGCAATCGCCCGGAACGGCGTTCCCCTGCGGTGGGATGATCAACTCGACATCCTGACCGGTCAGATCAGGCAGGGCATCGGGATCGCCGATTTGCCCGGTCGTCAGGTGAGAGGCGACGATCTCGCCGCTCGAAGGGGCAAGGCCGATATGCAGCTTGCGCCATGATTTCCGCACCTTCGCAAGCCTGTGCTTCTCCTGCATCCAGTCGCGCCCGTTGTGGAAACGCAGCCCTGTGCTGCCCACGATCAGCGTCACCGGACCCGCGCCTGGCCGGATGCCCGGAGCAATCTGCAACGATTGCGCGCGGCGGCACAGCGTCGGGAAATCCGGCACGGGAACGACGAGGCCGATGAGCCGCAGCACGCTTGGCACGAAACCCTGATGAGGCGATCGACCTTCGGATTACAGATGAAAAAGCTGGCCCGCCTGCTGCCCGAAAGGGGCAGCGAGAATGACCTGATGCGGCGCTGTGGAGTGACCCGGTTGCAATTGCGGCGTGTTTTGACCCGGATCGCAGGTGAGGGGTGGATCGAACGTAACGAGGGGCGCGGCTGGACGTTTGCGGCCTTGATCGATTCCCTTGAAGCCTATCGCGAAAGTTACGAGCTGCGCCAGATTCTGGAACCTCAGGGCCTGCGGAGCGATGGTTTTGTGCTTGATGCGCTTGAAGCCGGTGATCGGATGCATGCCGCAGATCTGCAGGAGGCGCATATCGGCGGGGCCAAGGTGCTCAAGGCGACCGCCGGCATATTCTGAACCGAATGCCGCGCCTCGGGCGCTGTTTTACCTGGCCAAAAGAACGGCCCCTTCCATCAGGCGGCGTTGGGTGCGGAATGTGCTGGCCGAAATCGCCTCAAAGCCGTCCGGGCCATTGGTAACATCTGCGCTGACAGGCAACACACCCGATGGCGTGCCGATACGCAGGGTTTCTGGTCCCTTTGAAATCTCGGCGACCAATGTTCCGGTGATCCGTGCGGCGACGGCTGTGCACATGCCGCCCGTCAGGGTAATGGCGCGATGAAAATTTCCCATGGAAATAATGCGGATACCGACATCATGGCTATTGGGTGCGTAATCCCGGCCATCCAGCGCCGTGAATGCACGCGCCGCACCGACAAGGGCGATTTTCGGGTTGGACAATGCTGCGGCCTCAGGCGTTTCGGCCATACCCATTGCGACGGCACCGGCGCGGCGAATGGCCTCCATCCCGGTCATCAGCCCGGCATCGCCCTCCAGATCCTGCGGCAGCTCTGCCGCGGTCCGGCCCAAATCCGAGGCGCGGACATAGATGACCGGGTTTGACGCATCAATCATCGAGGCTTCGATCCGGCCCAACCCTTCAACCTCAAGCACATCGCGCACATGCCCGGTTGGCAACAGCCTGCCCGTTGCCGCGCCGCCCGGCGCCATGAAGTCCAGCTTGACCGGCGCGCCAGTTCCGGCCACGCCGGGAATGGCCATATCGCCTTTTTCAACCGGCAATCCGTCCCGAACGGCGAAACGGGCATGGTAGATTTGCCTGGTATTGGTGCTGTAGATGCGGACCAGCGCCTCACCATCGGCGGCCTTGACCAGCCCTTCTTCCACCGCGAAAGGCCCGACGCAGGAGGACATGTTCCCGCACGCCGCACCATAATCTGCAACCGGCGCATCCACGGCGACCTGCACGAAGGTGTAATCCACATCTGCATCGGGGCGTGTGGAACGTTCGACGATCACCACCTTGGAAAGCGAGGAAATCCCGCCCCCCATGCCATTGAGCTGCCGCCCATAAGGATCAGGGCTGCCCAGCACCTCTAGAAAGATGGCGTCGCACCGTGCCCGATCCTTTGGCAGATCCGCCCCGTTGAACACCACCGCCTTGGAGGTGCCGCCACGATAGAAAACCGCCTTGATCCTATCCCGCATTGTCATGCCGCCTTTCCCAAAAATCCACGAAACACCAAGGGTAACAAACCGCCAAGGGCAAAGCTCCCGCGCTCGCGGCCGTTATAAAGCCGCAGGTTGAACGCGGTTTCAACCGTGTCGCCATTGGCGCGCCGGATGGTCATATGCGCTGTGCGCAGATCATCGCCAAGCGTAATATCGCAGGTTTCTGTCCCGCCCAGACCAAGAGAGCCAGACGCTTCGCCCTCTTCCAGGCAAGTATGCAGTCAGGATGTTTCATCCGCGAGAATTGAAATGTGTGCAACAAGAGCGGCACCGTCAATGCGGATGGTGGAAGCAATCCCAATTTCTCATCCATCCCGCCCCCGGTCTTTCGGGTTCGGGCGAGTTCCGCACTGAAATCGCACAAGGCCCTTGCGGCACTGGGGCGCCCCTTGACGATGGCCATGACCTGTCGGATTTCCATGAAGGGCGGCGACAGGATGCGTGATCCGAGGCGGGGGGGCGCCTCGGTGGCGGGGTTGTCACACCCGAGGCCGGCAACAATGCGGCTGCGGGCGGGGCATTGGTGCCGATGCTGGCGCTTGGCGTGCCCGGAACCGGGACCACGGCGGTTCTGCTGGCGATGAACATCACGCCGGGGCCGCTGCTGTTCAACAACAATCCCGATGTGGTCGGGGCTTGATTGCGGCGCAGTTTATCGCCAATTTCATGCTGCTGGCGATGAATATCCCGATGGTCAGCATGTTCGCCCGTGTTCTGCTGCTACCGTCGCGGTACCTGATGCCCGTGGTCGCGATGATCTCTTTCGTGGGGGTCTATGGCATCTCGGGGTCGAATTTCGAACTGTAGATGGTGGTTTTTTCGGGGTTGTGGGCTGGGTGCTGCGCAAGCTGGAGGTGCCGCTGGTGCCTGTCGTTCCGGGCAATCACATGGAGGTCAGTCTGCGCCGCGCGATGACGATTTCGGACGGGGATTGGACCATTCCGCTGGCGTCGCCGCTGTCGATTGCCTTGCGGCTGATCGCGATCACGGGCTTCGTGCTGCCGATTTTCCCCAGTGCCATCGTGCGCCGCCGAATGAAGGCGGCACAATCCGACCGCGATCTGGTTGAAATGGACCGGGGCGACTGAATTTCAGGTGAAGGAGGAAACCATGAAAACAACAACATTCGCCAAGCGGGGGCTGCTTGCACTGGCATTGACCAGCATAAGCCTGTTGCCGCAAACCGCGCTGGCTGACAATCTTTGGCCCGGCGAAGTCAGAAAGGACGCGGCGGGGTATCCTGCCGTCGCCTATTTCCAGAAGGGTGAGACAGACAAACCGCTGATCGTTTTTATTCCGGGGGCACATCATGCCGCGCGGATCGCCTATGGCGGCCATGAAGGCGCGCGGCCCGAGGATTTTCTGGCCCATCATCTTGCACAAAAAGGCTATAATTTCCTGGCGCTATCCTATCCGATCGCCACCACAAGCGGGATGATCGGCGATGCCGCGCCGGATTTCACCGCAGAGATCTGGGGCAAGCAGATCGCCGAGATCAGCCGTCATGTGATCAAGGACAACGACCTGTCGGGCGAGCTTGTCGTCATGGCATGGAGCATGGGCGGCAAGGTGGTTCAGCCTGCCTATGAGGCCCTGAACGCGGCGGGTTTGCCGGTTGACACGTTCATATCGCTGGCCGCCACGCCGGGTTTGCCGGGGCTGATTGCCTATTCGCGCGAATATGACATGGCCGCGACCGGCTATGCCACCCGGCCCAATGCCTATCCCGGTTGGCTGAGGCAACTGGCGGAAACGGCCCAGATCGGCGGCACCGACACCGCAATTCCCGAAGGTATATATGTTACTGATTATGTGGGTGATATTCCCATCGCCCTGCAAGGTTACGGCCAGGTTTACCGGGATGGCGCCTATGTCTTTGATCATCTGGCGCAGGCGCTGGACTATGGTGCGTTCGAATTCACCAACTACCCCTATGTCATTGTATTGGAGGGCAATTCAACGCTGGATGCGCGCCACGGCCTGCTCGATCGCAGCTATTGGACGCTGTATAATGCCAACACTGTCCAAACCCGCTATCAGGGCAGCATGAAAGAGGTTCCGGGCGCCCTGCCAGCTGCAAACTGGGATCAGTTGCAGAATCTGGTGCATGGGCTGAGTGATCGGCTGACCATTCAGGTCGGTGGCAATCATTTCTTCTTCGTGGGAGAGGCCGGCGCGGCCCGCACCGCAGACGCCGTCGAAGAGGCAATGCAGCGCGTCGATGCGTTGCAAGCCGAACTGGCCGATCTTCTGTCCGAGCGAGCGGAATAAGCCTGACAATTTCCCCGGCGGGCTGGTTTTGGCTTGCCGGGGCAGCCTTGTGTTGGGGGGCAAAACGGAGCTATTGTCAAATCTGGTGTCCAAGGGCTTTTCATGCGGCGGCCTGATCCTGGTTTGCTGCCGTTTACGAAATCGACGCCTTGGACGACGTCGGCGAGATCGGCGAAGCCGCGCAGTTTGGCCAGCTTTTCTCGGCGCATTGGCCGTCAGGCCAATTCTGTGAGGTTCATTTGTCAGCGGCGGCGAGGCGGGCGCGGCTTTGATTGAGGCGGTAGCTTTCGCCGTTCATCTCGAGGATGTTGAGGTGGTGTGTCAGCCGGTCCAGCAGCGCGCCGGTCAGGCGTCCGGTGCCGAAGGTTTCGGTCCACTCCTCGAAGGGCAGGTTCGACGTGATCAGGGTGGATCCTCGCTCGTAGCGCTGTGAGATCAGCTCGAACAGAAGCTCGGCGCCGGTTTTGCTCTGGGGGACGAATCCCAGATCGTCGATGATCAGCAGATTGACCTTGGCGAGTTTGCGCTGAAGTTGCAGGAGGCGTTTTTCGTCGCGGGCCTCCATCATCTCGTGCACGAGGGCGGCGGCGGTCACGAAGGCGACAGGCAATCCTTTCTGGCGCATCGCTCCAGCCGCCGCCCGACACATCCGCCTTCAGCAGGATCCGCGCCTTCAGCAGCCGGTAGGCCGCGTCCCGGCCCCTGCGGAGCATCCCTTCCAGCCGCGCCCGCTCATCGGCATCAAGCCGAACCACATATTTCGCCCGAAGCCCGCATTCGCCCATCCCGACATCCTCTCAAAATCCGTTCAGAGAACAGGGATTCAGAAAAGTCAGAATATGTCAAATCAGATGAAATAATGGACTAGGGAAAGCCCTTACTGCGCTGAATTCCCGACGACTTGCCATGTGTTTAAGACAAATGCGATTGTCCTGACGTCGGACCGGCCACGGGCTAGCTTTTTCGCCCGGCTCTGACCGCGATCACCTCGGCAACAGGTCCGATGCCGCTGTTGGCTTCGGATCAGGTCAACTTTCGGGACCGCCGGTATTCCGGCCTCGTCACATTCGACCTGACGGCACCCATTTTGCGGGAAAGCGCGGCATGGCTGCCACAAGACGCTGTGTCGTCAGGTGGCGCGGGGCACCGATGACCTGATCCGCCGGGCCATCCTCGACGATGCGGCCCTTGTCCATCACCAGCACCCGGTCACAGATGCCGCGCACCACCGACAGATCATGGCTGATGAACAGATAGGACAGGCCATGGCTGCCGCGCAGACCCGCAAGCAGGTCCAGCACCTGCGCGCGGACCCGGACATCCAGCGCGCTGACCGCCTCGTCCAGCACGATCAGGTCGGGGCGGATGATCAGGGCGCGGGCGATGGCGATG
>NZ_JBKEBL010000017.1:0-10756 GCF_047973135.1 Paracoccus sp. (in: a-proteobacteria)
ACTTGCCCGGCTCGTCGCCAAACCGCGCGATCTCATCGGCGGCCACCCCCAGACCATGCAGCGCCGATCCGATGCTGCGCACGGCCCCGGTGCCTGCATCCCGCGCCAGTCCGCCTGCGGCTTCACCCGCGCTTACCCTGCCGTCGCCGTCAGACACCCGCACAGGCGCAGACCCTGCCGGATAAAGCTGGTCCGCAATGTCATAGGAGCGTTCAAGGATCGCCCTGCCACGCGCCTCATCGCCCGCAAGCCGGGTGATCGCGTCCTCGATCCGCAGGCCGCCCTGAACCGCCCCCGCCAGAGCCATCGCGTTTTTCGTCGCAGCCTCGACCGACCCGCCCCCACCATTGGCCTCGTCCAGCGCAATCAGCACATTGGCAGGGACATTCGAGCGCCGGGCAATGCCGTCAAACGCCTCCTGCACCGATACCGGGTGATCGCGCTCAGGCGCGGCCCCCAGTTGCGAAAGGGCAGATTGCAGCGGCGATTGGCCGGAAACATAGGATGCCATGTAGAACCCCCAAAAGCGGTTTGTCCTACGGGGTCACATCCTATGAAGCCCGTCCCGGCCGTTATGTCACAGGACAGGGGCAGGTCACAACAGGGGCGAAAGCCGGTTAGCCGTAGTTATACGGCGTCAGTTGGAAATTTCCCTGCCAGCTTTTCGAGGTAGTTCGAAGGCGGGATGCACATGGTGTGGAAGATTTAATCCAACGGCTGGTAGGGTTGTTATTCCGCCGGAATCAAGGAAGCCTCAAGGCGGATGTTCAGCGCCTTCGTTACACCCAGCAGGGTAGACAGAGTGGGGTTCCCGGTCGGAGACAATGCCTTGTAAAGCGCCTCCCGGCTCAGGCCCGCATCACGGGCAACCTGCGACATACCACGGGCGCGAACGATCACGCCGAGCGCGTTAGCGATGTACCCTGCATCTCCGGTTTCGAGGGCGTCACGCAGGAAGACGGCCTGCGCCTCCGGTTCTCCCAGATACTTGGCCGCGTCGAAAGGGGTCGTCTCAATGGTCATAACCGATCTCCTGCGCCATCTTCTTGGCTCGCTTGATATCCCGGTTCTGCGTCCGCTTCGTGCCACCACACAGCAGGATATAGAGCATCCCACCTCGGCGGCAGAAATAGACCCGGTAGCCGGGGCCATAGTCGATCCGAAGTTCACCGATACCGTCGAAGATCTTGGAATCACCGATCAGGCCATAGCGGAGGCGCTCGATCCGGGCTGCTATCAGCGCAGCGGCCTTATGGTCTTTGAGACCGTCGAGCCATTCGGAAAACGTACTGGTAAGGCGGACTTCGTTTGTCATCTGTAGCTTATAGTTATCACATGGCGATCTGTCAACTATAAGCTACATGCGGTTGACTATGTTGCAGCCGAGGCGGCATCTATGTCGTCGGGAGATAATATCTGACCGGGTCCGACAAAGGCGGATTGACCACAATTTGCACATTGGTTACGAAAAGTGAACAGTTGTTGCGACGGCGGATCAGATCCCTCGCACCAGCGTTGGCAGTAGCGTCCCAACCCTCAACATCTTCCAGAGTACGATCCACCAAGTGAAAGTTCACGCCCATTCTGCTATGCACCTTTATTGGACTGGTAGCGGCCACCAGCCGTCCAGCCACGCTTCTGAAAATCCGCCCTGTCCAACGGGCGCGGCGAAGCCCCACCCGGTAATGTCGCCTCTGCTCCGCATGACAGCGTGGATGCCTGCAAACCGATCCGTGCCGCCAAAGTGGCCCGGCTCAATGCCCCAAGGCGACAGGTCATCCTTGATCTTGACGAGGACCGGCGTGCCGTCGCGAGGGGCTTCACTCATTGGTCTCATGGCCATCATGCACGACCAGACCGCCCATGAGAAGCCCCGGCACGGCCAGCCGTGCAATGGCTGCGGTGTGAGCCGGTAAAGGCGATGTGGCTATCTCCATTCTCCAGCATGATCACAGGGCGGCCCGTCCAGCCATTGACGATCACGTCCTCGCGCAGGCGGATGATCTTGTCGGTGCCTTCCGGCTCATTGCGCAGGTACACCATGCCAAGCTTGGTGCTGTCTGCGGTGGTCGTGCTCATTTTGATGTCGTAGGTCATTTGTTTCCATGATCCGGTCGGTGGGCGGGGTAACATCAGCATCTGATGACAGGTAAGGCATACGGCATTATGCCGTAGGAATATCAACACCAAAATCAATCACGGATTACGGATACCCGGCGTTTGGAGGCACCAAACCTGTTCATCCTTCGGAACAGGTTCACCATCGTCTCGGACTGCTATCCTGCACAGGATCATGGCGTACTCCGGGCGTTAGGTGGAAGATTTGGCTTCGCGGGCCTGCTTGCGAGCGGCACCGAACAGGTCCAAGAGGCGGTTCGCCGCCGCCTGACCCTTCGCCATGTTCACCGCCAGACACATCTCAGTCATGTCCTGATCGCTGATCCTGTTCAAGGCGTCAGCAACGGAAAGGGTGCCGGTGACTGTTCGCGTTGGGTGGGTCATTGTGTCCTCGGGCGTTAGTTGGAGATTCTTGAAAGCAGAGCGATCAGTGGCGGCAATTCAGCGACCGTCTGCCAAACCACATGAAGATCAATGTCGAAATATCCGTGAGCGATCCTGTTCCGCATTCCGCGAATGCTGCGCCACGGCACGGAGCCATTGGCCGCTGCAAAATCCGAATGGTCAGAGACGATCCTGCTCGCGGCTTCTCCGACAATCATCAGTGACATGACAACCGCCCGCTGTGTCCTGAGATCGGCAAGGAAATCATCCTCGTCCATGCCTTCGGTGAAGGCCACAGCATCGGTCGAACCCTGGACCATCTGCCCGAGATAGTCGGACAGCCTGTTCTCGGCGCTCATACCGGCACCGCCAAACGCAGCACTTCAGCCCTGATATGAGGGGGCAGGTCGAGCGGCGTCCTTACATCGACGCGAACACCGAGCGCCTCTTCGAGAGCATCCTGAAGCCCGCCAAGGTCGAACAGAGTTGTTTCAGGCAAAGGCTCCACCAGCACGTCGAGATCACTATCTTCGCAATCATTCCCGGTGAGAACCGAGCCGAAGATGCGCGGATTAACCGTCCGGTGCATCTCAGCGAGACGCCGGATCGTTTCGCGGCCCGAGGAAAGGGCTTGGGATGGTGTTGCTCCCGGCATATCAGCCTCCTTGGGCGGGCGTTAAGTGGATTTTATTCGCGAAGTTCGAGGCGGCGCTCTATCCGGTCCAGCCGCTCTTGCAGGGCGGCAATCGCCCCGTCTTGCGCGACTTCGGACTGCATGAAGGAAGCCATGTGCCCCTTTACGCCCCGAAGGTCAGTCTTCAGGTCATGAAGATCGCCGGACATTTCAGACAGCTTAGCCTGAATGGCCTTCAGGTGTTCGAGGATCAGTTCATTCGTCACGTTGTCAGCCATAGTCGCAGCCCTTTGGCGTTCCTGTAATGGTGCGGCAGAGTTACCGAACCTCTTGCAAATCACCGTATCAGTGATGTATCATAGTGTCAATCGATAAACATTGACACAAATAGGCGGAGCGTGCAAAGAGCCTTCATGAGAACGATGGCCGCAGGAATGAGCATCCGCAAGCAGAAGGGCGACCTTTCTGCCGCAGGATTCGATTTCACCGACGAATATGTGCCGGTCTATCTCGATGATCGTGACACAGCGATTGCAAGCATGGCACCCGGCGACGTGCTGGTGGTCGCCAGTGCATCCTGTCTCGGCTATCCCGAGCATGATATTCTTTCGGCCCTCGCCGAAATTGGCCGTCGCGGCGCAAGCGTCCTCGATCTCGAAACCGGCGAGGAAATTCAGTGGCACCCGGAAATGCAGAAGGTAGCCGATTTCGCCGAACGTGGCGGCTCGGCCACCCGCAAGGCCATCGCCGCGAAAGCCCGCAAGGCGCGCGTTGAAAGCGGGAACCTGGGCGGTGTTCCCGCCGCTGATCGCGGGCCAAAGCAGGCCGAACGGCTCAAGGCTATGCTGGCAGAGGGCCAGTTGAGCCGCGAGGAAATGGCGCAGAAGCTAGGTATGAGCCGGGCGACCCTGCAACGCTGGCTGCGGGATGACCCGTCGCTGACACAGACCAAATGAGGTGGGCCGAAGCAGGTCAAGCTGCTCAAGGCGATGCAGGCTGAGGGCCAGTTGAGCGGCGAAGAATGGCGCAGAAACTCGGTATGAGCCGGGCGACCATGCAACGCTGGCGCGGGATGGCCCGTCGCTGACACAGACCAAATAGGGTCACTTTGGGCGGTGCAGCACCGGGGTTTCTGTCGCCTGTCCGGCCGCCGCCCCACCTCCCCGCGCTCTTTGCACCTGCGCCAGTGCTTCCTCATAGCTGATCGCGGGTTTGCCATCGAGGCCGATGCTGGTTTCCATCAGTTTCAGCGCAGCGGCGTTGGTTGCCCTGAACTCCTCCTTGATCAGATCTCCGGCCTGTCTGCGGCGTTCCTCGTCAAGCTGCAACAGTTGTTCCTGCATGCCCTGCTGGCGCTGAAGATGGACCTCCATGGCCTTTTGCGGCGAGGTCAGCCACAGGCCGCGCGTGATCCAGTCCGGGAGGCTGGCTTCCTGGGTGTTGACTTCGCCGGTCTGCTGGTTGCGCATCGCCAACCGGATGCCCGTGACCTCGCCCGCCTTGTCCCTGATCAGCGCGGACTGGTCCCTGACGATCTCGTATCCGTCATCGAAATACCCGTTGCTGTTATAGGCGTCGATCATGGCATCGGCAGCGGCGTCCAGATCGCCATTCATGGCTGAGAAAAGGCCGCGCGACCAGTTGCGCATCCCCTCCTGTGCAGCGGCGTCGTTCGCGAATTCGGACAATCTCTTCGCGTCTTCGAACCTGCCTTGCCGGATCAGGGCTTTCTGAATGATGGGAACGCCGTTCTCTCGCCAGCTTTCCCAGAAGCCTGTGGCGGCTTTCTCGCGCTGTGCCGCCGTCACGGGCTTTCCGGGCGTCGCCCCCAGCTCCATGCCTCCGGCGGCGGCGCGCATCGCCGGGTCATCGCCCATGTCATCGACCACCTTTGCCGCCGCATCCACGGTCGCGGCTTCGGCTTTGGTGGCGTTTTTGGGCGGCAGCGGGGCGGGCATGCCGCCGGTCTCGCGGATGAGACCGGTTTTCTTGCCATCGCCGTTCAGATCGACATTTTCGACCAGATCGTCCTCGCGCCCGAAAATCCAGCGCCGCGGAACGTTCATGATCTGTTGCGCCTGCCGCACGCCTCTCAGGCCGGAATTCGCCATGGCCTCGGGCGCCATCAGCGCGCCACGGCCCAGCGCCTTCCCGGTTTCGACAATATCCGTGGCGAATGTACCGCGTCCCCATCGGTCCGCGTTCGGATCCGCTTGCAGCGCACGAATGGCAGAGGGGGCGCTTGCCATCAGATTACCGGTTTCGTCGATCTGCGCCTGCCGCGCGGCGACATCGGCACCAATCGTCAACCGCCCCTCCCGAGCGGCCTGCGCAATCGCCGCCCGCTCTTCCGGGCTGCGGGGCACGCGGGTTGCGACGACCTTGCCATTGCCCGCATCCTCGAACAGACCGCCATCGTCGCGCACGGCCCCCATGGGCATTACCTGCGGTGTCGCGCGCGTATCAGATGGCTGCACCGGCATGTCCGGTGCGCGGCGCGGTGCAGCGGGCTGCACCGGAACGGATGGCGCGGCAGCGGTGCGGGCCGGTTCGATCATACCGGCATCTCCCGCATCGGCCGCAGATGCCAGGGCAGCGCGCAGGGCCTGATCGTCGTCCCACGCCTGTTGCCATTGCTGCCCCGAGCGCCGCTGCGCCCCCATATAGGCATCCTGCCGGTCCCTGTCCCAACCGTAACGCTCTGCAAGGCGACCTTCGGCAGCAGCGCGATATTCGTCCAGTTTTTTCTGCCGCGCCTTGTCGTCCTCGCGGTCGTCCCAGCGATGCCTGATTTCGCGCCCGGTCGCGTATCCGTTGACCAGCGCCGCGATGCCCGTTCCCAATCCGCTCATCTTTGCCCCTTATCTGACCGGCGGGCGGGCACCGAGACCGCCGCCCATATATCTGCGTTCGAAATCCCCGATGGCCACCGAAAGCTGGTCATCGGGAACATTCCTGAAGCCGTCCCATTCCGCGCGCAGTCCTGCCATTTTCCCCGCCATGTCCCTTGCGCCACGCAGGCGATTGGTCGCCAGATGCCGGAACATCGCGTCCTGCGTGGTCTTGTTGAACGGGGTCGATGGGTCCAGCCCCATCTGATCCGCCGCCCCGCGCAAGGTAGAGCCGACGATCTGGTATCGCCCCATCGGGGTCGCCACCCGACCGGCCTGACCCTTGACCCATTGCGCATAGTCACCCGAGGGATCGGCAAAGGCGATGGCGTCGGCGATGCTGCCCTGACTGACGCTGCGACCGGCAAAGGGACCGTCCTTCTGGGAATGACCGTAAAGCGTGTCGTAATCCCCCGCGCCCTCACGGGCATCGATCAGGCTGACCAGACTGCCGCTTTCGGCGGGGGCCGGGCCTGCCTGTACCGCCGTCGGCGCGGGATCGGGCATAGCCCCCAGCCCGGCCCCGCCCGAGGCGCGCGTTTCCACGATGTCGAGCATGCGCCTGTTCAGTTCCCGCATGGCTTCGCGTTCTTCCCGATCTTTCCGGGCCGTTCTCGATCCGGCAAAGCCTTCGGCGAAGGAGGCCAGCGATTGTCCCATGCCCATCAGCGGATCCTCTTCTCGATGCGATCCAGTTGCGCGGCCAGATCGCGCACCGCCCCCATGGTGATGCCGATCTGGTCCTGAACCGGGATCGTGGTTCCGTCACCCTTGCCGGTGGCCTTGTGGAAATCCTCGGCATAGGGGCCGATATGCCGCCCGCCATCGCCCATGCCCGGCCTGTAGGTCCATTCCTCGACCGGCATCTTGCGCAAGGCACCCAGAGCGGCCCCGTCCTTCATCGGGGTCTTGTCGGTCTTGGCCTTCTTCGTGGACAGGGTGCCCAATATCGCCATCGGGTTCCCGGACGCCATGCCCGCAATGGTGCCCAGCGCCTGGAACATTCCGGCCTTTTCCTGCTGATTGGCCTGATATGTCTGCATCTGCTGATTGTACTGCGTGTTCAGCAGCGATCCCTGCTGACCATAGCCAGCCATGGCACCGTTCGCGCCGCCCGACACGGCACCATTGGACAAGCCCATCGAGGTGGCGGGGTTGACCGCGAGGCCGGAGCCGAGATTGATGGCATTCGCCATCCTGGCACTCCCCTCGGCCTGCACCCTGTCCCGCGCAAGATTTCCCGCGCCGACAGCGGCCAGCGCCTGATCCAGCCCTGCTTTCGCCCGCGCAGAGCCAGAGCGTCCGGACGCGGGATTGAGACCCAGCGCCATTTCCTGACGGGTGCGTGTGCCATCCGCGATCCTGCCCTGCAACCGCACATCGCTGATCGCGCGATCCACTTCGCGTGCGATCCTGCCGGGGCTGTCCCATTGCTTTGCATCGCGGATATATTCGTTCTGAAGAGGCCTGAACAGATTTTTCCAGCGCCTCCGGTCTTCCGATGCCCACTGGTTTGTGATCGACGCCTGCTTTTTCATGAAGGCCAGAAGATCTTCGCCGACCTCGGCTGACTTCATGGCTGCGATGCCGATATTCTCGTCCGGTTTCGGTGCGCTTCCGCCGCCCATCCGCCTTACTCCTGCTGACCGGTCATCCGCGACCGAAAATCACTGTCAGAAGGCCCGGCAGAGGCCAGAATGTCATCACATGACAACGAAAGGACGATACCATCCTCTCCCCCCCGAACGGAACCCCTGTCGCGGTATTCGATTTCGAACCCGGCCCTGATCAGCATGCAGATCGCGCCGGTATTCCTGACGGGAACGCGGGCCAGAAGCTGTTTCAGCCCGAAATACCCAGGATGGAAGGCGATAAACGCCAGCGCCGTGATCATGTCGCGGCTCAGTCGTCGGCCTTCGGCATAGCCCAGATGCATTTCCGCGCGCCCGCCACGGAAGCATTCGAAAACCGCAATGCCATGCATCGCCCCGGTGCCGGTCGGGCAGGCCGCGATGGCGACGGCATCTTCCATGAACCCGTCCGATCCGGTGAGTTCGAGGGCTTGCTTCAGCAGCCCTTTCTGGCCTTCGGTGATGAAAGTTGTCTTGCTCATGGTTCCTCTCGTTCGGCATGAGGGTGCCGCTCATCCCGCCAGCACGGGGGAAACGGCGTTCAGATCGGCATTCAGCGCCGCCAGGATCGAGGTGATCGCGGCTTCGTCGGGGGCTTGCAGCAGGGTGTTTTTTGCCTGAAAGCAGATCGCATCGATCTGGCAATTGGCCTGCCGCCAGATGGCGTTGAGGTTCAGAAACACCTGAGCGACCTCATAGGCCGATCCGGCCGTCACGCCGACCTCGGACAGCACCAGCGGATAATCGGACATGTCGATCTGCTGCCCGCTGTCGAGCGCGGCGACAAAGCCCCGCGCTTCCTCGAACTTCGCGATATAAAGGGCGTCCTGACCGGGTATATCGGTGATAAAGGCCAGCCGGGCATCGCCGCGCCAGTCATCGACCTTCGAGCGGGCCTCGCTGCGCGCCCGGTCCAGATCGGCCTGAACCTGCGCGCCATCGCGCGGGTCGATCCATTCCGTGCCGTGCCATTCCGCCCATGATCCGGGCCGGGCAGGATACTCGGCGAAGTTGGTGCCATTCCAATAATGGCTGGCATCGGTGACATGCTCGGGGGCCTCGACCGCCAGCAGGTCGCCACCCTGAAGGTCAAGCGTGCCGGGCGTGCATTGCCCGGTCTGTTCGATGATCCCGCCCTGGCCGATGACCGCGTATCTCATGGTTCACCTCTTGATGTGCAGGGCCGCAATGGCGCGCGGGCCAATGGAGGGATCGCCGGTATATGTCCCGGTCGTGAAGCGTTCACCCGTCAGGGTATAGGTCGTGTTTCCCTGCCCGGTGTTCATGTCGATCGTGAGAAATGCCGCCGATGTCTGGGTGCCGTTCGTGGCCGATGCCGAAGGCCATTCGCCGATCTGGTTGCCATTGCGAAGCAATTTGAAACTCGCAATCGCTTCGGAGACATATCCTGCGATCTGGCAGGTCATGATCACAAGCGTCGGTGCCCCGATGCGGCTGAGCGAACAGCTCACCAGATTTTTCTGGCCGTTCGTGCTGGTCAGCCTGATCTCGTTTGACGCCTCGCCCGCAACCGGAAGCGTGACGGCCTGCCCCGCAAGGTGCAGCGTATTGATTTCGGCATTGCCGACCTTCAGGTTGGCTGCGCCAAGGCTCTCGAACTGCCCGAGCAGGGCGCGGACGGTGCTGGCGGTGATCAGGTCTGAGGTGACGCTTCCGGGCAGCAACAGGGTCGATGCCGATTTCTGGCGGCGCAGGTCCAGACCGGCGAGGCGGAGCCATCCTTGCGTGGCGTCGTTGCGCAATTGCACGGTCAGTTCCGTGACGCCCGAAGGAACCTCGAAGCTTCCCGTGATCTGCCCCCATGCCGTGCCGACTTCTGAAACCGTGAACGGGAACTGCGTGATATAGCCGTTGTTCTGATCCCCGATCCGCAGCTTGGAGTTGAAGCTCGTCCCATTCCAGTTGCTGCTGCGCCTGGCGGCGGCCCGGAACGTGAAGGTTTCCCCCGGCTTCACCGGGATGGGGGTCATGCGATAGGCGATTGTGGGGGCATAGAGCGAAATCCCGACACTCGGCTTTCCCTCCCATGGATTGGTGCTGTCAAAGATGCCGCTCCAGCCGTTCGGGATCAGGGGGGAATTATCTGCATCCCAATATTCGTCGAGATAGTTCCCGGCATCCGTCAGCACCAGCTTTCGGGCGCTGAGCGTTCCATCCGCGATCACGAGATTCCCGATCAGCTTCAGAAGCGATCCACTCCCCTGGCCATCGTTGTTGAACGAGACCGCCTCGATCCCGGCGCGGTTTTCGCCGTTGACCGACGCGACATTCGTGAACCTCGCAACCGATCCGTTCAGGCTTGACAGGGCGGTTGCGGATTTGCTGACCGAGGCGAATGTCGGGCCAAGAGACGCATTCAGCGTCAGATCGGCCTGGGCGATGGCCTGGGTGGTTTCAGCGCGGGTGAAGTGATCTTCGCTGATGCTGGCCCGGACCCCGGCCAAAACTGTGCCGCGCCCAAGCTCCTCTTCGGTCGCGGGCCGGATGCTGATGCGGTGAAACGTGATCGTCTTGGCCGTGCCCGGATATCCGGACCAGGTGGTGTTGGCATAGGTAACGAGACGGTTTTCCTGAAATGTTCCGGAAAACGATGCAGGGCGAACCAGAATCGCGCGCGCGATCTGTGTCTTGCCGACTGCACTCTGCCCGGCGACAATCTCATTCAGCGGCTTTCGGTCGATATAAAATGTGCCGTTCTGGTTGGCCCAGCGCACTTCCACATGGGCACCGGCCAGCGCGCCGCTGCCAAGGGTGAATTCGACTTCGACCGCATAAGCTTCCGCGTTCACCTGACCCGGCCAGGCGGTAGCGCCGCCGGAGGCAACGGCAATCCCGTCATTCTGTGTCCCGGACACGCTGAACCGCCAGTCCCGGCCGACTGGATAGACGCTGTTGGGAAGTTTTGTCAGGGTGCCTTCGCTTCCATAGCGCACCCAATCCGACGAGACGAGGAACGTATCGCTGATGACGGCATTGGACCTGCCTGCGACCTCGGAAAGCATGTTCAGGCTGGTACTCGCCGATGCGGCGGCGGATTCTGCATCCTGTCTTGCGACCACTGCGTCGTCACGCGCGAT
>NZ_JBKEBL010000291.1:0-5244 GCF_047973135.1 Paracoccus sp. (in: a-proteobacteria)
ATCAGGCCGATCTGGTGCCGCGCGGCGCGGTGCGGACGGGGCAGGACGGGGCCTACAAGGTCTTTACGCCCTTCTGGCGGGCGCTGCGCGCCCATCCCGTCGCCCTGCCGCTGGACGCCCCGCGCCTGACGCCGCCCGCGACATGGCCCGCCAGCGACGGCACCGACTGGCCCGAGGCGCGGCTGGCCATGCGCCACGGATGGGACGTTGTGGCCCGGCATGTCGAGGCGGGCGAGGATGCGGCCCGTGACCGGCTGCGGGCCTTTCTGGATGGCCCGGTCGGAACCTATTGCGAGCAGCGCGACCTGCCCTGGCGTGCGGGGACGTCGGGCCTGTCGGATGCGCTGGCGGTGGGCGAGATCAGCGCCCGCCGCATCTGGTACCTGTGCCAGGCGGCATGGCAAGAAGGCCGTCAGGGCACCGGAGATTTTCTGCGCGAACTGGGCTGGCGCGAATTCGCCCGCGACCTGTTCCACGACGATCCCCGGATGGACCGCGAATGCTGGCGGCGGGAATGGAACGGCTTTCCGTGGAAACCCGGCAACGATCAGGCTGAAAACTGGAGGCGCGCCCGGACCGGCATGCCCATCGTCGATGCAGGGCTGCGCGAATTGTTCGTGACGGGCCGGATGCACAACCGCGTGCGGATGATCGCCGCCAGCTATCTGACCAAGCATCTGCTGACCGACTGGAGGGTCGGGCTGGACTGGTTCGCGCAAACGCTAAGTGACTGGGATCCGGCCTCGAACGCGACGAACTGGCAATGGGTGGCGGGCTGCGGACCGGATGCCTCGCCCTATTTTCGTATCTTCAACCCGGAGACTCAGGCGCAGAAATTCGACGCGGCGTCGCGCTATTGCGAGTACTGGCTAAGCCCCGAAGGCAACGGCGCGCGGGATTTTGCCAAAGCCGCCCCCCGGTCCTGGCGTGTCGATCTGCGTGATATTCCCGTGCCGGAAATGTCGCTTGCGCGGGGTCGTGCGCGGGCGTTGACCGCCTATGAGGATTTCAGGCCCCGATCGCGGGAGGGCGGCACTGCCGGATGAATTGCGTCCCGCGACGGCCGGGGGCGCTGCGCCCCCCGGCCCCCCCCGCTGCCTTCCGCATGTGGTCAGGCATGGGCCAGCCGGTACTGGATCACATCGGTACGGCCGACCTCGAACGAGGCGGCGCAGGCGGCAAGGTAAAAGCGCCAGACACGGATAAAGCCGTCGTCAAAGCCCAGGTCGCGGATCTGGGGCAACCGGGCGTCAAAGCGGGCCAGCCATTCGCGCAAAGTGCGTGCATAGTCGGGGCCAAAGCCGAAGGCGTCCTGCACCGCCAGACCGGCGCGACGCGCCCCGGCCTCGAACTGCGCGGGCGAGGGCAGCATGCCGCCGGGAAAGATAAAGCTGCGGATCATGTCGCTGCTTTTGCGGTAACGTTCGAAATAGCGGTCGGCGACGGTGATCGTCTGCACCATCGCCCGGCCGCGATCCGCCAGCGCCCGCGCCAGCGCATCGAAATAGGACGGCCAGAAGCGTTCGCCAACTGCCTCGAACATCTCGATCGAAACGATGTGGTCAAAACGTCCGGTTTCGTCGCGGTAATCCTGCAATGCGATCTCGGCGCTTTTGCCCAGCCTGCCACGCGCATAGCGGGCCTGTTCCACCGACAGGGTCAGCCCTTTTGGCGCGAAATCGCCCCGTGACAGCGCGCGTTCCACAAAGCTGCCCCAGCCGCAGCCGATTTCAAGCAGCCGCCCCGAGCGGCTGGTCAGATTGTCGATGATCCGGTCATATTTGCGCTGCTGCGCCGAGGGCAGGTCATCTTTCGGACCATAGAGGGCTGAGGAATAGGTCAGGCCGGGGTCCAGCCACAGCCGATAAAACTCATTGCCCAGATCGTAATGCGCGGCGATGTTGCGCCGGGCTCCGGCGCGGGTGTTGCGGTTGAACAGATACAGCGCCCTTACCGCCAGCGCCCGTAACCTGTGGCCATAGATATAGCGGTCCAGCACCTCTTCGTTCATCAGCGCCAGCCTCAGCAGCGCCTCAAGATCCGGTGTGTCGCACCAGCCGTCGCGATAGGCTTCGGTCAGGCCGATATCGCCTTTGGCGGCCAGCGCCGGGATCGTGCGCCAGTCATGCAGGGTCAGGACCGCATCGGGGCCGGGTTCCTGCCCGCCAAAGCAATGGGTGTGGAAATCCGGCGTCGTGATAATCAGTGTGCCGCGGCGGATGCCCCCGGCTGTGTTCAGAAAATCGCGTATAATCCTGCGCTTGATCATATCCGGCTCTCCCTGCGACAATGCTTGCCTGCCGGTCGGGCACGCAAGGGCGCGACCGGCAGGACGGCGTGCAGAGGCTGCGATTCCGTGGGCGGAACGGGTGCGGCCTGCCATTGAAAGAACATCCCGATTGTCCATGACCGGGGCCAATGGCGCAAGTGCAGGCATGTCGCATGGGGTGGAACGGGTTCTGCGCGCTTGTCTTGCGAAGCCGTGGCGGGCAAGCATAGTGTTCTGCGGCAGGGCATTCCGGCCCGGCCTTTTGACGGTAAGGAAGATGACGCTCAAGGAATTTGCGCGGCTGGTCGGGCTGTCACCAACCACGGTCAGCCGGGGCCTGAATGGCCATCCCGAGGTCAGCGCCCGCACGCGTGAGCGGCTGATCGAGGCCGCGCGCCGTCATGGCTATGCGCCGAATGCGCATGCGCGGTTTCTGGCGATGGGGCATGCCTCGATCATCGGCTGCGTCATCCCGATCAGTGGCCGGAATGAGATCGTGAACCCGATCTATGCCGATTTTCTGGCCGGCGTGGGTGAGGAATGCGCCCCGCGCGGGGTCGAGATCAACCTGTCCGTAGTGCCTGATGACGGGCAGGCGGGGGCCTATCGCGCGCTGAAATCCAAGGGGCTGATCGGCGGGGTGATCGTGCAGTTCCCGCGCGTCGATGACCCGCGTCCGGCCCTGCTGCGGGAACTGGACATGCCCTTTGTCATGCATGGCCGGGTCAGCGCCTATACGCAGCCCTATTCATGGGTCGATGTGAACAACCAGCGCGCCTTTCATCGCGCGACCGAGTTTCTGCTGCAACTGGGTCATCGCCGCATCGCCCTGCTGAACGGGGATGAGTTCATGGATTTCGCCGCTCGCCGCCGCGCTGGATACGAGGCTGCGCTGACGGCGGCGGGAATCGCGCCGGATCCGTCGATGATGGCGCAGGGCGAGATGACGCTGGGGCTTGGTTATCGGTCGGCGCAGCGGATGCTGGGCATGCCCGAGCCTCCGACGGCCTTTGTGACATCCTCTATCGTGGTCGCTTCGGGTGTGGCGCAGGTACTGGATGAGGCGGGGCTGCGGCTGGGACATGACGTGTCGGTCATCACCTTTGACGACGACCTGTCCTATCAGGCTAATCCCGACGCCGTGCCGCGCTTTACCGCGATGCGTTCGCCCGTTCGGCAGGCGGGGCGACGCATTGCGCAACTGTTGATCGAGATGATCCAGCGTCCGGGCCACGCCCCTGCGCAGGAACTGATGGAGGCGCAGCTTGTCGTCGGCAGATCGACCGCGCCGCCCCGGCCCTGACCAGAGGAGAAATCATGCCAGATCCCGTTCCTTTCACAGATTTCGACAGCGTCATTGCCGGCGCGGGCAGCGCGGGCTGTGTGCTGGCCAACCGGCTGAGCGCCGACCCCGCGCGCAAGGTGCTGCTGATCGAGGCGGGCGGGTCGGATAATTACATCTGGGTGCGGGTGCCGGTGGGCTATGTCTATTGCATCGGCAATCCGCGCACCGACTGGTGCTATTCGACCGCGCCCGAGGAAGGGCTGAACGGGCGCTCGATCCGCTATCCGCGGGGCAAGCTGCTGGGTGGCTGTTCCTCGATCAACGGCATGATCTATATGCGCGGGCAGGCGCGCGACTATGATGGATGGCGGCAGGCGGGCAACGAGGGCTGGGGCTGGGACGATGTCCTGCCCTATTTCCTGAAATCCGAGAATTTTTTTGCCGGGGCGGATGCGATGCATGGCGCGGATGGCCCGATGCGCATCGAAAGACAGCGCCTGTCATGGCAGGTACTGGACGCCTTTCGCGAGGCGGCCGAGGCCTCGGGCATTCCCTTTACAGGGGATTTCAATCGCGGCGACAACGAAGGCGTCGGCTATTTCCATGTCATGCAGCGGCGCGGGCGGCGCTGGAACGCGGTGGACGGGTTTCTGAAGCCCGCGCGCAACCGCGCCAACCTGACCGTGCTGACCCATGCCGAGGTGGACCGCCTGACCTTTGACGGGCGGCGCTGCACCGGCCTGATCTTTCGCCGGGGTGGGCAGTCCCATGCCGTGACGGCGCGGGACGGGGTGATCCTGTCGGCGGGCGCGGTGGCCAGTCCGGTGATCCTGCAACGATCAGGTATCGGGGCGGCGAATGATCTGGCCGCCATCGGCGTCGCACCGCTGCACGATTTGCCGGGCGTCGGGGCGAATTTGCAGGATCATCTGCAATTGCGCACGGTCTTTGGCGTGACGGGCGTGCCGACGCTGAACGCGATGATGGCGACTCTGCCGGGCCGGATCGGTATCGGACTGGATTACATCCTGCGGCGGCGCGGACCGATGACAATGGCCCCCAGCCAGATGGGGGCATTTACACGCTCGGGCGAGGATGTGGACAGCGCCGATCTGGAGTTTCACGTCCAGCCACTGTCGCTGGATGCCTTCGGCGAGCCCCTGCACCGCGACCCGGCGATCACCGTCAGCGTCTGCAACCTGCGCCCCGAAAGCCGGGGGTACGTGCGCGCCAGTGCCGCAGATCCTGCCGCCCCACCTGTGATCGCGCCGAACTACCTGTCCACCGACAACGACCGCCGCCGCGCCATCGCCGCGCTGCGGCTGGCACGCGGGATCATGGCGCAGCCGCAGATGCAGCAGTTCCGGCCGGTCGAGAAATTGCCGGGCGCAGGTGTTGACAGCGATGCCGCCCTGCTGCGCGCCGCCGGAGATCTGGGCACGACAATCTTTCACCCGGTTGGAACGGCACGCATGGGCCGCGACCCGATGGCCGTGGTCGATCCGCAACTGCGCGTCCACGGTATCGGGGGGCTGCGTGTGGTCGATGCCTCGGTCATGCCGGCAATCGTGTCGGGAAACACCCATGCGCCGGTCACGATGATCGCCGAAAAAGCCGCCGATCTGATCCTCGCGGGGTAATTATAGCTGACGGAAGCCAATTTGATCATCAAATTGGCGCAGCATCAGCG
>NZ_JBKEBL010000149.1:0-13467 GCF_047973135.1 Paracoccus sp. (in: a-proteobacteria)
CCTTGACCTGCCTCTGGGCACGACACCGATGCTGGTGCTGATGAACAAGCGTAAATACGAAAGCCTGTCGGACAGCGCCAAAGCCGTCATAGACGCGCGTTCCGGCGCGGCCTTTGCCGACCGCTTCGGTCCGTCCTTCGATCAGAATGTCCTTGAGGCAAAGGAAAGGATGGTGTCGGAAAACGGCATTCAGATTTTTGCGCCCGACGCTACCCAGACCGGGGAATGGCGAAAGGCGCTGGATGTCGCCACGCAGGAATGGATCGCCGGAACCGAGAACGGGCAGGCCATCCATGACGCTTTCGCCGCCGCGCTGGATGCCGCCGAAAACTGAGCGGGGCCGCCGGTTCAGGCCCCTGCCCCCTGCCCTGCGCTCTGCCCGGTTCGGCCTTCGGGCAGGGCCAGCGCCCGCAATTCGGCCGAAACTTCCTGCGTGACGCCGATCAGCTTGTCGCGATAGACCTCGATCGCCTTGTCGAATTTCATCGCGCTGGTGGTCCAGATGATCGTCAGGCAGGCGGCGATCTGGCCATCGTGGAAAATCGGCGAGGACATGCTGCATGTGCCCTGACGAAAGTGGTCGCGCCGAAAGCCGACGCCAAGCTGCCGGGTCTGTTCCAGCAGCGCATCCAGCGGACCCTCGGGCAGGATGATCGGGTCAGTCAGGCCCAGTTCGTCGCGCAGTCCCGCCAGCGCATGTTCACGTTCGGCATCGCCGGAAAAGGCCAGATAGGCCCGCCCGCTGGACACCTCAAGCATTGGCAGGGCCAGCCCGACCATGCCCTGATCGATCGAATAGGGGCTGGTGTAATGGGTCGATTCGCGGATGTGCATGCGATAGTTGCGATATGTCACCAGATCGACGGGCCAGCGGATGTCACGCCCCAGCCGCGTCATGGCGGGCAAGGCCGCCTGCACCACCCCGTCCTCGTCGCGGAACCCCGAGCTAAGCGATTTGGCGTGCAGCGTCACCCGCCAGTTGTCGCTGGAATGGTCGCGGATGACGAAATGCATCGCCTCCAGCGTTTCCAGCAGGCGATAGACGGTCGGGCGCGGGATACCCGTCGCCCGCGCCACCTCGGCCGCTTTCAGCCCGTCACCCTGATTGACGGCCTGCAATATCTGCAACCCCCGCCGCAACGAGCGGACGGCCTCGAAGCCTGACATCTGCGTTCCCCCCTTGCGGGCCCTGTTCCCCGTTCAGCTTACGCGCTGTCCGGCCAGCGGACAATCCGGCAAAGCCCTGTCCACCGCACCGCGCCCCGGACTAGGCTGGACCAAAGCGACAGGAGGACATCATGAGCCTTGCGGCACTGGGTTATCTTGGCATCCGCTCATCGCGGACCGGCGATTGGGACAGTTTCGCCACCGGACTTCTGGGCATGCAGCGGGTGGATGGCAGCCGCGGCAGCCGCGCCTTTCGCATGGATGACCGCAAGCAGCGGCTGCTGGTGACGGATGACGGCGATGACGGGCTGGATTTCATGGGATGGGAGGTGAACAGCCCCGCCGAACTGGACGCGCTGGCCGGACGGCTGGAAAATGCCGGGATCGCGGTGACGTCCGAAACGACACTGGCCGCGCAACGTCTGGTCGGGCGGCTGATGTCGTTCAACGATCCTGACGGCAACCGGATCGAAGTGTTCTGCGACCCCGAAGTCACATCCGATCCATTCGCGCCGGGACGGCCAATCTCGGGTTTCAAGACCGGGCCGCTGGGGATGGGCCATGCGGTGCTGCATGTCGAAAATCCGGACATCCTGCTGCCCTTTTATCGCGACCTGCTGGGATTTCGCGTCACCGATTACGGGCTGACGCCCTTTCCGTTGTATTTCTTTCACCTGAACGGGCGGCATCACAGCTTTGCCATGGTCGGCAGCGGGCGGCGGGGCATTCATCATTTCATGATCGAGCTGCTGTCGCTGGACGATGTCGGGCAGGGTTATGATCTGGCGCAGCAGGATCAGGGCCGCGTCGCCTATGCGCTTGGGCGGCATTCGAATGACCACATGCTTAGCTTTTATGCCAATTCGCCGTCGGGGTTCTTTGTCGAATATGGCTGGGGCGCGCGAGAGATCGACCCGCAGACATGGGTGGCGCATGAAACCACGGACGGGCCCAGTTTCTGGGGGCACGAGCGGTTGTATCTGCCCGAGGATTCACCGGCAAGGCAGCAGTTGCGTGAAATGGCCATGGACACGGCGCGACGCGGGCGGCGGGCGGCGGATCCGGCCAGCAACTGCGCCTGGCTGGACCGTGTGATCCGGCAGGGGTGACGCGGATGCGGGCGGTTGAAATCCGGGGTGCGGGCGGACCAGAGATGCTGCGCCTTGCCACGCGCGACAGGCCGGTACCGGGGCCGGGTCAGATGCTGATCGCGGTGGCGGCGGCAGGGGTGAACCGGCATGATTGCAACCAGCGGCAGGCGGGCGCGCATCACGACGGCACGCCGGTACCGGGGCTGGAGGTCGCGGGGACCGTTGCCGCATGCGGCGCAGAGGTCGAGGGCTGGCCTGCGGGCACGCCCGTGATGGCGCTGGTGCAGGGTGGAGGTTACGCCGGATACGCGCTGGCCGAAGCGGCGCTTGCCCTGCCCGTCCCCGATGGGCTGAGCCTTGATCAGGCGGCGGGCCTGCCCGAGGCTTTGTTCACCGCGTGGTGGAATTTCTTTGGCCTGATGCGGCTGATCCCCGGCGAGGTGGTGCTGATCCATGGCGGCACCAGCGGGGTCGGCCATATCGCGATACAGGCGCTGTCGGCACTGGGATACAGGGTGATCGCGACTTGCGGCAGCGATGACAAGCTGCTGGCCGCGCGGCGCTTTGGGGCCTTCGCCGCGATCAGTTATCGCGCAGAGGATCTTGCCGGTCAGGTGCTGGCCGCAACCGACGGCGCGGGGGTCGATGCGCTGCTGGACATGTCGGCGGGCGCGCATCTTGAGGCCGATATGCAGATGATGGCCCCCGGCGGGCGGATCGCGCATCTGTCGCCGGGGCGCGGCGCGGTTCTGGCCGTGCCGCTGCGGACGCTGATGGCCCGGCGCATCGCGATCACCGGATCGCTGCTGCGGCCCCTGCCTCTGGCGCTGAAGGCCGGGGTCGCCGCCATGCTGCGCCGCGATGCGGTTCCGTTGCTGGGTCGCAGCGTCCGCCCGCATATCGCCGCAACCTTTCCGCTGGATCAGGCCGCGCAGGCCCATGCCATGATGGAGGCGGGTCGGCACATCGGAAAAATCCTGCTGTGCCCCTGACTGTCCGGCAGGCGGACGGCCTCGGATCAGCGCGGGTCTGGCCCCTGCGGCGGCGCTAGATCCCGATCAGACCCAAGCAAGGAAGGTGAAACGATGCGCATCTGTTCTTATGTGAAACCCGATGGCCGGGCCTCTTACGGGATCGTCCGGGGCGACCGGCTGCTGGATGCGGGGGCGATGCCCGGCGTGACCCATGCAGACCTGCGCGCCGTTCTTGCGGCCGGGGCGCTGGCCGGCCTCGCGGCGGCGGCGGATGGCGCGCCGATGCTGGAGATGGCCGATGTGACGCTGTTGCCGCCGGTCCCGAACCCCGACAAGATCATCTGCATCGGCCTGAACTATATGAGCCATATCCGCGAAACCGGGCGCGACAAGCCCGCGAAACCCTCGATCTTTACGCGCTATCCGTCCTCGGTCGTGGGCAGCGGTGTGCCATTGATCCGCCCGAAAGCCTCTGACTGGTTCGATTTCGAGGGCGAACTGGCCGTCATCATCGGCAAGCCGGGCCGCAATATCCCCGAAACCCACGCCTTCGAACATATCGCGGGTTACAGTTGCTTCAACGACGGCTCGATCCGCGATTTCCAGCGCCACACTTCGCAATTCTGGGCGGGCAAGAATTTCGTCGGCTCTGGCGCGATGGGGCCATGGCTGGTCACGGCGGACGAACTGACCGATCCGGCGGCGCAAAGCATGGAAACGCGGCTGAACGGCGAGGTGGTGCAATCCACGCCCATCGCCGACCTGGCCTTTGGCATCCCCGAACTGATCGCCTATCTGTCCGTCGTGACCGAACTGCTGCCCGGCGACGTCATCGCCACCGGCACCCCCAGCGGCGTCGGCCTGTTCCGCGAGCCAAAGCTGTTCATGAAACCCGGCGACCGGATCGAGGTGGCGATTTCGGGAATTGGCACCCTGTCGAACGATATTGTCGCGGAAAGCACCTGACAATCCGCGCTTGTTGCCTTGCGGGATCTTGCCAAAACGCGCAAGCGGGCTGATCCTGCCCCGCAACAAGGGAGCGGATCATGAACGAGGACGCCTATAATCCCGAAGCGGACGGCGCAAAGACGGATTTTGGCGATGCGATGTCCTATGGCGATTATCTGCATCTGGATGCGCTGCTGTCGCAGCAGCACCCCCTGAGCGACGCGCATGACGAGATGCTGTTCATCATCCAGCATCACACCAGCGAATTGTGGATGAAGCTGATCCTGCACGAAATGACCGCCGCGCGCAGGATGCTGATCGCGGGCCATTCGGGCGAGGTGTTCAAGATGCTGGCCCGTGTCAGCCGCATTTTCGAACAACTGAACCAGCAATGGGAGGTGCTGCGGACGATGACTCCGGCGGACTATACAACCTTTCGCGCCACGCTTGGCGGGTCTTCCGGGTTCCAGTCCCATCAGTACCGGCTGATCGAGTATCTTCTGGGAAACCGCAATCCCAACATGCTGAAACCCCACGCACATGCGCCGGAAATCCTGCGACTGCTGACAGATGAGCTGGCACGCCCGAGTATTTACGACGAGGTGGTCAGGCTGCTGTTCAGGACGCTGGACGGGCACGAGGACAACGTCCCGCCCCCCCAGCTTGACACCCCCCACAAGGCGCTGCCTGAAATTCAGGACCGGTGGAAGATCGTCTATCAGAATGTCGGCACATACTGGACGCTTTACGAACTGGCCGAAAAGCTGGTCGATCTTGAGGATTACTTTCGCCGCTGGCGCTTTAACCATGTCACCACCGTCGAACGGGTCATCGGGTTCAAGCGCGGCACGGGCGGGACATCCGGCGTCGCCTATCTGCGCAAGATGCTTGACGTCGTGCTTTTTCCCGAATTGTGGAATGTCAGGGGGGAATTGTGATGCTGCCCAGAAAAGAGCTGTTCGCGATTCCCGAAGGCGTCATCTATCTTGACGGCAACTCTTTGGGGGCCATGCCGCTGGCGGCAATGCAGCGCGCCGCCACCGTCATTGCCGATGAATGGGGGCAAGGGCTGATCCGGGCCTGGAACACGGCGGACTGGATTTCGCTGCCCAAACATGTCGGCGACCGCATCGCAGGGCTGATCGGCGCCCCTGCCGGTTCAGTCGCGACGGGCGACACGCTGTCGATCAAGGTCTTTCAGGCGCTGTCCGCCGCCCTGTCGATGCGCCCCGGCCGCAAGGTGATCCTGTCCGATGACGGGAATTTCCCGACCGATCTGTATATGGCGCAGGGCCTGACCCGGCTGCTGAACGACGGGCACAGGATCCTGACCCCCGCCCCCGAGGATGTCGCCGCCGCGATCAGCGACGAGGTGGCGGTCGTCATGCTGACCCATGTGGATTACCGCAGCGGGCGCATGCATGACATGAACGCCATCACACAGGCCGCACAGGCCGCCGGGGCGGTGATGATCTGGGATCTGGCCCATAGCGCCGGGGCCGTCCCGGTGGATATTCAGGGATCGAATGCCGAATTTGCCATCGGCTGCACTTATAAATACCTCAATGGCGGCCCCGGCGCGCCAGCCTTCATCTATGCCCGGCCCGACATTGTGAACAGCATTGCACCTGCGCTTTCGGGCTGGATGGGGCATGATGCACCCTTTGCCATGGAACTTGATTACCGACCCGCCATGTCAACCGAGCGGTTGCGCGTCGGCACCCCGCCCATCGTGCAATTGTCCATTCTGGACGCCGCGCTGGACGTGTGGGACGGCCTGTCCATGGACGAGGTCCGGGCGGCCTCGCTGTCGCTGTCGGAGCTGTTCATCGCCGAGGTCGAAAGGCGATGCCCGTCGCTGCGGCTGGCCTCGCCCCGCGATCCGGCCCTGCGCGGAAGCCAGGTGTCATTCGCCTTCGATCACGGCTATGAGGCGATGCGCGCGCTGATCGACCACGGCGTGATCGGAGATTTCCGCGCGCCCGACATCATGAGATTCGGCTTTACGCCGCTGTATCTTGACCGTCAGGACATTATGATTGCCGCCGGGCGGATCGAACAGGTCATCGCCGGGGAACTGTGGCGCGATCCCCGGTACAAGATCAGATCGCGCGTGACCTGAGCGCGCGGCCCCATCCTCACCCGTTTTCCCCTGAACGCCGGCCCATATCGGCACTTTGCCTGCCCTGCTGTCCCGTTTTCAAGATTTCGGGCATGACTGCCCTGTGAAAGCCATTGAATTCAGGGGTGTTTCGCGCCTGATACGCGCCCGTCCAGGTCTGCCGCGCATTGGGCGCACCGCCATCGACCCGCAGACAGGATCCGGTGACATAGGCTGCGGCGGGCGACAACAGATAGACCACCGCCGCCGAAATCTCGGCCTCGGTCCCATAGCGCGGCAGTGGTACCTTAGCCGCATATTCCAGCAGGCGTTGGGTAATATGCGGCTCGTACTGATCGAAACCTGACGAAGCGATCCCTCCGGGCGCGACCGAATTGACCCGGACCCCCGAATGCGCCCATTCGCAGGCCGCCGTTTCCGTCAGCGTCAGCATGCCGCCCCGCGCGGCGCCCGAATGGGCAAATTCGGGCCAGCCATTCCAGATATCGGCGATGATGTTGACGATGGCGCCGCCATGCGCCTCCATCCAGCGGGTATAGGCCTCGCGCATGAAAATGAAGCCGCCGGTCAGATTGTTGCGCACCACCGCCTCGAACCCCTTGGTGGACAGGGTTTTCATCTCGGCGCGGTACTGCCCGCCCGCATTGTTCACAAGCCCGTGGATCGCGCCGAACCGCGCCAGCGTGCCGTCGATCGTGGCAATCACCTGAGCCTCGTCGCGGATGTCGCAGGCCATCGCCGCAACCTTGCCGCTATCCTCATGGATTTCGGCGGCCACTCGGTCCAGCTTGTCAGGATTGCGCCCGACGATCACCACCTGCGCGCCCAGATGGGCCAGCTCGTGCGCCATGCAGCGCCCGATCCCCGAACCGCCGCCGGTGACGATGATTACCTTGCCGTCGAACAGGCCCGGCGCGAAAACAGATGCATATCCCATATCAGCGCCTCATGCCGCCAGAAACGACCCCCGGCGCGAAGGTGATCTTCGATGGCCTGCGTTGCGGTGTTTCGAACATCCGGATTTCTCCTTGTCTTGCGTTCAATTGAAAGAACTGGCGTATCGTAATGCAGATTGCTTTCATGATATAGACTGACGACTTTCCTTTGATTATGCTGTCCGGCTATAACCATTTGATTTTACGCAGGGGCAGCGGCTGAACAGCAGCCCGGCCCGGCATCAGGCCAGTTCCGAAACCCCCTGATCAATCACCAGACGACCGCCCGCATGCGCCTCGAACAGGATGCGGCCTTCCTGATGCCAGCAGCGAAACTCCAACCGCTCGCCCGGCATGACCACGCCCGCAAAGCGCAAATCCAGCGAGGCCATCCGCGCCGGATCGCCATCGCAAAAAGCCCGCAGGATCACCGCGCAGGCCGTCCCGTAAGAGGCAAGCCCGTGCAGGATCGGCGCGCTGAACCCGGCCCGGCGCGCGACGGTGTAATCGGAATGCAGCGGGTTGAAATCGCCCGACAGGCGATAGATCAGCGCCGCGCGGGGCGAGGTCGGCACCTGTTCCACATGATCGGGCGGGCGGTCGGGCATGCCGGGGCGCGGCAGACGGGGCAGCGGCTTACCGCCATAGCCGCCATTGCCCAGCATCGCGACGGTCTGGTCAATGGTGGCATAAAGCGTGCCGTCGGCGCTGTCGCGCACCTCGCGCCGCAGAACGCAGACCGAGCCCTTGTCGGCCCCCCGGTCGTAAAGCCGGGTGATCCGGGCGCGGCTTTCGACCTGCGCCTCGGGCGGCAGGGGCGCGCCGAACCGGCAGGCATGCGCCATGTGCAGCACCTTTTCCCAGACGATCCCCAGCGCCGGGGCCTTGGGCCACATCCCCGGCGTCGCCAGCACCACCGCGAAAGAGGGCAGCACGCGCAACCGGTCCTCGACCAGAAAATCCAGATCGCCGCTTTCGCCGGGACTGAAGGGCAGACCGATGCCCAGAGCGTACAGCATCACGTCGCGGGCGGTATAGCCCTGTGTCCTTGCACCGAAATCCCACGTCCTCAGACGTTCCGCGTCAAAGGGCATCAGACCGGATCCCATGTAAAGACATCGCCCGATTTGTGCAGCGGGTAGAAGTCATTTTCGAATTGCGGAAATACCCGCCCGACGATGGTCTCGGGGGTCCAGCCAGCGGCGGTATGGGCGGTACGCAGCGGGCGCGGCTGCGAGAACAGGTAGATCTCGTTATTGCGCGACCCGAAGATCTGCCCGGAAACGCCCGCCGCCCCGTCCGAACACAGTGCCACGCACAGCGCCGCAACCTTTTCGGGGATCAGCCTTTTCAGCCCCTCAACGCGCTTTTGCTGTTCCGGCGTGTCGGCGGGGATCGACGACACCATCCGCGTCCAGGCAAAGGGCGCGACCGCGTTCGAGCGCACTCCGAACCGCGCCATGTCGATCGCAATCAGCTTGGACATGGCGACGATGCCCAGCTTTGCCGCACCGTAATTCACCTGCCCCAGATTGCCGATCAGCCCCGAGGTCGAGGCCATATGCACATAGGCCCCGCCTGCCTGCGCCTTGAAATGCGGGGCAGCGGCGCGGCTGACGTTGAAGCTGCCCTTCAGATGCACCGCGACAACCGCATCGAAATCATCCTCGGTCATCTTGTGGAACAGTACGTCGCGCAGATTTCCGGCATTGTTGACCACCGCGTCAATCCGGCCAAAAACATCAAGCGCCGTCTGCACCATGCCCTGCGCATCGTCCCATGACGCGACCGAGCCGAAATTGGCGACGGCCTTGCCGCCCATTGCTGCGATCTCGGCCACGACGTCATGGGCGGGTCCGGTGTCGGCGCTGTCATCGCCTTTCAGCGACACCCCCAGATCGTTCACCACGACCGAGGCCCCTGCCCGCGCCATCTCCAGCGCGACCGCCCGGCCCACTCCGCGCGCCGCGCCCGTGACCAGCACCACCTTGCCGTCCATCATTCCCATGATTTCCTTCCTTTTCCCCGCGCCTTGCGGATCAATAGCTTTTCGGCAGATCCAGCACCTTTTCGGCGATAAAGCTTTGGATAAGCTGTTCGGTGACAGGTGCGATGCGCGTCACCGTCACCTCGCGCAGCAGGCGCTCGACATGGTATTCCTTCGCATAGCCAAAGCCGCCATGCGTCAGCACCGATTGCAGGCAGGCGTCATAGCCCGCGCGCGCGCCCAGAAACTTGCCCGCATTGGCCTCGGCACCGCAGGGCTTGCCCGTGTCATACAGTTCGGCCGCCTTCAGCAGCATCAGCCACGCGCTTTCCAGATACATCCAGCGTTCCGCCAGAGGGTGCTGGATGCCCTGGTTCATGCCGATGGGCCGGTCAAAGACGACGCGTTCCCTTGCATATTTCGCCGCGCGGGACAGTGCGTCGCGGCCGATGGCGACGGCCTCGGTTCCGACCAGGATACGCTCGGGGTTCAGCGAATGCAGGATGTAGGAAAAGCCCTTGCCCTCGTCGCCGATGCGGTGATCCTCGGGGATGAACAGGTCGTCGATGAAGATGGCGTTGGAATCCACCGCCTTGCGGCCCATCTTGGGGATGCGCTGGACGTCGATATGGGCGCGGTCCAGATCGGTGTAGAAGATGGTGATGCCATCGGTGGGTTTCTGGCAATCCTCGTATTTCGTGGTCCGGGTCAGCAGCATGATCTTGTTGGCGACCTGCCCGGTCGAGGTCCAGACCTTCTGCCCGTTCACCCGATAGCCGCCGGGCACCTTTTCGGCAAAGGTCTTGATCCGCGTGGTGTTCAGACCGGCATCGGGTTCGGTAAAGCCAAAGGCCACCTTGTCCTGCCCCGTAACCAGCCGCGGGATCCATTCCGATTTCTGTTCGGGCGTGCCGAACACCACCACCGGATGCGGCCCGAACAGGTTGATATGCACGGTCGAGGCCGCCGCCATCCCGCCGCCATTGCCCGCAACCTCGTGCATCATGATCGCCGCCTCGGTCACACCAAGACCCGCGCCGCCATATTCCTGCGGCATGGTGATCCCCAGCCAGCCCGCATCGGCCATGGCCTTGTGAAATTCATGTGGAAACGCGCCGTCATCATCGCGTTCCAGCCAGTAATCGGCGTCAAAGCGGTTCACCACGCCGCGTACCCCCTCGCGGATGGCGTTCAGGGTCTCTTGCCGTTCTTCTGCGCTGTCATACATAGCCCGTCCTCCGTTGCGTCCCGTCCCCGGCCAGGGCCAGCGTGCGCCGCGCCGCCTTGAGATGGGGAATGTCATACATCCTGCCGTCGATCCCGACCGTGCCCAGACCGGGGTTTTCGTCGAACAGCGCGACGATGCGGCTGGCCAGCGCGATATCGGCCGCAGTCGGCGCGAAACCCGCCCTGATGCCTGCGATCTGTGCCGGATGAATGGCCAGCCGCCCGGCAAAGCCGTCGCGGCGGGCGATCCGGCAGGATGCCGTCAGCCCGTCGCGGTCGCGGAAATCAGCATAAAGCGTGTCCAGCGCCGGAACCCCGGCATTCGCCGCCGCCATCAGGCACAGCGAGCGGGCAAGCTGATAGGGCGCGGTCCAGTCGCCGCCAGCGTCCTTGTTCGCCGTAGCGCCGATGGCAGCCGACAGATCCTCGGCCCCCCAGGTCAGCGCCGCAAGGCGCGGATGGGCCGGTGCATAGCTGGCAAGGTTGAACATCGCCGCCGCCGTCTCGGTCGCGACGACGATCACCCGGACGGACCCCCGCGCCATCCCCGCCGCCGTTTCCAGCGGGTCCAGCAGATCCGACAGCCGCGCCACATCCTGCCCGCCATTCGCCTTGGGCAGAACGATGCCCGCAAGACCGGGCCGCACCACGGCCTTCAGATCGTCGGCGGTCAGGCCGGTGTCGAACGGGTTCACCCTGACCCACAGAGCCGGCCCGCCGCCATGGCCGTCGATCCAGGCGCCAAGCCCGGCCCGCGCCCCGGCTTTGTTCGCGGGGGCAACGCTGTCCTCAAGATCCAGGATCAGCCCGTCGGCCCCGCAATCGCGCGCCTTGAGGAATTTCCTTTCGCTATCGGCAGGAACGAACAGAAGCGCAGTCAGCGTCATACCGGCTCTCGCATCATCAGGGCCAGACGCCTGCATTCGCAGACCACCTCGTCGCGCTGATTGATGCCGCGATGAAGAAAGGTGACGATGCCCTGCGTCGGGCGCGATTTGCTGAGCCGCATGTCCAGCACCTCGGTTTCGGAACGGATCGTGTCGCCGATGAAAACCGGCCTGGGGAATTTCACCTCGTCCCAGCCCAGATTGCCCACCGTCGTGCCAAGCGTGGTGTCGCCCACCGACAGGCCGACGACCAGACCCAGGGTAAAGACCGAATTGACCAGCGGCTTGCCAAATTCAGTCCTTGCGGCATAGTCATAGTCGATATGGATCGCCGCCGGGTTCATGGTCAGCGTGCTGAACAGCACGTTATCCGTCTCGGTCACGGTGCGCCGCGTGTCGTGACGGATGACCTCGCCACGTTCGAATTTCTCGTAATAGCGTCCTGCCATCTTATCGCCCCTTTTTCAAAGCCGTCCAAAGATCGACACCGCCGCGACCGAGTTGGACGGCTGCCCGCCCAGGTTATGCGTCAGCCCGAAATCCACCTGCCCAAGCTGCCGCTGCCCGGCGCGACCCAAAAGCTGGGCATGCACCTCGAACGCCATGCGCAGCCCGCTTGCGCCGACCGGATGGCCAAAGCACTTCAGCCCGCCATCAACCTGCGCCGGAATTGCGCCGTCACGGTCAAAGCGGCCGTCCAGACAGTCAAAGGCCCCGCGCCCCGGATCGGACAGGCCAAGATCCTCCATGGTCACAAGCTCGGTGATGGAAAAGCAGTCATGCACCTCGGTCAGACTGATTTCGGCGCGGGGGTCGGTGATGCCCGCCTCGGCATAGGCCCGGCCCGCCGCGATGCGCGTGCCGGGCACATAAGATCCGTCCCAGGCGCCATACTGGCTTTCCCAGCCATGGCTGGCACAGATCTGCAAGGCTTTCACCGCGACCAGATCGGCGCGGGCCTTGCCAAGCGCCATCGCCGCCTCGGGCGTCGCGACAATGGCGCAGGCCGCCCCGTCCGAGACGCCGCAGCAATCGAACAGCCCCAGCGGATCAGCGATCAGCGGCGCGTTCAGGATCGTGTCCATATCGACCGGCCTGCGCAGATGCGCCTTGGGCGACAGCGCGCCGTTCTGGTGGCTTTTCCAGCTTACATGCGCCATGCCGCGTTTCAGATCTGCGGCACTGACGCCGTGTTTCGCGCGATAGGCCCCGGCAAGCTGTGCGAATGTGCCGGGGGCCGAGCCATAGGGCATCCACAGATCGTTGACCGCGCCCTTGGTACGGACCGGCAAGCCGCCAAAACCGGTATCCTTCAGCTTTTCCACCCCAAGGGCCAGCGCCACATCCACCGCGCCCGAGGCCACCGCATAGACCGCCCCGCGCAGCGCCTCGGTTCCGGTCGCGCACATGTTTTCAACGCGCGTGACGGGGATCCCCTGCAATCGCAGCGCGTTGGCCAGCGGAATGGCCGAATTGCCGGTATTCACGTCATCCAGCGCGCTGCCCAGCCATGCCGCCCCGATCCGATCCTTGCCGATCCCGGCATCGGCCAGCGCCTCGGCAAAGGCCTCGGCCATCAGATCGTCGGATGACATGTCCCAGCGTTCGCCGAATCTGGTGCATCCCATGCCCATGATGACCGCCTTGTCGCGGATGCCGCTTGCCATGGCTCAGCCCTCCGCCGCCAGTTCGGGGCGCGTGATCGGCGCCGCTTTCCAGAAATAACTGCGGAACCGCCGCTGCCGATCCATGGCCTTGATCCGGAATCGCATGCGCACCGGATCGCCGACCTCGGGGCTGCGGCCCTCGGTGTCGCAATGCTCCATCGTAACCCGCGCGCCGTTTTCGAACTGGATCAGGCCGAAATGGAATGGCGGATCGGGGGTGAAATTCAGCCGGTCTGCGGTGATCGAAGCCACCTGCGCAGGAACGTCGCGCAGGACGATGTCGTCGTAATCCTCGGGACCGGTCGCGTCGGGGCGAACGGGGATCGGCGTCTTTGGGAACTGCGCATTGCCGCCCCGGTCGCGCCCTCCGACAAAGCCATGCATATCGCGCCCGTGCCGCAGCAGGGTCGAAGCCGAAACCTTCTGGTTGACCTCGGCGCGCGGGCCCCAGTCCAGCGACAG
>NZ_JBKEBL010000307.1:0-20949 GCF_047973135.1 Paracoccus sp. (in: a-proteobacteria)
ATAGGCGCGCTTCAGGCGATAGCCGATCAGATCACCAAGGACACTGTCCATTACCTCGGACCTTTCGTCGTCATCCTCGGTTCGGTCGGCTTGCGGCATGTTTCCCCCCCTTGCATGAGCGAAAGCTACATCGACATAATGGTTATAGTCAATAATTATTTTTTGATATACCTATCCGGTAGAGAAGGAACGCGGCACCGCCCTCCGCCCATCCCGCCCGGCACTGCCCCGACCCCGGTGCCCGGTCCGCACGGCATGACGCGTCCGGCCAGCCAGATCGCGGCCCCCCCCGCCGTGCTTGTGGAAAGGGGGTGCGGGCCGGGCAAAGCCCGGCCCGTCGCGCCCCCAAGGCACCGCATCAGGCCCGTCCCACCATCGCCCTTGCGCGCAAGGCGGAGGGTCCGGGGGGCGCAGCGCCCCCGGCCACCGCGGGACGCAAACTTCGCGACGGCGACGTCACCCCACGTTCCCCGGCTAGGCGCTGCGACAGAGTATCGCCCGACTGCGCCCTATGGCCTCTGGCCGCCGTGGCGGCGCAACTCTCCGGGGGGAAACCGCTCAGCAAAGCGTGCAACGCCCGATGGCGGTGTACAGCCTGTGCACATCCCGTGCCGCGCCTGTGCACATCCCGTGCCGCGCCTGTGCACATCCCGTGCCGCGCCTGTGCGCGCCCTGTGCAGCGCCAAACCCAGCATTTGCTGGCCCTTTCCATAGCCTGACGACTTTCTTCTGATTGTGCTGTCAGGCTATAACCATTTGATTTTACGCTGATACTGCGCCAATTTGATGATCAAATTGGCTCCCGTCAGCTATACCACATCCCCTATCACCCGTTGCGCCGGGGATCGCGGCAGGCAAAAGAAAACGGCCGCCCCGCAGGGGACGGCCGTTTGTCAGCCCTTGTCAGGGGACTCAGCTTTCAGCCTTGTCCTTGTCGCCGCTTCCATGATCCGCAGCCTCCAGCTCCAGGTCGCGCGGTATCATGCCCAGCTTGGTTTTCACCTTCTCGCGCATCGTCTCGAAGATGACATACAGCGCGGGGATGACGAAAATCCCGACCAGCGCGGCGGCGGTCATGCCGCCGGCAACCCCGGTGCCGACCGCTCGCCGGGTCATCATGGACGCCCCGGTCGCGATCACCAGCGGGATCATGCCGCCGATAAAGGCAAAGCTGGTCATCATGATCGCGCGGAAACGGTCCTGCGCGCCGCCCATGGCCGCGTCATAGATCGCCTCGCCCTCTTCCCGCCGCGCCTTGGCGAATTCGACGATCAGGATCGCATTCTTCGCGGCAAGGGCAATCAGCACGACAAAGCCGATCTGCGCATAGATGTTCAGTGGCAACCCCGAGACCAGCAGCGCGATGAACGTGCCGCAGACCCCGAACACCACCGACAGCATCACCGGAACCGGGATGGTCCAGCTTTCGTACAGGCCGACAAGGAACAGATAAGCGAACAGAAGCGCCATCCCGAGGATCATGCCCGTCTTGCCGGATGCCTCTTTTTCCTGCTCGGCCGTACCGGTCCATGCGATGTCATAGCCGTCTGGCAGGTTCTGCCGGGCAACGTCCTCCATCGCGACCAGCGCGGTACCCGAGGCCACGCCATCGGCGGGGCTGCCGCTGACCTTGGCAGACCGGATGTTGTTATAGCGCTGGATGTTCATCGGGCCGACCTGATGTCGGACCGTGGCAAAGGCGCTGACCGGAACCATTTCGCCCGTGGCCGAGCGGACATGGACATTGCCCAAATCCTCGGGTTTGGCGCGGAATTCTTCCTGCCCGCGGATATTCACCTGCCAGGTGCGTCCGAACAGGTTGAAGTCGTTGACATAAATCTGGCCAAAGACCCCGCCCAGGGCGGTAAATACATCGCTTAGGTTGATGCCAAGCGCATAAAGGCGTTCGCGGTCGATCTCCATATACAGTTGCGGGCTTTCAGCCGAGAAGGTTGTATAGACCCCGGTGACGTCCTTGTTTTCATTCGCAGCAATCGACAATCCACGCGCCACGGCGGCAAGCTGCGTCGGCGGACCGGCATTGCGGTCCAGCACCTGCAACTCAAAACCCGATCCCGTGCCAAGCCCCGGAACCGGCGGCACGTTGAACGGAATCACCTGCGCCTCGCGGATCCCGGCGGCCTGTTGCTGGATGCGTTCCAGATTGGCAAAGACGAATTCGTCGGGATAGCTGCGTTCCTCGAAGGGTTTCATGTCGATGATCGCGAAGGCGGCATTTGACATGGTGATCTGGTCGATGATCGAAAAGCCCGTGACGCTGGCCACATCCTCGACGCCGGGCAGTTCGCGCAGCATCTTTTCCACCTCGGCCTGAACGGCCTGTGTCCGGTTTACTGATGCGCCGTCCGGCAGGCGGGTTTCCACGATGAAGTTGCCCTGATCCTCGTCCGGCAGAAAGCCTGTCGGCACGATGCTGGTCAGCGATCCGGCAAGGGCAAAGCCGCCGATCAGCAGCACGACGCCAAGGATCATGCGCCGCGCGATCGCGCCCGCGACCTTGACATAGCCGCGCCCGGCCGCATCGATCCTCTTGGAAATCCAGCCCATGACGCCATGCGACCGGTGTTCGCCATGCGCCTGCTTCAGCGTGATGGCGCATAGCGCGGGCGACAGGGTCAGCGCGTTGATGGCCGAAATGACCATCGACACCGACACCGTGATCGCGAATTGCCGGAACAGCTCGCCCTGGATGCCGGGGACAAAGGCCACCGGTACAAAGACCGACAGCAGCACCATGGTGATGGCCAGAATGGCACCGGTGATTTCCTGCATGGCGGCATGGGCCGCCTGCGCCGGTGTCATGTCGGGGTTATGTTCCATCTTGGCCTCGACGGCCTCGACCACAACGATGGCGTCATCGACCACGATCCCGATGGCCAGCACCAGCGCCAGCAACGACACCGTGTTCAGCGACATGTCGAATGCCAGCATGAAGGCGAATGTCCCGACAAGGGCGACGGGTACGGCGACGATGGGGATGATCGTGGCGCGCCAGTTCCCAAGGAACAGCAGCACCACCAGCGCCACCAGCGCGAATGCCTCGAACAGGGTCTTGCGGACCTCGTGAATCGAGTCCAGCACAAATTCCGACTGGTCGGCGACAACCTTGACCGCCATGCCTTCGGGCAGCCGGGTCTCCATCTGCTTCAGTTCGTCCTTCAGCAGGGTCGCGGCGCTTACAAGGTTCCCGCCGGGGGCCAGATAGACCCCGATCATCGTGCCCGGCCCGCCGTCGAATGTCGTCCCGATGGATTCGTACTGCGCGCCCAGATTGATGGTCGCGACATCGCCGAGACGAACCGAGGATCCGTCGGGATTGGCGCGGATGATGATTTCCTCGAACTGGCTGGCCTCGGACAGGCGCCCCAGGGTCTGCACGTTAAGCTGCATGACCGGATCTTGCGACATCGGCTGCCCGCCGACCGTCCCGATAGCCGCCTGAAGGTTCTGTGCCCGCAGCGCCGCGATCAGATCCGTCGTGGATATGTTAAGTTCCGTCATGCGGTCTACATCGACGCTGATATTCATCGCGAACTGGTTCAGCGCGAAAATCTGCGCATCGCCGACATCGGGAACGCGCTTGATTTCGTCCAGCATGTTGATGGTGGCATAGTTGGTCAGCGTCTCGCCGGTGATGCCCTCGGCGTCGTCCGTGGTGTACAGGACCACGCCCAGCATCAGGTTGGACGACCGTTTCTTGACCGACACGCCGTTCTGCATCACTTCGGACGGCAGGCGCGGTTCGGCCAGCGCCACGCGGTTTTGCACGTTCACGGTGTTGATGTCGGGATCGGTGCCCACCGCAAAGGACACGCTGAGAATATATGTACCGTCCGAGCCCGATTGCGAGGACATGTAAATCATGTTGTCCACGCCGACGATCTGGGTTTCGATCACCTGTGCGACGGCCTGTTCGACCACCTCGGAACTTGCGCCGGGATAGGATGCCGTCACCTGCACCACCGGCGGGGTGATGTCGGGATAGCGTTCGATGGGCATGGCCGTCATCGCGATCAGTCCGGCGATGAACAGCACGATCGAGATGACGCCCGCAAGCCGTGGGCGTTTGATGAATACGTCAGAGATCATGACTCAGCCGTCCTTCGCTTCGCTGCCCGACTGATCCGGGGTGTCATCGTTCTGTTGCGAGGTTCCCTGATCCGCCGCCTCGGCCTCGGCCGCATCGACCGCCATGCCCTCGCGGACCTTGTTCACGCCCTGGCTGATCACCCGGTCGCCCTCGGCAAGACCATCATCCACGATGACCAGATCGCCCGATTCCCGATCGACGGCGATGCGGCGTTTCTGGACCTTTTCGTCCTGATCGACCAGCATCACATACTCGCCGACCAGATCGCGCTGCAAACTGCTAAGGGGGATTGTCAGCTCTTCGGCGGGCGAGCTTGCGGCCAGATGGACGCGGACCAGTTCATCATGCAAAAGCGTGCCGTCCGGGTTGCTGAAAGTCGCACGAACGCTGATAGAGTCGGTGCCCGGATTGACGGCGCTGTCAATGAAATCCAGCGCTCCGCTGCTTTCGTATTCCTTGCCATTGGCCAGCACGATGCGGACGCTTTCGTCCAGCTTCACCTCGCCGCTCTGGATCATGTCCATCGTGTTGCGAAGCTGTGCGGTCGGGACAAGGAAATTCACATGGATCGGGTCCAGTTTCGTCAGCGTGGCCAGCGGTCCGATCTGCGGATCGACCAGCGCGCCGGGATCGACGCTGCGTTCGCCGATGCGGCCCGTAAAGGGGGCCGTGACCGAGGTATAGGACAGGTTCAGGTTTGCGGTATCCAGTGCCGCCTGCGCCATTTCCATATTGCCCAGTGCGCGGCCCAGTGCGGCCTCGGCGGTGTCCAGCGCGGTCTGGGCCGAGGCGTTGCGGCGCACCAGTTCGGCCTGGCGGTCGCGCTCGATCCGGGCGTCGGTCACGGTTGCCTCTGCGGCGGCAAGGTTGCCTTCGGCCTGACGAACTGCGGCGCTGTACTGATCCTGTTCGATCTGGAACAGGACCGCGCCCTGTTCAACCTGGTCACCTGGATTAAACCCGACCTCTTGCAGAAAGCCCGATACCCGCGCGATCAACTGGATCGACTGATCGGCCTGCAAGCGGCCATTAAAGGTAACGGTGCTGGCGACGGATTGCTTTTTGGCCTTGGCCACCGTGACTGCCGGTGCAGGGGCCTGACCGGCATCCTGCGCGTTGGCTGCCCCTATCCCCAAAGCCAGCGCCATTGCCGTGGCCATCCTCAAAAGCGTCATGACGAAAAGTTCCCTCTATTCTTTATAATGACCACCCGTTGCCCAAGGCATTGGTCATGGCCAAAGTCTGCCGAAACTGAATGCTTCCGGGTCCGCGCATTGTGATGATCATGGCCGCGTTGGCCACGAATCGCGCGCTCTGGACGTCGGATCGTGCCGTATTTCCACTTGCACCAGTTGTTTGCTGGCGGCTGCGGATTGTCAACGCTTGACATGGGCCGTACAGCGTAACTTGGCCGCTGGTTCCACTGAAACTTGCAAATCGCGGCTGTCAGGCGCGATTGCCCGAATACCGGGCGGAGCTTATGTCAAAAACCGTGACAAATGGGGGCATGGCGGCATGCGATTCTTGTACCATGGCGGGATTTGGGGCGCATGATGTCAGCCCGGCCCGCCGCCGTGATTCTTGCCGGCGGACGCGCGACCCGGATGGGCGGAGGCGACAAGGGCGCGCGCCTGCTTGCCGGGAAAAGCCTGCATGATCACGTGATCGCGCGGCTGGCACCGCAGTGCGGACCGATGGCGCTGAACGCGAATGGCGATCCCGAACGCTTTGCCGCACTTGGCCTGCCGGTGCTGCCCGACAGCCTGCCGGGTCATCCGGGGCCGCTGGCCGGGGTGCTGGCGGCGATGGACTGGGCGGCAGGACTTGGGCTGGCCGGAGTGATCACCGTTCCTTCGGACACGCCGTTCCTGCCGGTCGATCTGGCCTTTCGGCTGACCGCCGCCACAGGGCTGACCATCGCCGCCAGTCGCGACCGGGGCGGGCAATTGCACGAACATCCGACCTGCGGTTACTGGCCGTTGTCGCTGCGTGGCGATCTGCGTCGCAGTCTGAAGCTGGGTCAGCGCCGCGTGCGCGGCTTTGCGCGCGAACACGGCGCGGGGCTGGTCGTCTGGGACGACATTCCGCATGATCCGTTCCTGAACATCAACACCCCCGAAGATCTTGCAAGGGCGCAGGCATTTGTTCACGCCAAACCCTGACCAGCGATCAGGACCACGCGCCCGAACCGGACCGGTTCACCGCCGAAGCGACCGCCGGGCAATTGTGGCGCGGTTCCTCCGATGCGGGTTTCAGTCGCGGAAATAGCGGCTGTCCTTGACCTGATCCCAGGCCCAGACCACCTCGGCCAGACGATCCTCGTCGGATCGGTCGCCGCCATTCATGTCGGGATGCAGATCCTTGACCAGCGATTTGTACTGCTTGCGGATCTCGGCGCGGGTCCATGTGTCCTTGGCCTCAAGGATTTCCAGTGCCTTGCGTTCGGTCGGGGGCAGTTTGCGGCTGATCTTGGCGCGGACCTCGGGGGCGGTGCCGTTTGCGCCCAGAATCTCCAGCGGATCGCTGACCCCGTGCCGCGCCCAAGCCTGTTCCTGGGTCGAGCGGCTGAACGGCTTGGTCGGACGTTCCCACACGGTAGCGTTGTCAAGAAACTGCTGAAACTCTTCTTCACTCTGGCCCTGAAAATAGTTCCAGTTGGCGTTGTATTCGCGCACATGTTCCTTACAGAACCAGAAATAATCATCCAGATTTCGCGGGTTCTTGGGCGCGCGGTAATGCGCCGGTTCATTGCATCCCTGCTTGTCACAGATCCGGGTTGACGTTTCGAACGCGCCGGACATGCCGCGCCGGCCCTTGGCCCGGCGCTTCTTGTCCTTGGCGGCTGAGATATCAAAGCCGAACGGGTCGTTACTGCTCATTTCGTGGCACCTTTGCGACTCGGAGGCAGCAGTTTAAGCTATTTTCGACGACATGAAAGCCCTTGACGCAGGAGAAACCGATGATTGCCGATCAGATGCGCAGCCGCCTTGCGGCGCTGACCCCCAGCCAACTGGAGATTGTCGATGAAAGCGAGGGGCATCGTGGCCATGCCGGTTATCGCGAGGGCGGGCAAAGCCATTTCCGCATCCGCATGGCCAGCCCCGCCTTTGCCGGTCTGGGTCGGGTACAGCGGCACCGGCTGGTGCACCGGACCCTCGGCGATATCGTGCCGCGCATCCATGCACTTGCGCTTGAGTTGTCGGAAAGCTGAACCGTTAGCGCCGTCAGTCTTGCCCGCATGGCGCGCGGCGCGTAGAAGCCGCACGAACCCAAGGAAAAGAGGATCAGGATCATGACCGCGCCGAAGGATTTCAACGACCGGATGCTATCTTTGGGGCTGGCGCGCGTCAGCGAAGCCGCAGCGCATGCCTCGGCCCGATTGATCGGGCGCGGTGACGAAAAGGCCGCCGATCAGGCCGCCGTCAACGCGATGCGCGAACAGTTGAACATGCTGGACATCAAGGGCGTCGTCGTCATCGGCGAGGGAGAGCGCGACGAGGCTCCGATGCTGTATATCGGCGAAGAGGTCGGTTCCGGCAAGGGCCCCGAGGTTGACATCGCGCTGGACCCGCTGGAAGGCACGACCCTGACCGCCAAGGACATGCCGAACGCGCTGACCGTGATCGCCATGGCCCCGCGCGGCACGCTGCTGCATGCGCCGGATGTCTATATGGACAAGCTGGCCATCGGGCCGGGCTTCGCGAAGGATGTCGTCAGCCTGGAGATGTCGCCCGCCGAACGCGTTCGGGCGCTGGCCCGCGCCCGCAATTGCCGGGACGAGGACATCACCGTCTGCATTCTGGAACGTCCCCGGCACGAGGACATGATCGCCGAGGTCCGCGAAACCGGCGCGGCGATCCGGCTGATCACCGATGGCGACGTGGCCGGTGTGATCCACACGGCCGAGGCCGAACTGACCGGCATCGACATGTATATGGGTTCGGGCGGGGCACCCGAGGGGGTGCTGGCGGCCTCGGCGCTGAAATGCATGGGCGGTCAGATGTGGGGCAGGCTGTTGTTCCGCAATGACAATGAACGGGGCCGTGCCCGCAAGGCCGGGATCACCGATCTGGACCGCATCTATGCCCGCGACGATCTGGTCACGGCGGATGTGATCTTTGCGGCGACGGGCGTGACCAACGGGTCCATCCTGCGCGGCGTGCACACCCGCCCCGGCTATATCGAGACCGAAACGATTCTGATGCGTTCCAAGACCGGCTCGGTCCGGCGGATGCTGTATCGCAACCCGGTCAGGTAATCAGGCGCGCGCGTGGCCTTTCTGGGCGTCGAAGAATCGCTGACGGGGCGTCGCTGGATTGGCCCGGACGCAGCGTCAGAGCGGCTGGCCGAGGGTCTGGCGCAAAAGGCGCGGCTGCCCTTGGCGGTTGCGCGGGTGCTGGCCGAACGCGGGGTCCAGCCCGACGAGGCCGAGGGGTTTCTGACGCCAAAGCTGCGCGATCTGCTGCCCGATCCGCTTGCCCTGCGCGACATGGCCCCGGCGGCGGAACGCATTGTCGCGGCGGCAACCGGCGGGCAGCGCATTGCGGTCTTTGCCGATTACGATGTGGATGGAGGCAGTTCGGCGGCGTTGCTGCTGGACTGGCTGCGGGCGCAGGGGCGGGATGCGACGCTGTATGTCCCCGACCGCATCGACGAGGGCTATGGCCCGAACGCGCCCGCGATGGCGGCGCTTGCGGCGGATCACGATCTGATCGTCTGCGTCGATTGCGGCACGCTGAGCCACGATGCGCTTGCGGCGGCGACGGGTGCCGATGTCATCGTGCTGGATCACCATCTGGGGGGCGAAACGCTGCCCCCCGCGCTGGCCGTGGTCAACCCGAACCGCGCCGACGAGGATGGCGCGCTTGGTCATCTTTGCGCTGCGGGGGTGGTGTTTCTGACGCTGGTGCAGGCCGGGCGCGTGCTGCGCGGAATGGACAGGCCGCAGCCCGATCTGATGGCGATGCTGGATCTTGTGGCGCTGGCAACGGTGGCCGATGTCGCGCCTTTGGTCGGGGTGAACCGGGCCTTTGTGCGCACCGGGCTGTCGGTGATGGCGCGCCGCGAAAGGCCGGGGCTGGTGGCGCTGTCGGATGTGGCGCGGCTGGACGGGTCGCCCAACGCCTTTCATCTGGGCTTTCTGCTGGGGCCGCGCATCAATGCCGGTGGCCGCGTGGGCCGTGCCGATCTGGGGGCGCTGTGCCTGTCCACCCGCGACCCGCACGAGGCCGCGCGCCTTGCCGCCGAACTGGACGACCTGAATCGCGACCGCCGGGCGATCGAGGCCGCCGTGCGCGATCAGGCCATGGCGCAGGTCGAGGCACGCGGCGATGCCCGCCTGTCATGGGCGGCGGGCGAGGGCTGGCATCCCGGCGTGGTCGGCATCGTTGCCGCGCGGGTGAAAGAGGCGACCAATCTTCCCTCGGTCGTGGTCGGGGTCGCGGGCGGGGTTGGCAAGGGTTCGGCCCGGTCGGTTCCCGGTGTCGATCTGGGCCGCGCCATTCAGCGGCTTGCGCAAGAGGGGCTGCTGCTCAAGGGCGGCGGGCACAAGATGGCCGCCGGTCTGACCGTGGCCGCGGACCGGATCGAACCCGCCATGGCCCGGCTGGCCGACCTGATGGCCCGCGATCTGGACGCGCGGACCGGGGCGGACGATCTGCGCATCTCGGGCCTGCTTGAAGGGCAGGGGGCCACGCCGCAGATGTTTCAAATGCTGGAGGATGCCGGCCCCTTTGGTCAGGCCGCGCCCGCGCCGCGATTTGCCTTTGCCGATCAGGTGATCGACAGCGCCGCGACGATGGGCGACCGGCATCTGCGCCTGTCCTTCCGCAGCTCTGGCGGCCCCGCGCTTGAGGCCGTGGCCTGGGGGGCGATGAACGGGCCGCTGGGGCAGGGGCTGATCGGCGCGAAGGGCCGGCGCTTTCATCTGGCCGGCAAGCTGGAACTGTCCACATGGGGCGGGCGCGAAAGGTTGCGGCTGCGGCTGGACGACGCCGCACCGGTCTGACAGGAGATCTCGATGAACGTGTACACCCTGCTGGTCGAGGTCGGGCGCAAGCCGGGCGATGGCCTGCCCGACGGTTGCAGCGGTGCGGCGCTGATGTGTTATGCCTCGGGCCGGGACGAGGCCGAGGCCGTGCGCGAGACGGTGGCGATCCTGAAACAGGCCGACATGGCGCCTCTGGATGTGACGGGCTACGGCACGCTGGACGAACGGCTGGCCGATGGCCATGAGGTCGATGACGAGGAACGCGCGCTGATGGGTCGCGCCCTGTCCGAGGACGCGGTGATCATCGCCAGTCTTGAACCGTTTTACGACGACTGACGGAAAGTCGCGCCTGCGCCCTATCCAAGCGGAATCGCTTTCGATAGACTGCGGTTAAAGAAAATCAGCAGTCAAGATAGCAGGCGATCCCTATGAATATTACCCGTTTTGTCGTGACCACCGCATTGGCCGGGGTGCTGTCGGCTTGTTCTACCTATAACCCGGCGAATGTCGCCAGCAGCGCGCCGGTCACTCCGGCGGCGATTCCGGCAGCGGCACCGGGGGACGAGGCCGGGTTGCAGCGTTTCGTGCAATCCTTCCGGTCGCGCGCGCTGGCCTCGGGGATTTCGGCGGGAACCTATGACCGTGCGATGCGGATCGCCCGCTATAACCCTGACGTGATCCGGCTGGACCGCAAACAGGCCGAATTCTCGCGCCCGGTCTGGCTGTATCTGGACAGTGCCGTTTCGGATGCGCGCATCCAGACCGGCCGCGAAAAGGCGGCACAACTGAACCGCACTATGTCGGCGATCGAGGCGCGCTATGGCGTGCCGCGCGAGATCGTTCTGGCCGTCTGGGGAATGGAATCGAATTTCGGTGCCAATCGCGGCAAGATGCAGATCATTCCGTCGCTGACGACGCTGGCCTATGACGGCAGGCGCGGCGAGATGTTCCAGAACCAGTTGATTGCCGCGCTGCGGATTTTGCAGGCAGGCGATACCGATGCCGAACATATGCTGGGCAGTTGGGCGGGCGCGATGGGGCACACGCAGTTCATGCCGACCTCTTATCTGGAATATGCCGTCGATTTCACCGGCGACGGTCGCCGTGACATCTGGTCCGACGATCCGACCGACGCGCTGGCCTCGACCGCGAATTATCTGGCGCGCAACGGCTGGCAGCGCGGTCAGGCCTGGGGGGCCGAGGTGCAGTTGCCGCCCGGCTTCAACATGGGCCAGATCGGCAAGGGCACCCGTAAATCGACCGCCAACTGGGCGGCGCAGGGGGTGACGCGAATCGGTGGCGGCGGGTTGCCGGGCGGCAACGGGTCGATCATCATGCCTGCGGGCGCGCGCGGCCCGGCCTTCCTGATTCTGGACAATTTCCGGGCCTTGCTGCGTTACAACAATTCGGACAATTATGCGCTTGGCGTGTCTTATCTGGGCGAACGCATCGCGGGCCGGTCGGGTATTCAGGGCGGCTGGCCGCGTCAGGACCGCCCGCTATCCACGGCAGAACGTCAGGAAATTCAACAGCGCCTGCGTGGAAAGGGCTTTTATGACGGCGAGATTGACGGTCTGTTCGGGTCCGGCACGATGGAGGCTGTCGCGAATTACCAACGCTCGATCGGCGTGACGCCTGACGGCTATCCGACCTCGATTTTGCTGGGCCAGCTAAGGCGCTGACTGTTCCTTTGCGCTAATTGGTAATCCGTTTGAACACATATTCAGACGGATGCCGCTCGTTTATCCTGACCTCATCCTGCAAATATTTACCTCCGGAAAAAATTCTGGATTGAGGGAAAGAGAATGATGGAAAAGGTTGCTCTGCTATCGGTGTTTACCGTCATTATCGCCGGCTGTACGCCGAAGGATTTCTGGTCTCCTCCGGTGACGCTGGATACGCCGAAAGGGCCGGTGGTGTGTGAATTGTACACCAAGGAAATCGTCGAATGGGACCGCGCGATCCTTGAGCCCGAGGGGATGAGCGTCGAAGAGGCGGACAAGCTGTGCGTCGAGGAAGGCAAGCTTGAACAGCATGGCGGCGGCCATGGGCATGTCGCCAAGAAGGGCTGAGCCATTTGACGCCAGCCCCGACAGGCTGAGTGGCGGCGTTTCAGGTCACGCAAGATGATCGCGAAACGCCGTCAAGACCTGCGCATAAACGTCGCGCTTGAACGGCACGATACTGTCCAGCAGGTCATCGGCGCGGATCCAGCACCAGCGGTCGAATTCGGGATGTTCGGTCTCGATCCGCACATCCGAATCCGCACCAAGAAAGCGCATCAGAACCCATTTCTGACGCTGCCCGCCGTATTTTCCTTTCCAGACCTTGCCGACCAGCTTGGGCGGCAGGTCATAGAACACCCAGTCCGGGGTTTTGGCGACGATCTGAACCAGACCAGAGATGATTCCGGTTTCCTCGGTCAGTTCGCGCAAAGCCGCCTGCCGGGGCGTCTCGCCCGCGTCGATGCCGCCCTGCGGCATCTGCCATGCGCCAGGCATCTCGATGCGCTGGCCCGCAAAGATCAGCCCGTCGCCATTGATCAGCACCACGCCGGCACAGGGCCGATAGGGCAACCCGCCCGGTCCGGTCCTGTCCGTCATTGGTTGGTCGCGCCATCGTTGGGCTTGGTCGCCGCGCCATCGCCTGTCGCTGCGGGCTTGGCCTGATCGGGAACCTGCGCCGCCTGAAAATCGACGGCAGCCAGCCCTTTCAGGATATCGACCGCATAGGCAAGCTGATAATCCTCTTCGCGCAGCTTGGCGGTTTCCTCGACTTCGGCGGCCTCGTCCTCGATCTGCTTGCGCTCTTCCTCGGAAATGGAATCGTTGTTCAGCGCGCCGCGCAGATCGGCCTCGGACCGGCTGAAGCTGGACTTGCTGCGCGGTTCGTCGGCAGCGGCTTCTTCGTCCACGGCACGCTGGGGCTGTGCCACGATGATGTCGGGCTGGATCCCCAGTGACTGGATCGAGCGGCCCGAGGGCGTGTAATAACGCGCCGTGGTCAGCCGGATGGCGCTGTCGGATGTGACCGGCATTACCGTCTGGACCGAGCCCTTGCCAAAGGATTTTTCGCCCACGACGATGGCGCGGCGGTGATCCTTCAGCGCGCCGGTCACGATCTCAGACGCGCTGGCCGAGCCGCCATTGATCACCACGACCATCGGCTTGCCCTGCGCCAGATCGCCGGTCTCGGCATTCCAGCGTTCGCTGTCCTCGGGCTTGCGCCCGCGCGTGCTGACGATCTCGCCTGCGTCAAGGAAGGCATCGGACACGGCAATCGCCTGATTCAGCAACCCGCCGGGGTTGTTGCGCAGGTCCAGCACAAAGCCCGTGACCTTGTCAAAGCCGCCGACCTCTTTCACCGCCTTTTCCAGTTCGGATTTCAGCGTGTCATAGGTTTCGTCGTTGAAGGTTGACACGCGCAGCACGACCGTGTGCCCGACCAACCGGTTCTTTACCACCGTCAGCTTGATCGTGTCGCGTGTCATGGTCACGTCAAAGGGTTCGCTTTCGCCCTCGCGCAGGATGGTGACGGTGATATCGCTGCCGACGGGTCCGCGCATCATCTCGACCGCCTGATCCAGCGTCAGCCCCATCAGCGATTCGCCGTTCACATGGGTGATGAAATCGCCCGACTGCACCCCTGCCTTCGCAGCGGGCGTGTCGTCGATGGGCGAGACGACCTTGACCAGCCCGTCCTCCTGACTGACCTCGATCCCCAGACCGCCAAAGCTGCCGCGGGTCTGGGTTTGCATGTCCTGGTAATCCCGGGCCGACAGGAAACTGCTATGCGGATCAAGCGAGGTCAGCATGCCGTTGATGGCCGCCTCGATCAGCTTCTTGTCATCCGGGCTTTCGACGTAATCCGCGCGAACACGTTCGAAGATATTGCCGAACAGTTCAAGCTGTTCATAAACCGAGGCGTTCTTGCCTGCTTCTTGCGCGACCAGAGGCCCAGCGATCTGGGTCGTCACCAGCGCGCCGGCAAGTACGCCGCCCAAACCTGCGATCAGATAGTGTTTCATTACGGCCTTTCCTGCCTCAGCCTTTTTGCGGTTCCACGACCGGATTCAGCACAAACCAGTCCGCCGGGTCCAGTGTTTCCTTGTCCTTGCGCAATTCCAGATACAACGTTTCCGGCTGGCCTGCACCATCCCCTTGCGCGGCATCTGCCACGAACTGCGCCCCGAATTCCTGAGCAGGCGCCTCGGCCCCGCCCATCAGGCCCACGGGTTCCCCCGCGCGCAGGACGTCGCCAACCTCGCCGAACACCTGTTCCATGCCTGCAAATACCAGAAGATACCCTGCTGCGGGCTCCAGGATCATCACATTGCCGTAATCCAGCAAGGGACCGCGATAACGGATCGTGGCGGACCATGGCGTCGTGACCAGCGCGGCGGGGGGCGTGGCGATCACCCAGCCGGGGCGGCGGACCCCTGCGGCATCGGCCTGATCGTAAAGGCGCAGCACCGAGCCCACCACCGGCAGGCGCAGACTGCCCTGCGCGCCCTGGAAATCGTCCAGAGGTGCGCCCACGTCGCTTTCCAGCTTGCCGATGCCTGCGGCGAAATCATCCAGTGTCCGGGCCGAAGCGCGCAGTTGCTGCACCTCTGCGGGGGCATCACCATAGCGGACCGGCATGGTCGAGCGGTCGGTTACGGCGCTGGCCAGCAGCCGCCTTGCCTCTTGCACCGAGGCCAGCCCCTCGCCCAGCATGGTCGCGGCGCTGGCCTGCAATTCGCGCACCGTGGCGATTTCGGCCAGATCTGCGCGCAGGCTTTCGGCTTCGGCGCGCAGGCCGGGGGTCACGTCGGACAGGATCATTCCCGATTGCGCCGTGGCCAGCGCCCCGCCCGGATGCAGCAGCATGGCGGTTTCCGGCGATTGCTGCAACGCGGTCATCGCGCCCAGAACGCGGGCCAGCCGCGACCGCTGATCCTCGAACCGGGCGCGCAGCTCGGCCTCGCGCGCGCTGGCCTGACGCAGGCCGTCGCGCAGCGAGGCCAGCCCCTGTTCATATCCCCGGATCACCTCGGTCAGTGCCGTGACCTGATCGTCGGCCGTCACTGCCTGACCCAGCTTGCCCACGGCCGCGCGCAACTGGGCGGCGGCATCCTGCGCCTCGGCCACGGCCTGATTGGCCGGGGTTCCGGCCCATGCGGGCATGGCCAGCAGCATCAGCGCGGCAACAAGGGGGCGCAGGCGGATCATTCGGACACGATCAGGCTTTCGCCGGTCATCTCGGCGGGTTTGTCGAGGCCCATCAGTTGCAACACGGTCGGGGCCAGATCGGCCAGCCGGCCCTTACGCAGCCTTGCGCCTTGCGGCCCGTTATAGACGATGACCGGCACCGGGTTGGTGGTGTGGGCGGTGTGCGGGCCGCCGCTGACAGGGTCCACCATGGTTTCGCAATTGCCATGATCGGCGCAGTTCACCGCCGCACCGCCCGCCTGATCCAGCGCGGCCAGCATTCGCCCCAGCCCGGCATCCACGGCCTCGCAGGCGCGCATGGCGGCAGGCAGGCTGCCGGTATGGCCGACCATGTCGGGATTGGCGAAATTCACCACGATCAGGTCATAGCCCTGGCCGATCGCTTCGACCAGCTTGTCGCTGACCTCGGCTGCGGCCATTTCCGGGGCCAGATCATAGGTCGCGACCCTGGGGCTTTGCGGCATGAAGCGGTCCTCGCCCGTTTCGGGGGTTTCCTTGCCGCCGTTCAGGAAAAAGGTCACATGCGGATATTTCTCGGTCTCGGCCAGCCGGAACTGACGCAGCCCCTTGCCCGCGACCCATGCCCCCAGTGTGTTGACCACCTGCCGCTTGGGATAGGCCGAGATCATGAAGCTGTTGTGACGCTCGCTGTAATCGACCATGCCCAGCAGCGCGGCCCAGTCCGGGCGGTCGCTGGTATCGAAATCGGCGAAATCGGGATCGGCCAGCGCCGACAGGATTTCGCGCGCGCGGTCGGCACGGAAATTCAGGCAGAAAAAGCCGTCGCCATCCAGCGCGCCGTTAAAGCCGTCGATCACGAAGGGTTGGATGAATTCGTCGGTTTCGTCGCGGGCATAGGCCGAGGCCGCGGCGGCGGCCGCGCTGGCGGCCTGTTCGCCCTTGCCCGCGACCATGGCGCGATAGGCGCGTTCGACGCGGTCCCACCGCTTGTCACGGTCCATCGCATAATACCGCCCGATCACCGTGCCGATCCGTGCGCCATCCGGCAGACCGGCTTGCAGATCCGCGATGAACCCGGCGGCGGATTTCGGGGCCACGTCGCGCCCGTCGGTGATGGCGTGCAAAACCACCGGTACCCCTGCCCCGGCCACGGCGCGGGCGGAGGCCAGCACATGTTGCAGATGGCCATGCACCCCGCCATCCGAGACGACGCCCATCAGATGCGCGCTGCCCCCGGTTTCCGTCATCCGCGCGATGAACGCGGCCAGCGCCTGATTGTGGAAAAAGCTTCCGTCCTCGATGGCCAGATCTATCTGGCCCAGATCCATCGCCACGACCCGCCCCGCGCCGATATTCGTGTGCCCGACCTCGGAATTGCCCATCTGCCCTGTCGGCAGGCCCACATCCGGCCCGAAGGTTGTCAGCGTCGCATTCGGACAGTCGCGCATCAGCCGGTCGAAATTCGGCGTATTGGCCTGGTCGGGCGCGCTTTGTTCCGGTCGGTCCGAGATACCCCAGCCGTCTAGGATGCACAGGATCACGGGTTTCGTCATTTCGGCCTCGTAGTGATATTTGCGCCTTGTTACGCGCGCGGGCGCGCAGATGCCAGCCTTGTGGCACGTCTGCCCTAATTCCGGTGATAGGGCGATCCCGCAAGGATCGTCGCGGCGCGGTAAAGCTGTTCAGCCAGCATTACCCGGACCAGCATATGCGGCCAGACCATGCGGCCAAAGCTGATCTGCCAGTCGGCGCGGTCGCGCAGCGCCGGGGCCAGCCCGTCCGCGCCTCCGATTACAAAACAAAGATCGCGCGCCGCATCGCGAAACCCCGCCAGCCGGGCAGCAAAATCGGGCGAGGCGGGTTGTTCTCCGCGTTCGTCCAGCGCCACGACTGCGGCTCCTGGGGGAATCGCCCGTGCCAGCAGATCGGCCTCGGCGGGCATGCCGCCGCCGCGCCTGTCCTCGACCTCGGTCAGGCCAATGGCTGGCAGGCCAAGGCTGCGGCCGGTTTTCGCGAACCGGGCCAGATAATCGGCAACCAGCGCCGCCTCGGGGCCCTTTTTCAGCCGCCCCACGGCGGCGATGTCGATGCGCATTCGTCAGTCAGCTATGCGGGCGCGCCCCGTCGCGGACGCGGCTCAGCGCGTCGGCAGGCATCCACATCTTTTCAAGCTGATAAAAGTCGCGCACTTCGGGGCGAAAGACATGGACGATCACATCATCCGTGTCGATCAGCACCCAGTCGCCGGTTTCCTTGCCCTCGATCCGGGGGGTGCGGCCGGTCTGGGCCTTGAAACGTTCGGCCAGATGTTCGGCGATGGCACCCACCTGACGCGCGCTGCGGCCCGATGCGATAACCATGTGGTCGGCCATGGCCGATCGTCCGCGCAGGTCGATCGTCACGATATCCTCGGCTTTGTCGTCTTCCAGCGAGGACAGGATGCGGGACAGAAGCTGGTCGCTGGTCAGCGCGTCGCCCGCGGCGGTCGCTGTCGGCCCATTGGCCGACGAGACGTCTTGAGACAGGGTTGTATCCTCCGGTCAGCACGCCGATCTCCCCCGGCGCCGGGGTATCCTGAAGATAGCAGCTTTTCGCCCCATCTCAATCTCTGGCGACGTTGTCGCGCGGATCCATGCCGCCCCGGCAGGTTTCCACCGTGATCGCGTCGTTCATGACCCGGACCTCGCGCTGCGGGAAAGGGATCGAGATACGATGTTCCCTGAACGCGTCCCACAGTGCCAGATAGACCTGCCCGCGCACGTTGGTCAGCCCGCCCGAGGCATCGCCGATCCAGAAGCGCAGCACGTAATCGACCGAGCTGTCGCCGAAACCGGTGATCCAGCAGACCGGATTGCGCTGCGCGAGCACGCGTTTGACCGACAGGGCGGCATTGATGGCGATCTGGCTGACCTTGTGGGGGTCGTCGCCGTAAGAGGTGCCGAATTTCAGATCCAGCCGGACGAAATTATTGGTATGCGACCAGTTCACCACCTGCCCGGTCACAAGATCCTCGTTCGGGATCAGATATTCCTTGCCATCGCGGGTAACGACGCTGACATAGCGCGCGCCCAGTTCCTCGATCCAGCCGAATGTGTCGCCAAGGCTGATCACGTCGCCGGGCTTGATCGACTTGTCCAGCAGGATGATCACCCCGGACACAAGGTTCGAGACAACCTTTTGCAGACCAAAGCCCAGACCGACGCCGACCGCACCCGAAAACACCGCCAGCCCGGTCAGATCGAACCCCGCCGATTTCAGCCCGATGATGATCGCCAGGCTGAACAGCACGGTCTGCAACACCTTGGCTGTCAGTACCCGCATCGTGGGCGACACGTCCTTGTTTGCCGCCAGCCGGGAAGACACGATGCGCGACATCGCCCTCGCGCCTGTGACCATCAGCCCGGTGATCGCCACGGCCTTCAGTACGGTCAGCGCCGACAGACGGAAATCGCCCAGATCGACGGAAACGCTGTTCAGGAAATGCTCGGTCGGGGCAAGCAGGCCCAGCAGATGCAGCGTCACCCAGATCCATGCGGCCCAGCCAACAATGCGACGCAGCAGGCGGTTATGGATCAGCCGCGCCAGAAAGAAGATCGCCACCCACGCCGTCGCGATGGTCGCCGAAAGGGCAATCAACTGGCTGCGCGAAGGCCAGGTGATCTCGCGCATGATCAGCACGGTGATCCATGCCAGCACCATGAACACGATCTGCGTCATCCTGCGATTGACCAGCACCCCCAGCCGCAGCCGCCATTTCGGCCAATGCGTACGCTGCCGCAGCCATCGGGTCAGCAGATGCGACAGCCCGCGTCCCAACAGCCACGACACCCCGATCAGCGCCACGATCCCGATGATCTGGTTCAGGCGCGAGGGAAGCAGCAGCAACCTGACGAAAAGCTGGACACTGGCCCAGAAGCCCTGGGCGGCGCTGACAAGTTCCGGATTCAATTGCTCCATTCCGACCCTCCTGCCTTCGATATTGGCTGAACGGGGTGCGAATGGGCAAGGCCTGATGATATTGCGTCAGCGGCGAAAGGATCGTAAAAGATTGACCCATGTTCGGGTTCATCTATTTCGACATTCACGACCGTTCGCGCCTGCCTTCACGGTTCTATGGCGAAACGCGCTGCGTCACGGCGCGACTGTGACGCGCTGCGGCCCCGATCCGCAGCATTGACGCATATCCGCAATCCCACCCGCATCACAGCCGAAAGCCACAGCCATGACCCAACCCGCAACCGCCGCGCGGACCCTGTATGACAAAATCTGGGACGCGCATGTTGTCGATCGTTCCGAGGACGGCACCTGCCTTTTGTATATCGACCGGCATCTGGTCCACGAAGTGACCAGTCCGCAGGCATTTGAGGGGCTGCGCATGACCGGGCGCAAGGTCCGCTCGCCCGAACGGACCATTGCCGTGCCCGACCATAACGTGCCCACCACGCTGGACCGCGAAAAGGGCATCGACAACGAGGAAAGCCGCATTCAGGTCGAGGCGCTGGACAAGAATGCCCGCGAATTTGGCCTGAATTACTATCCGGTTGATGACATCCGCCAGGGCATTGTCCATATCGTCGGCCCGGAACAGGGCTGGACCCTGCCGGGCATGACCGTCGTTTGCGGCGACAGCCACACGGCGACGCATGGGGCCTTTGGCGCGCTGGCCCATGGCATCGGCACCTCCGAGGTGGAACATGTGCTGGCCACGCAGACGCTGATCCAGAAGAAATCGAAGAACATGAAGGTCGAGATCACCGGCAGGCTGTTGCCGGGCGTGACCGCCAAGGACGTCGTGCTGGCCATCATCGGCCATACCGGCACGGCGGGCGGTACCGGCTATGTCATCGAATATTGCGGCGAGGTGATCCGCAACCTGTCGATGGAAGGCCGCATGGCCATCTGTAACATGGCCATCGAGGGCGGCGCGCGTGCCGGCCTGATCGCGCCGGATGAGACCACCTTTGCCTATGTGATGGGCCGCCCGCACGCGCCCAAGGGCGCGCAATGGGAAGCTGCGCTGAACTGGTGGAAGACGCTGAAAACCGACGAGGGCGCGCATTGGGACAAGGTGATCACCCTGCGCGGCGAAGATATCGCCCCCACCGTCACCTGGGGCACCAGCCCCGAGGATGCGCTGCCGATCACAGCATCCGTTCCTGCCCCCGAGGACTTTACCGGCGGCAAGGTCGAGGCCGCGCGCCGTTCGCTGGATTATATGGGTCTGGCCGCCGGGACAAAGCTGACCGACATCGCTATCGATGCGGTATTCATCGGTTCCTGCACCAACGGCCGGATCGAGGATCTGCGTGCCGCCGCCGAGGTGCTGAAGGGCCGCAAGCTGGCGCAGGGCGTGCGCGGCATGGTTGTTCCGGGCTCGGGCCTTGTGCGCGCGCAGGCCGAGGAAGAGGGGCTGGACAGCATCTTTACCGAGGCCGGTTTCGAATGGCGGCTTGCGGGCTGTTCGATGTGCCTTGCCATGAACCCCGACCAGCTTGCCCCGGAAGAACGCTGCGCCGCCACCTCGAACCGCAATTTCGAGGGGCGTCAGGGCTATAAGGGCCGTACGCATCTGATGTCGCCCGCCATGGCAGCGGCCGCCGGCATAGCGGGGCATCTGGTCGATATCCGCGAATTTGTGGCGCAGCCCGCCTGATCAATCGGAATATGCGGTGCGG
>NZ_JBKEBL010000013.1:0-2181 GCF_047973135.1 Paracoccus sp. (in: a-proteobacteria)
GGACCTATCTGACCGGGCTCTTTCCGACCGCGCGGGGGGATGTCTTTGAATGCACCCCCTCCGAGGGCGAGGCCGCCTTTCTGCTGCGCTTTGCCGTGGGCAATGCCGCAGGGCGCTATCGCGCCACCCACCGCCGCGAGATCGCCGACATCCTGGCGCTGGACGTGGCGATCCCGCGCAACGATGTCGAATGGATGTCCGAGGTCCCTGCAGAGATCGCGCCCGATATCGCGCATCATCTGGTCTGCGGGCATTTCTTTTGCCATGTGTTCCACGAGGATTACATCGTCAAACAGGGTGCCGACCCCGATGAGATCAAGGCCCGGCTGACCGCGGCCCTGGCCGCGCGCGGGGCCGAATACCCCGCCGAACACAATGTCGGTCACCTGTACGAGGCCAAACCGGCCCTGCGCGAGTTCTACCGCGAACTGGATCCGACCAATGCGATGAATCCCGGTATCGGCAAGACCAGCAAGCTGCGCGACTGGGCCTGACAGCGGCGGCATCGTCTGTCATAAATACCTGGCTTTGTGTCGGATCTCTGGCCCAAAGTCAGAGCGGACGGTCGCACAACGCGCGGCAAAGGTCTGGTTGCAGCCCGATGTGGACGGTCGTCACATCCGGCGGCTGGCTCCGACCAGCCACGCCGCCGGATCGGGGTGGCAATCCCGCAGGCCCTGCAGCCCATTTGCCGCGCTGCCTCTGGCGTGTCGAAGACCCTGATTTCATCGCGGCGCGGTCGGTTGCGGCAAATGGGCGAATGATACAGCTGGTCGCTTTCCCGACCATACACGAAAGTTCCGAGTAACGCGTGAAAGTTGGTGATGCTCTGAGGGGCGGCATATCATGGCGGTGTTCAGACGCCGTCAATTCTCAGCCGAGAAAGGGATATGCCACATGTCGGAGACTACCATCAGCACGCTGCCCGATCCATCGGGGTTTTCGCCGGATCCGTTGACGGACCTCATCCGAGAGGGTGCGCGCAAGCTGATCGAACAAGCGGTTGAGGCCGAGCTGGCAACGCTCCTCGCCGCGTTCGCTGAGGAAAGGCTTGATGACGGTCGGGCCAGGCTGGTCCGGCACGGACATTTGCCGGAACGCGAAATCCTGACCGGGATCGGTCCGGTCGCCGTGAAGGTGCCGCGGGTGCGGGATCGCAAGCCGGGGGCGGAGAGGATCTCCTTCACGCCCAGCATCCTGCCGCGCTACCTGCGCAAGGCCAGATCGGTCGAGGAGCTGCTGCCCTGGCTCTACCTCAAGGGGGTCTCCACCGGCGATTTCGGCGAGGCGCTGGCCGCCCTGCTGGGGCCGGACGCCAAGGGCCTGTCGGCAAAGACCGTCACCCGCCTGAAAGCCAACTGGTGGTCCGAATACGAGGCTTGGGAAAAGCGCGACCTCGGGACCCGGCGGTTCCTCTACATCTGGGCCGACGGTGTCTACTTCAAGCCGCGCATGGCCGAGGAAAAGCAATGCGTTCTGGTCATCGTCGGGGCGGATGAATACGGCCGGAAAGAACTGCTGGCCATGACCGACGGCTTCCGCGAGAGCACCCAGAGCTGGCGCGAGGTGCTGCTCGATCTCAAGCGGCGCGGCCTCACGCAGGATCCCAAGCTCGCGATCGGCGACGGTGCTCTCGGCTTCTGGACGGCCCTGCGCGAAGTCTTCCCCACGACGCAGGAGCAGCGGTGCTGGCTGCACAAGACCATGAACGTGCTGAACGCGTTGCCCAAGTCGGTACAGCAGAAGGCAAAGGCGCACCTGCACGACATTTGGCAGGCCGGGACAAAGGCCGAAGCCAACGTCGCCTTCAACTTCTTCGTCGAAACCTACGGCGTGAAGTGGGACAAGGCGGTGGCCAAGCTTGTCAAGGACCGGGATGCGCTGCTGACCCTCTACGACTATCCCGCAGAGCACTGGAAACATATCCGGACGTCAAATCCGATCGAGAGCACCTTCGCCACCGTCCGGCACCGCACCCGGCGAACCAAGGGCTGCCTGAGCCGAAAGACCGGGCTCGCCATGGCCTTCCGGTTGATGATGTCGGCGCAGAAGAAATGGCGAAAGCTCGACGGTCGGAACCGCCTACCGGAGGTCATCAGCGGGGTTGAGTTCCGCGATGGCGTCCGCCACATTCAAGCTGCCGCCTGATCAAGCGTCACCAACTTTCGCGCATATCTCACA
>NZ_JBKEBL010000062.1:0-1562 GCF_047973135.1 Paracoccus sp. (in: a-proteobacteria)
CGGCATCCTCGATTTCCTTGCGCTCCGCCCACCGGGCCGAGCCATAGGTATCGACAACCGCCGCCTCCCGCGCCCGCATCACCGACAGGGTGATGGCGACCGCAATGGAGAGAAACCCGCCCGAGGCCGCGATGGCCCCGCCTTCCCAAAACACCGCACGGGCATAGGCGTCGTAGAAATACCACCACCAGAAGAAGGCGGGCGGTGGGTAGATCGGCACACCCATCAGATCGAACCATGGCGCCCCAAGCTGCGCCTGAAACCCCAGCCGCCAGGCGACCCATTGCGTCGCGCCCCATGTGGTGGTGAGCACGATCAGGAAAACGATGAGGATCTGGCCCCAGAGGATTTTCGTGGCGGTCATGCGGAGACATGAGCGGACGGGCGAAAGGGATTGCAACGCAAATGCCATGCGCATCGTGGAAACGGCGGTGGTGGCGTGCAGATCGGAAAGGATGCGGAGCGCAGGGGCTGTATGGGCTGTTCAAATCCCCAGCCCGCGCTTGCGCCCAAGGCTCCAGTCGATACCGCCGCCGGACCTCACCACGCCCGATACATGTCTGCCCAGCTTCGGCTCAATTTCGCGCGACCATGGCACAAGCTGGAAACCGGGGCCGCCATCCGGGCTGATCCCCTCGATCATCGCATAGCGCCCAGAGGACAGGATCACCTGCCGCCGGTAGGTTCCGCTGACATGCTCGCCCGCCTGCGCAGGGTGATGCGGCAGGCCGGTCTCATGCGCCAGCGTCTCGCCCGCGGCGTCGAGTTCGCGCCGGCGCAGGGTGGCGAGGAGATTGCGTTGCAGGGTGAGGCGCTGGCCCTGACGTTGCGCAAAACCCTCATCGACCAGATGGTCGGCCCGCGCCTCCATCGCCTCGCGCACTTCCTGACCAAAGCCGCCCATGGTGAGCGTCATCCGGTCGCGTTCGACCAGCCGGTGATCCAGCCAGGTCGCGCCGGGCGCGGTGATCTGGGCCTGCAGGTCGAGATCCGAACGGTTGGCCAGCACCAGCGTCGGGCGCGGATCGTCCGGGCCTCCGAAGCGACGAATTTCGACGATCCCGCCCTCGGGCGGCGCGTGATCAAAAGCCTCAAGCCCCCGGAACCGGACATGATGGGCGCGCCCATCAATGCCATCGATCACGGCATAGGCCTCGCCGGTCAGCTCATTATGCAAGCCCTTTTCTACCAACCGCCCGATGATTGGCGAACTGGCCTCCGTGCCATCGGTCGCGAATTCGGCCACGCCGCGATCCTCGCCCCGCGCGGCGAAGGCCCGGTGCATGGTCTTGATGTTATCGCCACGCGTCCCAAGTTCGCGCAGGGTCTGCTCGGCCTCAAACCCGACCATCCATTCGCCGGGCGCGCCTTCGGTGGCCAATCCCATCTTTCGCAGATGCTGCAAACGACCGATCATCAGCCGCCGCAACGCGGGATCATTCGGCCCCTTCGCCTCGGGGCGCAGGTCGATCAGGCCGAGATCGTCGGCGCGGTACTGGATTTCGCGGTCGATCCGCGTCCAGCGATCCGCCGTGACCTCCCGTTCCAGCGCATTGCGGATC
>NZ_JBKEBL010000034.1:0-63863 GCF_047973135.1 Paracoccus sp. (in: a-proteobacteria)
ACCGTCCTCATCTGGCCGGGCCACGAATCCGTCAGGGTCAGTGGTCCCTCCGCCGGGCCGTCCAGCGGTTCGCCTTCGTTGGTGACAATGGCCGGGAACACCCCCGGCAAAGGCTTGGTCGCTGAGCCGGGCTTCAGGTCCGTCGCTCCCGAACACGGCGAGATCAACGCCCCACCGGTTTCGGTCTGCCACCAGGTATCGACGATGGGGCAGTTGCCCTTGCCGACATGGTCGTTGTACCAGTTCCATGCCTCGGGGTTGATCGGCTCGCCCACGGTGCCCAGCAGACGCAGGCTGGACAGGTCGTGCTTTTCGACAAATTCCGGCCCCTAGCCCATCAGCGCGCGGATGTCGGTGGGCGCGGTGTAGAACTGGTTGACCTTGTGCTTGGCGCAGACCTCCCAGAAGCGGCCGGCATCGGGGAAGGTCGGCACGCCCTCGAACATCAGCGTGGTGGCGCCATTGGCCAGCGGGCCATAGACGATATAGCTGTGGCCCGTGACCCAGCCGACATCGGCGGTGCACCAGTAGATGTCGCCTTCCTTGTAGTCGAAGGTGTATTGATGCGTGATCGCCGCGAACAGCAGATAGCCGCCGGTCGTGTGCACGACGCCCTTGGGCTTGCCGGTGGACCCCGATGTATACAGGATGAACAGCGGATCCTCTGCATTCATCGGGCGTGGCGGGCAGTCGGGGCTGACATGTTTCATCACCTCCTTGACGTCCACATCGCGACCCTCGACCCAGGTGGTCTGGTCGCCTGTATGCTTGACGACAAGGCAGCGGACCCGGTCGGAACAATGCAGCAAGGCGGCGTCGGTATTGGCCTTCAGCCCGGTCCGGCGTCCGCCGCGAGGGGCGGTATCGGCGGTGATCACCACCTTGGCCCCCGAATCGTTGATGCGGTTGGCCAGCGCATCGGGCGAGAAGCCGGCGAATACGATGGAATGGATCGCACCGATCCGCGCGCAGGCCAGCATTGCATAGGCGGCCTCGGGGATCATCGGCAGATAGATGACGACACGGTCGCCGCGCATGACGCCCTGGCTCAGCAGGACATTGGCCATCCGGTTCACGTTCTCGGACAGTTCCGCATAGGTGATATGGCGCGCGGGATCCTTGGGATCGTCGGGTTCGAAAATGATCGCGGTCTGGTTGGCACGCTTGGGCAGGTGGCGGTCCACGCAGTTCACGCAGGCGTTCAGCACGCCATCCTCGAACCACTTGATGCTGACATTGCCAAAGGTGAAATCGGTGTTCTTGACCTTGGAATAGGGCGTGATCCAGTCCAGCCGCTTTCCTTCCCGACCCCAGAAGGCATCCGGGTCGATCACTGATTCGGCATAGAGGCGGGTGTAATCCGCCGCCGTGACATGGGCATCTTCAAAGCCCTTTGGAATTGCGTATTTGCCAGTGTTTTCAGAACTCATGACGTCCCCTCCTCGCGGCTGCTGCGGCCATCTTCTTGGCTGTCACCCTGTGACAGAACGGGCCGATCCCAGGCCCCAGGGAAATGTTAATCACAAAACGACATGGTTGTTAAGTGTTTTTTAATAAAGGAAAATATTGTAAATTAATTGACCGAAAGGCCACCTGTTTTGTAAATTATTCACAAGCCCGAGATCGCCCTCGCCTCGGCATGGGTGGCGGCATGGACGATGCCGCCATTCAGCGTCCTGCGTAGCGCGGGCTTTGCGCCCAGGACCACGACCCCGATGCCGCGCTGCGCCATGCGGCGCGACAGCTCGGCAATCATCTGGCCGCCCGTGGTATCGACAAAGGGCACGGCGGACATGTCCAGCAACAGCAGACGCGGCCGCGCCACGATCCGGTCCAGCAGCGATTCGATCCGCGCGACCGAACCAAAGAACACCGGCCCGCGCAGATGACAGACCAGCTCGTCCGGTTCGTCATGGTCCCAGCCATCGCCGGGTTCCGCCCCGCTTTGCCCGGCCATGCGGGCGATGAAGATCACCCCGGCCAGTGCCATGCCCATGATGATACCCTCGGTCAGATCGCGCAGGATCACAGCCAGAAATGTCACGGCCATGGTCAGCGCGTCGCCCCGGCTGATCCGGGCCAGCGACCGGATTGCGTGCCACTCGATCATTTTCCAGGCGACGATCATCAGCAAGGCCGACAGCCCCGCCAGCGGGATCGCCCCGGCCAGAGGTGCCGCCACGATCAGAAAGACCAGCAGGATCCCCGAGTGAATCATCCCCGAGGCCGGGCCGCTGCTGCCCGCGCGGACATTGGTTGCCGTCCGCGCGATGGTGCCTGTGGTGCAGAACCCGCCGAACAGCGCCGCGCCGATATTGGCGGCGCCCTGTCCGATCAGTTCGTCATCGGCACGCATCCGCGTGCCTGCCATCTGGTCGGCCACCATCGCCGACAGCAGCGACTCGATCGCCCCCAGCAATGTGAAGCTGACCGCATAGGGCAGGGCCGCCACGATCAGCGACGGGTCAAGCGATGGCAGCGAAGGCACGGGCAAACCCGGCGGCAGCGCGCCAAAGCGGTCGAACACGGTCTGCGCGGGCAAAAACTGCGCCGCCACGGTCGCGGCCGCCACCCCGACCAGCATCGAGGGCAGGCGCGGGGCAAAACGCTGACAGCCCAGGATCACCGCCCCTGTCAGGATCGCGATGGCAAGGCTGAAGGGGCTGAACGTGTCGCGCGCGGCCCACAGCGCCTCAAGCTTGGGCAGCAGCGGGCCGGGTTCGTGCCCCGGCAGGGTCAGTCCCAGCAGGTCGTGCAACTGGCTGGCGGCGATGATCACCGCGATTGCGGCGGTAAAACCCAGAATCACCGGATAGGGCACATAGCGGATCGTCCCGCCCATCCGCAGCAACCCCATCGCCGCCAGCATCAGACCCGACAGCAGGGTGGCCAGAATCAGCCCCTCGACCCCGATGCTGCCGACGCAGGCCGAGACCAGTACGATGAACGCGCCTGCCGGGCCTCCGATCTGGTGGCGCGTGCCACCCATGGCGCTGACCAGAAAGCCGCCGACGATGGCGGTGATCAGCCCCTTTTCCGGGCCGACGCCGCTGGCAATGGCGATGGCCATCGACAGGGGAAGCGCGACAATGGCGACGGTGACGCCCGCCTGGATGTCAGAGCGAGAGAAGGAAAAATCACGAAAAGCAGGACGATAGAGCATGTGGGGCCTCGATTTGACCCGCAGCATTCCGCCCAGACCCCCGGCTTGTCAACGCCCTCAAGCGGATGCAGCATGGCAATCATGGGACAGAATCCGATCCGGACGGACAGTGACGAGGCGCGCGCCATGGCGCGGATGATGCTGGCTGCGATGCGTCACGCGACGCTGGCGGTGCTGGATCCCGATTCCGGCCATCCGCATCTGTCGCGCATCGCCTGCCAGCCCGACGATCAGGGCCTGCCCGTGGCGCTGCTGTCGGGGCTGGCCGCCCACAGCCGCGCGCTGGCGGCCGATCCGCGTGCGGGCCTGCTGATCGACCCCGCCGCACCCAAGGGCGACCCGATGACATGGCCGCGCCTGTCCCTGCGGATCGTGGCGCAGCCTCTGTCTGCCGATCCCGCCCGCCGCGACCGCTGGCTGGCCGGCGATCCCAAGGCGCGGATCTATGTCGATCTGCCCGATTTCCGGTTCTGGCGTCTGACGCCCCTGTCCGGTTTCCTGAACGCCGGATTCGGCGCGGCTTTCCGTCTGACGCCCGCCGACATGACGGCGCCGCCGCAGGGAAACCCTGCGGCGGCGCCCTGAACCCGTCCACCCGCCTATTGCGGGCGGTCCATCCGCACCCAGGCCGAGATCCTGCCCTTGACCGGCGTGTTCCAGTTCAGGCGAATCTGGCGGTTGCTGGTGCCGATGCCGGTCTGTGCCCAGGGCATTTCGGATACCCGGCTGCCGCCCGCATCCGTTACCGCCGCCTCGGCCACCAGCGACTGCACCGATTTCGTCCAGCCCTGAAACGGCAGTCCGTCGATCACGGGAAAGGTCCAGTTCTTGTCAGCGCTGGTCTGCGTATGCGTGACCAGCAGCGGATTGGCCACATAGGTCTGGATGCCGTTGAAGGTGTTGCCGTCGAACGACAGGTTGCGCATCCGGCTGAAATCCAGGTCGGCGATGGAACTGTCCACGCGGTCGATCCGCTGTACAGTGCCATCCAGCGCCTTGAACACATTGCCCGACACGGTCAGCCCGTGGATGAAATGCCCGCTGCCATGTGGCTTGACTGTCAGCCAGGTGAACCATGAGACCGTGTTGCTGCACAGGAAGGTGTTGCCGGTGATCGTCAGCCCGCCAAAGCTGTATTGCCCGCCGGTGAAATCTGGCCTTGCGCTGTGTTCGTTCGTCCACTCGACCGAGGCGTTATCCACGTAATTCCCGGTGATCGTGGCCTGCACATTTTCCAGTGTCAGCACCAGCCCGGCATAGCGCAGCCCGCCGGCCTCGCCATCGCCCTGAAACCAGTGATTGCCGCTGACGATATGGCCACCGCCACCCGCGACCATGAAATGCGCAAAGCGGACAAAGCGGTTGTCGCGGACCTTGACGTCATTGGCGTTGGTATTGATGGCGATGGTGCTGCGGTTCTGGGCGGCGATGTCCATCTCGTTGGACAGAAATTCGCAGCGATCGACCGTCAGCCCCTGACAGCCGCGCCCGATCGAGGTGATCCCGCGGTCCTTCGGTTTGGTCAGATAGCAATCGCGGATCACATTCATCTGCCCCTCGGTCGGCAGCATGATGCCGCTGGCGATCCCCTCGCAGTTCAGATCCAGATCGACAAGGTTCAGCCGGTCCACCTTGCCGACGCCGGCAAAGTCGAACAGGTAACGAAAGCGGGTGAACCCATAGCTGCGCGTTCCGGCCCCGCCATAAAGCGGCTGTGACAGGCTCAGCGTGCGCCCGGCAATGTCGCGGCCATTGACATAGACCTCGCGCCCGACGCCGTTGCCGTTGACATGGCTGCCGATCTCGATGGCGGCCACGTTCGCGACATTGGTCAGCTTCAGCGGATTGGCGGGGTCATAGCTGGCGGTGCTGCTTGCCATGCCGTTGTTCCACGCGCTGCCCGGCCTGGCCAGAATGCTGCCATTCGTGATCACCCGGCGGTTCGAGAAATCGCTCAGCGCCGGGGCCAGCTCGTCGATCAGCAGCGGCGCGGTCAGATCGACGCGGCGGCCGCGCAGATCCAGCGTGACATGATCGGTATAGCCGAACAGCGCCTGCAACGCCTTGCGAAAGCCCAGGGTCTCATCTCCGAAGGCATCCGCATAGGTCGGAAAGTCAAAGCTGGCCATCAGGGCGATGCGGGTTGAATCCGGCGTCCTGAGCTTGCCCTTGAACCGGATCGGAGCCGCGATACCAAGATCGCCGCTGATGAAAAAGGTTCCCTCGGGCACAAGGATCCAGCCTCCATTCGCCGCCTGATCCGCCGCGACAAAGGCCGCCCGGTCATTGGTGACGCCATCGCCCGCCGCGCCGAAATCGCGTACATCCACCCAGTCGATCAGCGAGGGAATGAAGGCTGCGGTGACATCCTCGATCCGGATCGATTCGATGCGCACCGCACCGCCATTCGCTCCCACCAGATCCAGCCCGAAACGCCCGAAGACCGGCCTTGTACCCCAGCCCATGTCCACGCCGGACCGCGAGCCGACGCCGACAATGGCGCTGATCTCGACCACCTCGCCATAGGTTTCCAGCGGCCAGGTCGGCCCGGTCTCGGTCAGCCCGCCGACATGGTTGCGCGCCCCGTCCCCGGCCCAACCCGCGATCCGCACCCCGCATTTCGCGCCCGCGACCATCTTGACCCGCGCCGAGACCCGCAGGTAGACGCCGGGATAGATCGGGGTCTCGCCCATGAACCGCAACCGGGTCGTGGTCTGTTGTTTCACGATCTCAAGGCAGGAACCGAAATCCTGATCAGCCGGAACCAGCGCCGCATTGCCTGCGCCGGCCCATGTCGGACTGCCCGAACTGCCGTCGGTCTGCGACCAGGCGTTCAGACCGGCGCGAAAGGCTGGCGGCATCAGCGAAATTCCGTTGGTGATGGCGATATTCATGTCCTGTCTCTCCGATCCGCAAATATGACCCGCAGCCTTCGGGGCGACGCGGTCCGATGGATGAACAGATAGTTGACAAAGGGTTAACGGACGCTGAATCGCGCGCGCGCCGCAACGGTCCGCCGCGCAACGGTCAGGCCTTTGGCGTGGCCGGTTGAGCCGTAACCCCGTCACCGCCCTTGCGTTGGTCCGCCGAATAGGGGACTGTGCCCGCGACGTAAAAAGGACCGACGCTTTCAGAAAGGACAGGACCATGGCTTTCACGCTTCCCGATCTTCCCTATGCCCATGATGCGCTGGCGGGCGCGGGCATGTCGAAAGAGACGCTGGAATTTCATCACGATATTCACCACAAGGCCTATGTCGATAACGGCAACAAGCTGATCGCCGGGACCGAGTGGGAAGGCAAGTCGCTGGAAGACATCGTCCGGGGCACCTATCAGGCCGGTGCCGTGGCGCAGAACGGCATTTTCAACAATGCCAGCCAGCACTGGAACCACACCCAGTTTTGGGAAATGATGGGTCCGAATGGCGGTGCCATGCCCGGCAACCTGGAAAAGGCGCTGACCGAGGCTTTCGGCTCGGCGGACAAGTTCAAGGAAGAATTCGCCGCCGCCGGTGCGGGGCAGTTCGGGTCGGGCTGGTGCTGGCTGGTCAAGGACAAGGATGGCAGCCTCAAGGTCACCAAGACCGAGAACGGCGTGAACCCGCTGTGCTTTGGCCAGACCGCGTTGCTGGGCTGCGATGTGTGGGAACATTCCTACTATATCGATTTCCGCAACAAGCGCCCGGCCTATCTGACCAACTTCCTCGACAAGCTGGTCAACTGGGAAAATGTCGCCTCGCGCATGTAAATGCTGTCCCGGCGCGGATTTCTGAAAGGCCTGCTGGGAACCGTCCTGGCAGGCTTTTTGCTGACCTTTTACGCGGTCGTCGTGAACCCGATGTTCCGGCTTCGGGTGCGGCGCCATCGCATCGCGCGTGCCGGTTGGACTGCCGCCCCGCTGCGGATCGCGGTCATCTCGGATCTGCATCTGGGCGAGCCCTGGGTCGGACTGCGGCGTCTGCGCCGGATCGTCGCGCGCGCCAATGCGCTGCGCCCCGATCTGATCGTGCTGCTGGGCGATTTCGCGGCCGGGCATCGCTATATCACCCGGCATGTGCTGATCGCCGAGGCCGCGCCGGCTCTGGCGCAGCTTGCCGCACCGCAGGGGGTTTACGCGATCCTTGGAAATCATGACTGGTGGGACGACCTGACGGCGCAGCGCCGGGGGGGCGGGCCGAACCTCTATGCGACGGCACTTGAGGAAAACGGCATCCCTGTCCTGTCGAACCGTGCGATCCGCAAGGACGGCTACTGGCTGGCAGGGCTTGAGGATCAGTTGGCGCTGATCCGCCGGGGCCGGGGGTTTTCCGGGCTGGACGATCTGCCCGGAACGCTGGCACAGATCGCCGATGACGGCGCGCCCGCGATCCTGTTGGCGCATGAGCCCGACATCTTTCCGCTGGTGCCGGACAGGATCGGGCTGACCCTGTCGGGCCATACCCATGGCGGGCAGGTGCGGTTGCTGGGCTGGTCGCCGATGGTGCCTTCGCGTTACGGGAATCGCTATGCCTATGGGCATGTCCGCGAGGGCACGCGCGATCTGGTCGTGTCGGGGGGAATCGGCTGCTCTATTGCGCCCATCCGTTTTGGCGTGCCGCCCGAAATCACCCTGATCGAGATTTCCGGGCAGGAATGAAGCCGCCACCATGCGCGGCGGCATTGGCAATTTCCGGCGCGGCAGTATAAGACGGCCCACAAGGCATTTCAGACAAAGGCACGCCATGGCCAACCAGAACGACAGCTTCATCGACGAAGTCACCGACGAGTTGCGCCGCGACCGGCTGTTCGCGACCTTCCGGCGCTATGGCTGGATTGCGGCGCTGGTGATTCTGGGGATCGTCGGCGGGGCGATCTGGCGCGAGGTCTCGATCTCGCGCGCGCTGTCCGAGGCGCAGGCCTTTGGCGATGCGGTTCTGGCGGCCGAGACGGGCGGCGATCCGGCCGCGCTGTCCGGGGTCGAGACGCATGGCGTCGCGGGCCGCAAGGCGATTCTGGGCATGATCGCGGCGGGTGAAATGGCCGCGGCAGGTGATGCGGCCGGCGCGGCTGCGGCGTTGCAGGATGCCGCTACCGCCGTGGATGGCATCGATCCCGTGCTGCACGATCTGGCGCAGCTCAAGCTGGTGATCCTTCAAGGCGCGACCATGGAACCGGCCATGCGCGACCAGATGCTGACGGAACTGTCGCGCGCGGGCGCGCCCTTCGAATTGCTGGCGCTGGAACAGAAGGCCGTGGCGCTGATCGGGGCGGGGCGCAAGGATGACGCTGTGACGCTGATCCGCCAGATTCAGGCCAAGGCCGGGGTCAGCGAGGCCTTGCGCCGCCGCCTGTCCGAGATGATGATCGCGCTCGGGGTCGAACCCGAACCGACCGACAGCCTGATGGCGGAATAAGGCCAAAGGGCCGATGACAAGGAACGAGGGAAACGCGATGATGACCGCCAAGCTGCGATTTGCCATGGCCGCGCTGGCCGCCTTGACGGTAACGGCCTGCAATCGCGAGGTTATCCTGCCCGGCGAAAGGCTGGACCCGCTGGCTGTGACGTCGCCCGATGGTCCGCAGCCCGAAGGGGCGGCGCCGGTCGCCTCGACCGCGCTGTCGCTGGCCGGGCCGCGCGCCAACGCCGAATGGACCGACCGTGCGGGCAATGCCGCGCATCATCCGGGCCATGTCGCGCTTGGGGCCGGGACCAGCCGGATCTGGAGCGCGGCGATCGGTCAGGGCGATGACCGCCGGCACCGCATCACCGCCGAGCCCGTCGTCGCCGGTGGCCGCGTGTTCACGCTGGACAGCCGCGCGCGGGTGACGGCAACCGCCTTGTCGGGCGGCACCGCCTGGACCGCCGATGTGACCCCGGCCGGCGAACGCGGAGACAGCGTTTCGGGTGGCGGGCTGGCCTATGATGGCGGGCTGGTTTTTGTCACGACCGGCTATGGACAACTGGTCGCGCTGGATGCGGCCTCGGGCAATATCCTGTGGCGGCAGCGGCTTGATGCGCCCGTCAGCGGCGCTCCGGTCGCCGGAAATGGTGTTGTCTATGTCGCCTCGCGCGATTTCGTGGGCCGGGCGGTGCGCGCCTCGGATGGCAAGCTTTTGTGGGAGGCCTCGGGTTCCCCGTCTAATGCGGGGGTCATGGGTGCCTCGGCCCCGGCCCTGAGCGGCAATACCGTGATCTTCCCCTTTGCCTCGGGCGAGTTGCTGGCCGCCGATACCGAAAGCGGTGACATCCTCTGGCAGGGCCAGGTGGCCGGAACCCGCGTCGGGCGTGCGATTGCCGTGATCCGTGACATGACCGGCGATCCGGTGATCGCGGGCGACCGGATTTACAGCGGCTCTTCGTCGGGGCGGATCGACGCCTTCGATCTGGCGACGGGCATCCGGGAATGGTCCGCGAAGGACGGGGCGAACAGCCCGGTCGTGGTCGCGGGCGGTTCCGTCTTTGCGGTGAATGACGAGGCGCAGCTTGTGCGGCTGGATGCCGCGACAGGCGGCGTGATCTGGCGGATTGAACTGCCTTATTATACCGACGACAAGGTCAAGCGGCAGGATCGCATCTTTGCCCATTACGGCCCGGTTCTGGCGGGTGGGCGGCTGTTCGTGGCCTCGTCCGACGGGATTTTGCGCGCCTTTGACCCCGGTTCCGGAAATCTGGTCGGGCAGGCGCAGATCCCCGGCGGCGCGGCGACCGCCCCCGCCGTGGCGGGCCAGACGCTGTATGTCGTTTCCGGCTCGGGCCAGTTGCACGCCTTCAGATGAGCTTTACCCTTGCCATTGTCGGCCGACCCAATGTCGGCAAATCGACCCTGTTCAACCGGCTGGTCGGCAAGCGTCTGGCGCTGGTCGATGACCAGCCCGGCGTGACCCGCGACCTGCGCGAGGGCGCGGGACGTCTGGGCGATCTGCGCTTTGTGGTGATCGACAGCGCCGGTCTGGAAATGGCCGATGACGACAGCCTTCAGGGCCGCATGCGCCGCCTGACTGAACGCGCCGTGGACGAGGCCGATATCTGCCTGTTCGTGATCGACGCGCGGGCGGGGATCACGGCGGCGGACGAATATTTTGCCGATATCCTGCGCCGCCGCGCCCGGCATGTGATCCTTGCCGCCAACAAGGCCGAGGGTCGGGCGGGCGAGGCGGGCGCGCTTGAGGCATTTTCTCTGGGCCTGGGCGAGCCTCTGCGCATCTCGGCGGAACATGGCGAGGGGATGGACGATCTTTATCGCGTTCTGGTCCCTCTGGCGGGCGAGGTCGAGGCCGCGCGCCCCGCGCCCGTTGCCGCGCTGACCGATGTGGACCTGACCGAGGCCGAGGCCGAGGCGGGCGAGGGGGCCGAAGATTGGCGCCCGTCCGCCGCGCGCCCGCTGCAACTGGCGGTGATCGGACGTCCGAATGCCGGAAAATCGACGCTGATCAACAAGATCATCGGCGAGGACCGGCTGCTGACCGGCCCCGAGGCCGGCATCACCCGCGATTCGATCAGCGTGACGACCGAGTTCATGGGCACGCCCATGCGCATTTTCGATACGGCGGGCATGCGCAAGCGTGCCAAGGTCACGGACAAGGTTGAAAAGCTGTCGGTCGCCGACGGGTTGCGCGCCGTGCGCTTTGCCGAGGTGGTGGTGGTGCTGCTTGACGTCGCGATCCCCTTTGAGCAGCAAGATCTGCGCATTGCCGATTTCGCCGAGACCGAGGGCCGGGCGGTCGTCGTCGCCGCGAACAAATGGGATCTGGAAGAGGACAAACCCCACAAGCTGAACGAATTGCGCCACAGTTTCGAAAAGCTGCTGCCGCAATTGAAGGGCGCACCTCTGGTCACGGTTTCGGCGCATACCGGCAAGGGGCTGGATCGGCTGCACGCCGCCGTGCTGAAGGCGCATGAGGTGTGGAACCGCCGCGTCTCGACCGCGAGGCTGAACCGCTGGCTTGAGGCGATGACCGAAAGCCATCCGCCCCCCGCGCCGGGTGGTCGGCGGATCCGGCTGCGCTATATGACGCAGGTGAAAACCCGCCCCCCCGCCTTCATCGTCAAGGCCACCCATACCGACAAGCTGCCCGACAGCTATCAGCGGTACCTGATCAACGGGCTACGCGAGGATTTTGATATGCCGGGCACGCCCATCCGCCTGTTCTTTCGCGATCAGGGCGGCGACAACCCCTATCGCCACAAGGCCAGCAAGATCAGCCAGTCGGGCGCGCTGTCCAAGCACCGGAACCGGCAGAAACCCAAGGGCAGCTAAGCAGGATTTCGAATTGAAATCCCGCAAAATCAAACAGGCGCAGGCAGATATTCGCGGGTGAAGCCGCGAATATCTGGCTAGCTGCGGCGGCGGAACAACCCGCGCAGGAACATCGTCACGATCGCCAGAAACCCCAACCCGCCAGCGGTTGGCGGCTCTTTCCCCGACAGCAGGGCATCGCAATTCGCGACGAACTGACGGATGATCTGATCGACAAAGCCGGTCACAAGCTCGGGGCGGTTGAACTGGGCCAGCATCCCCTCAAGCCGATAGCGCAATTCGACCCGGATTGCGGTACCGTCCTGCGCCGGGACAAGGCTGTAGGCCAACCCGCCCTGAACGCGGGATTTGCCGTTGCGGTCGCTGCCCTCGCCCCCGATATGGCCCGTTCTGGTCTGATCGTCATTGGCAAAGCTGCCCTGACCGCCAAAGCGCGCACGGATCGGGCCAAAGCGGATTTCGACCCCGCCCTCGAAACGGTCGCCGTCAAGGCTGTCGATGCTTGCGCCGGGCAGGCAGGTGACGACGCGTTGCGGGTCGCGGAACAGCGCCCAGACATCGCTGGCATCATGGGCAAGGGTGAAATCGCGGCGCAGAACGGTTTCGCCGCTTTCGACGGCGACGGTACCGCCCTGCGTGGCGTCGGCGGGGGCGGCATCCTCGACGGGATCGAAGGGTTGAACCGCTGCCAGCCGGGGGCTTTCAGCGATGCGGGGGGCATTGGCGGGGCGGTGCCTGCCCGCCACCTCGTGAATCGCGGCGACGATCCCCATATAGCCGGTGCATCTGCACAGATTACCGCTGAGTTCGCGGCGAATCACTGCCTCGTCCGGGGTATCGAAGCGGGCCAGGATGTCGCGTGCGGTGGCCAGCATGCCGGGCGTGCAGAACCCGCATTGCAATGCGTGGTGGCGGGAAAAGGCGTCGCGCAGATCCTGCATGACCGGATCGCCGCGATACCCCTCGACGGTTTCGACGACGGCACCGCCACAGCTTTGGGCATAGGTGATGCAACTGCGGACGGGGTGGCCGTTCATCATGACCGTGCAGGCCCCGCAGACGCCTTGTTCGCAGGCCAGATGCGTGCCGGTCAGGTCCAGATGATCGCGCAGAATTTCGGCCAGTTGCGTGCGCGGCGTCACGGCCACGCGGCAGGTTTCACCATTGACGGTCAGGGTCAGCGCGTCAGTCATGGGCAAGCGCCTTCGTTGCTGCCCGGTTCAGGGCGACGGCCAGTTGGTGCGATTTGACAGCGCAGGCATCGGGAAGGGCGGCTTTGATTTCAGCGATGGCCGGAGGCGTGCCGGTGGTGGCGATGTGCCGCGCAAGGCTGGCGCTGACATGAGGCGCCCCCCCAAGCGCGCCAAGAACCACGCGGCAGATGCGCCGGTCAGGGTCGATCAGAACCGCCGCCATCGCATCGGCAAATTCGCCAACCTTGCGGCACAGCTTGTCATAGCCCCAACGGACCTGCGCCGAATAGCGCGGGATGCGGATCAGGCGCAGCATCTCGTCGGGCTGAAGCGCGGTCAGATAGGCTCCAAGGATGAAATCGCGCATCGCGATCTCGCGGTTTGCGCCATCGCCACGCGCCACGATGGCAGTTGCGCCAAGGGCGGTCAGCACCGTCACCCAGTCCGCTGCGGGGTCGGCATGACACAGGCTGCCGCCGATGGTGCCGCGGTTGCGCACCGCACGATAGGCGATGCCCCCCGCGACCGACGCCAGCAGGCCGGGGACCGGCTCGGGCACCTCGCCATCCTCGATCCGGGCATGGGTAACGGCGGCACCGATCTCGATGCCCTGCGGGGTGTCGCGGATGTCGGTCAGGCCGGGCAGGGCGGTCACATCCACAACCAGCGCCGGACGCGCCAGCCGCAGGTTCATCATCGGGCCAAGCGACTGCCCGCCCGCGATGATCTTTGCCTCGTCGCGGGCCATGGCCGCGACGGCATCGGGCAGCGTGGCGGGGCGCAGCATGTCGAAAGGGGCCGGTTTCATGCCGCATCCTCCGCTGCATGCGCCGCCAGCAGCGCGGCCAGCACGCGGTGCGGCGTGGCGGGCAGGCTGTTCAGCGCGATGCCCATCGGGGCAAGCGCATCGTTGATGGCGTTCACGATGGCCCCGCCCGGCGCGATGGCTGCGCCTTCGCCGACCCCCTTGATGCCATGGCGCGTATAGGGTGAGGGCGTTTCCGCATGCCCCAGACGAAAGGCTGGCAGTTCCGCCGCCCCCGGCAGCACGTAATCGGCAAGGGTCGATGTCAGGGGCTGGCCATTGGCGTCATAGATCACCTCTTCGAACAGGGCGGTGCCGATGCCCTGCGCCGCGCCGCCATAAGCCTGTCCCTCAAGGATCAGCGGGTTCACACGGCGACCGCAATCCTCGAAGATGAAATAATCCTCGATCCTGACCTTTCCGGTATCGGGATCGACCTCGACCAGCGCCGCATGGGTGGCATAGGTAAAGACGCCGGTGTCGATCTTTGGCTTGTAGCCCTCGGTCACTTCCAGCCCGGCGGTATCGACATCATCGGCAAGCTGGTCGGGGCGCAGATACCAGGCCCGCGCAATGTCCTGAAAGCTGACCGAGGCATCGCCCGCCCAGGCATGGCCATCTGCCAGCCGTATATCCTGCGGTCGGCATTGCAGCAGATGCGCGGCGTGGATTTTGACCCGCCCGGCAAGCGTTTCCGCAGCCTTGGACACGGCCCCGCCCGCCATGACCATCCCGCGCGAAGCATAGGCCCCGGTGGAATAGGGCGTCAGCCCGGTATCACCCATGGTCACGCTGATGCGCGAAATATCGACGCCCAGCCATTCGCTTGCCACCTGCGCGATGGTGGTTTCCAGCCCTTGACCGAAGGAATGATTGCCCGACCTGACCTCGACCGAGCCGGAGGGCGTGATCTTGACCATCGCCTGTTCGTATCCGGGCACCAGCGGCAGTCCCCACGATGCGAAAACCTTGGTGCCATGCGCAGATTGTTCGGTAAAGGTGGAAAACCCGATGCCCAGATAACGGCCCGCCTCGCGCGCGGCAGCCTGACGCCTGCGAAATTCGGGCAGGTCCATGGCCGTGACGGCGGCATCCAGACTGCCCTGATAGTCGCCGCTGTCATAGAATTTGCCGGTGACATTCGTATAGGGCATGCGCGTCGCCGGAACCAGATTGTCGCGCCGCACGTCCGCCGCCTCGCGCCCCACGGCGCGGGCGATGGCGTCGATGGTCAGCTCCATCGCGAAACAGACGCCGGGGCGGGCCACGCCGCGATAGGGGGTGAAGCCCGGCTTGTTCGTCGCGACCGACCAGGTCGTGCAGCGATAGGCGGGCAGGACATACGGCCCCGGCAGGTTGCCACCGGCCTGCGCGGCCTCAAGACAGGCGGTAAAGGGCCAGACGGAATAGGCACCTATATCGACGGTGATTTCGGCATCCAGCCCCAGCAGGATGCCACGATCATCGGCGAATGCGGTGATCCTGTAATGGTGCTGGCGCGTATTGGCCCCGGCAACCAGATGTTCGCGGCGATCCTCGGTCCAGCGGATCGGGCGGCCGGTTGCGTGGGCCAGCCAGGAAATCACGATCTCTTCGGGTTGCAGCACGCATTTATAGCCGAAACCGCCACCCACATCAGGGGCGATGACGCGGATCAACCCCTGATCCAGCCCCAGAGATTCGGACAGCCCGGTGCGGATCAGATGAGGCACCTGCGTCGATGTGTATACGACAAGCTGCCCCGCCTTTTCGTCCCAATGGGCCAGCGTGCCCTTGCCCTCCATCGGGTTCATGCATTGGCGCGCGGTCTCGTATTCGCGTTCGATCACCACCGCCGCCGTCTTGCGCAGCGCGTCAAGATCGGCCTCGGCGCGGGTGGTCAGGAACAGGTTGTCGCCCCATTCCTCATGCACCAGATTGTCGCGATCCGCACGCGCCTGATGGGCATCGACCAGTGCGGGCAGTGGGGCGATATCGAGATGAACCGCCTCGGCGATATCCTCGGCCTCGGCGCGGGTGGGCGCGATGCAGACGGCGACGCATTCGCCGACAAAACGCACCTTGTCCCGCGCCAGAGGATATTGCGAGGAAATCTTGTAAGTCGGCAATGACGATTCCGCACGGATCGGGCTGACCCCGTCCAGATCGGCCATGGTGAAAACGCGGCCCTCAAGCCCTGCCGGTTTGATGATGTTCAGGATGCGGCCATGGGCGACCGGGCTGCGGACAAAGGCGGCCTCCCATTGGCGGGGCAGGCGGATGTCGCCGACGAATTTCGCCTGACCGTTCAGCAGTCTGCGGTCTTCCTTGCGTGTGACGCGGGCACCGATTCCTGTCGACATCTGACATTCCCCCCTTGTTCAGATCCCGGACGGCATCCTCCATGCCGGACATGGAAATTGCGCTGGCCATAATTAGGAAGTGTACTGTATAATTTTTGAAATGCAAGGCGCCGCCGCCACTTGCAAAGTGCTGGCCCTTTCCCGGCTTTGACAGCATAGCCATAACGGCGAAAAATCGTCGTGTCGTACAGATATGGCAAGTTTTGAAGGACAAAATGGCGTCATGACCGAAGCAAAAAACACCAAGACCAACTCTCGTCGTCCGGGAAAAGTCAAAAGCAGGAAATATGCGGAATTGTGGAACCGGCCGGGTTATCTGATCCGCAGGCTGCATCAGATTCACCTTGGCCTGTTCGCCGAACAGTGCAGCGATCTGGATCTGACGCCGGTGCAATTCGCGATCCTGACCGTGCTGCAAAGCGGCGAGGAAATGGACCAGTTGACCCTGTCCACCTCGGTCGGAATCGACCGGACCAGCGGGGCCGATGTCATCCGCCGGCTGGAGCGTCGGGGCCTGCTGACGCGGCAACCCTCGACGCTGGACCGGCGCGCGCGCATCGTCAAGGTCACAGATGAGGGCAAGGCTTTCGCCCGCCGGGTGCGGCCCCTGATGGCGCGCGCGCAGGATCGGCTGGTCGCCCCCTTGACCGAGGCCGAGCGTGAAGAATTTTATCGTCTTGTCAACAAGATGATCGACGCGAATAACGACGCAAGCCGCGCCCCCAGAGGCAGCGTCTAGGTCGCAATACCCGCCATTGGCGGCGCGCCGTCCCATCCGCGGAAAGCCCTGCCTTTCCCGCGCCAAACAAAATTATTGCGTTTTCACAAAAGAGGGGCATACTTCTTAAATAGGGTTCTTTAAACCCTCGTCAACAGGGCGGCGGGGCATGGTTCCGGCCGAAAAATGACAACCTCGGCAAGGGGGCTATCAGCTATGTTACTGGCTCAATACGCATTGACCGGCGTGGTTACGGGTTGCTTTCTGATACTTGCGACCATCGGCTTTTCTCTGACACGACAGGTCGAAGGATTTCTGAACATCGCGCATGCCGAGCTGCTGGGCGTCGGTGCATTCATCGCCTGGGGGTTGAATGCGCTGGCCGGGTGGCCCTTTGTTCTGGCCGCGCTTGCAGCAACCGTCCTGACGGCCTTTGTCGGGCTGTTCATCGGGCGCGTGGTCTATGATCCGATCCGGCGGCACGGGCCTGCGGTTCTGCTGATCACCTCGGTCGGTGTGTCCTATGTCATTGCGGGCGTGCTGCATCTGCTGATTGGCACCGGTATCCGCACGCTTGATATGCCGTTGGCCACGACCTATCGGTTCTTTGGCCTCAGGATCACCGATTACCAGATGATCGTCGTCGCGCTTGCCGCGCTGACCGGGATCGCGCTGGCCCTTTTCATGACCCGCACCCGCACCGGGCTTGCCATCCGCGCCATGTCCGCCAACCCCGAGCTGGCGGCCTCGCGCGGGCTGGACGTGCACAGGACGTCGCGGGCGACATGGCTGCTGGCCTCGGGGCTGGCGGGGCTTGCCGGGTCGATGCTGGCGCTGATCGCGACGCTGTCCACCGACATCGCCTTTCAGCAGATCCTGCAAATCCTTGCGGTCGCCATCCTTGCGGGCCTTGGTTCGCTGTACAGCGTGATCGCGGCGGGGCTGATCGTCGGGCTGGCGATGGATGTGTCGGTCTTTGTGATCCCCGCCGGTTATCGCCCGCTGATCGCCTTTGCGGTGGTCGTCCTTGCGCTGCTGATCCGGCCCGAGGGCCTGTCGGGAAGGAAATCGTCATGAACATCGCGCATCTGCTTCAGGCCGTGATCATCTTTGGCAGCATCTATGGCGTGCTGACACTGTCGCTGTATTTTCAATATGCACGCGGCGGGATGATCAATTTCGGCACGGTCGCCTATTTCGCGGCCGGAGCCTATGCCTATGCGATCTGCACGCAGGCCCCGCCCGAGGGGCTGGACCAGTACTTGTTCGGCTTTGGCTTGCCGTGGTGGATGGGCGTCATTGCGGGCGGGGCCGCTTCGGTCGCCTTTGCCGTTCTGACCGGGTGGCCGACGCTGCGGCTGCGGGGCGAATATCTGGCCCTGACGACCTTTGCCTTTGCCGAGATGCTTAATTCGCTGTTGGTCAATGAACGGCGGATCGGCAATGGCACGGTGGGGCTGTCGAATGTCGAACGTCCCGACGCCGCTATCGCCGGGCTGTCCGACAACACCGTGTTCGCCATCGCCGCACTGGCATTGCTGATCGCGACGGCGCTGTTCATCAACCGCATCCTGCAATCGCCCTATGGCCGCGCGATGGACGCGATCCGCGACGATGAAATGGCAGCCGAGGCGGTGGGTAAGGACATCCGGCGCATGCGCTTTCAGGTCTTTGTGCTGTCGGCCCTGCCCATCGGCTTTGCCGGCGCGCTGTATGCGATGATCACCACGCTGGTCAGCCCGCAGCTTTTCATGGCCGAGGTGACGTTCTTTGTCTGGATCGCGCTGGTCCTTGGTGGCGAACGTACGATCCTTGGGGCGATCCTTGGGACCATGGCGCTGGTCGGGTTTCAGGAACTGATCCGGGCCTGGCCCTTTGGAACGGTCCGCGCGGCGGAAATCGCAGCGGCGGCCGAGGACATCGTGACCGGTATTCTGTTCGTTCTCGTCCTGCGGTTGCAACCGTTCGCGGCATGGGCCAACCGGAGGGCAAAGGTATGACTGACAATATCCTTGTCGTTGATCGCATCACCAAGCGTTTCGGCGGGCTCAAGGCCGTGGGTGGCGATGCCGGGCTAAGCTTTGATGTCCGGCGCGGGTCGCTGATGGGGCTGATCGGGCCGAACGGCGCGGGCAAATCGACCACGTTCAACCTGATCTCGGGTGTGCTGAAGCCCGATACCGGTGCTGTCCGGCTTGACGGGCAGGATCTGTCCGCGCTGGAAAGCTGGCGGATCACCGAACTGGGGCTTGGACGCACCTTCCAGACGCCGCGCGCCTTTGCCTCGCTTTCGGTGCTGGAGAACGTGACCGTCGGCGCGCACAGCCCCGGCGAAAGCATCCGTGCGGCGATTTTCGGCGGCTGGCATCCGACCGAAGCCTTGTCCAAAGACAAGGCGAAAGAGGTACTGGCGCGGGTTGGGCTGGCCGACCGGGCGCGCGATCTTGTCGGCAATCTGTCGGGGGGCGAATTGCGCATGCTGGAGGTTGCCCGCCAGCTTGTCCGTGACCCGAAGATCCTGCTGCTGGACGAACCGACCGCAGGGGTCGATCCCGGTCTGCAAGACAAGCTGAGCCAGATCCTTGTCGATCTGCATGCCGAGGGGCGCACCCTGATCGTGGTCGAACATAACCTGCATTTCCTGCTGTCCATTGCCGATTCCGTCGTGGTTCTGCAAGGTGGTCAGCTTTTGGCACGGGGCGCGCCGGGGGCGATCAAATCCGATCCCGGCGTCATTGCCGCCTATCTGGGGGCAGAACATGCAGCTTGAAATCACGGCCCTGAAATCCGGTTACGGCAAGGTCCAGATCCTGCACGGGCTGGACATGTCGGTTCCACCGGCCCAGATCACCGCCGTGCTTGGCCCCAACGGGGCGGGCAAAAGCACGCTGATGAAAACCATCGCGGGGCATCTGCCCGTGATGTCGGGCGACATCACGCTGGGGGGGCGAGCGATCGCCAATCAGGGGCCGTTGCAGGTCTGCCGTCAGGGATTGGGTTATGTGCCGCAGGAACGGAATGTCTTTGCGGATCTTAGCGTGCGCGACAATCTGCGCGCCTCATCCGTGGCCTTTGACGGCGCGGATGCACGTGTGGCCGAGGTCTTTGACCGCTTTCCCATTCTGGACGAACGCGCCGATCAGGTCGCCTCGACCCTGTCGGGGGGGGAAAGGCAGACGCTGGCCATCGCCATGGCGCTGGTCGCCGGTCCGCAGGTGCTGATCCTGGACGAGCCGACCGCCGGGCTTGCGCCGATCTTTGTTGATCGCATCGTCGCTTGGGTGCGCGAACTGGCGGCGGACGGGATGGGCGTGATCTGGGTCGTCGAGCAGGATCCCGAGAAAATTCTGGCCGTGTCGGGCATGGCCCATGTGATCGACGCGGGGCGCAATGCGCAATCGGTCAAGGCATCCGACCTGCTGCGACCGGGCCGTCTGGAAGAGGTGCTTTTGCAAAGCCACGCGTGATCCGGCCGATAAATCCACAACAGGGAGAAATGTGATGACAACAACCTTCGCAGTCAGGACGCAGCTTTTGAAATCCACGATCCTTGCCATCCTGCTTGGCACCCCGGCGGCGATGGCGCAGGATGTCACCGTCGGCGTTCTGGTGCCGCTGACCGGAGAACTGGGCGAATTCGGCAAGATCGTCGCCGGTTCCGTCGAACTGGGCGTCAGTCAGATCAACGCGGCGGGCGGTACGAAATGCGGAAACCTGCGCTTTGTCGTGGCCGATACCGGCGGCAGCCCCGAAACCGCGATCCGCGAGGCGACCAAGATGATCGAAAGCGAGGGCGCGGTGGCCATCCTTGGCCCGACTTCGGGCGAGATGGTCGCGCTGGTCGATCTGGCCAGGCGCACGAAAACCGTGCTGATGTCGCCCTATGCCGGGACGATCACGCTGAACAAGCTGGGTGGCGATTACGTCTATCGCACCGTTTCGTCCGACCTTGGCGACGGTGCGGCCTCGGGGCTGTGGCTGACGGAACGCGGCTACAAACGGGTGGCCTTTCTGGTCCAGAACGAGGAATCGACGATTTCCCCCGCGCAGGTCGCCCGCCAGAAGCTTGAGGAATCCGGGATCGAACTGACCGATTACATCGTCTACAATCCCGGCCAGCCCTCCTATCAGGCGGAACTGGTCTCGGTTCTGGCGCATGAACCCGACGCGATCTATCTGGCGGGCGGGCAGCAATCGGGCATCACCGTCGCGAAAGAGGCGATCTCGGGCGGGTTTCAGGGCGAATGGCTGTTCACCGCCGATCTTGCCGTTCCCGAGGTGTTCGACGCGGTCGGCGCGCAATATATCGAGGGCCGCGCCTTCGTCGAATTTGCCGATGCCGACAGTTCGCTGCCAGAGTTTCAGACCTTCGAGGAATTGTACAAGGCGGAAACGGGTGCCGAGCCGGGGCCGTTTGCCGCCAATTCCTTCGACATGGCCAATCTGGTCGGCCTGTCGCTTGAGGCCGCCGAAAGCTGCACGGGCGAGGGCATCAACGCCGTCATCCGGGGCATTGCCGATGGCGGCGAAAAGGTTGGCAGCTTTGCCGATGGCAAGACCGCCATCGCGGCGGGGTCCGATATCGACCTTGAGGGCGCATCCGGTCCTCTGGCATTTGACGACAGCGGCACGCCCGCCGGCTCCTATTCGATCCAGGAGGCCCGGGACGGCAAATGGCAGAACATCCAATTCTATCCCGCCTCGGCCTTTGAATGACGGTCAGTTGCCGCGCCGCCGGTATGCGGCGCGGCAACCCTACATGAAGCCGATCAGCCCCACGGCAATCGCCGGAACGAGGATGATCAGCACCAGCGCGACTCCGTCGGCCAGCACAAAGGGCACCACGCCGCGAAAAATGGTCGCCAGCCGCAATTCAGGCATCACCGAGCGCACGGTGAATACGTTCATCCCGATGGGTGGCGTGATCAGGCCCATCTCGATCACCACGACCATGATGATGCCGAACCAGATCAGATCGACATCCATCGCGGCCAGAGTCGGCAGAAAGATCGGCACGATCAGCAGCAGCAGGCCGATGGTCTCGAACACCATGCCAAGAAGAATGCAGATCGCACAGATCGCCAGAACCACGCCGACCGGACCGAGGTTCATCGCCTCGACCATGTCCAGCAGGTCATAGGGCATGCCGGTCAGGTTGATGAAATTGGCGAAAGCGATGGTGCCGATCATGACGGCGAACAGTGAGGCGGTGGTCAGCGTCGCCTCGACCAGCATGTCGAACAGCGCCGAAAGACTGCGCAGCCGACCGCTGGCGATGGCGAACAGGCCCGCACCAAAGGCTCCGACGCCGGCGGCCTCGGTCGGGGTAAAGACGCCGAAATAGATGCCGCCCAGCACCAGCGCGAACAGCGCCAGCATCGGCCAGACCCGCAGGATCGCGCCGCGCCGTTCGGATCGGGGCATTTTTTCGCCCGCCGGACCGATTCCGGGGTGCAGCGCCACCGCGATCCGCACCGCCAGCAGGAACAGCCCGACCAGCAAGAGGCCGGGAACCATCCCTGCGATGAACAGCTTGCCGATATCCTGTTCGGCGACCAGACCATAGACGACCAACGGCACCGAGGGCGGGATCATGATGCCAAGCGTGCCGCCCGCCGCGACCACCCCCGCCGCCAGCCCGTCATCATAGCCATAGCGCCGCATCTGCGGCATCGCCACCCTGGTCATCGTCGCGGCGGTGGCCAGCGACGATCCGCAGACCGCCGAAAACGCCGCCGAGGCCAGAACCGCCGCCTGCGCCAACCCGCCGCGACGGTGGCCCACGACCGAATAGGCGGCGCGGAACAGATCATCCGACACGTTCGAGCGATGGATGAAAATGCCCATCAGGATGAACAGGGGCACCACGGACAGCCCGTAATTCGCCGCCGTTTCCATGGTCTGCTGGCCTGTCATGGTGATCGCGCCGGTCCAGTTCCAGTCGCGCAGCCACGCGAAACCGGCAAAGCCGACGACCAGCGTGACAAAGCCAAGCGGCAGGCCCGCGAAACAGAGGATCAGCACAAGGGCAAAGCCCGCCAGCGCAGCGCTCATGGATTTGTCTCCGGGGGTTCGGGGGTGGTCATCGTCACGATCAGCAGCAAAAGCCCGATCAGCGTCAGGACCAGCGCGCCACCCGTATAGATCCAGACCGGCAGGCCCAGAACGGCGGTCCCGCGCCCGCTGACCCAGGCGTCCGCCGCCAGCACCCACAGCGCCACTGCCAGCAGCGCGCTGGCCAGCAGCGAAAACCATGCGGCAGTGGCCGGCCCGGCCCGGCCCGTGAATCTGTCAAACATCGACATGCGGATATGCGTGCCCGCCGCCGTGACCCGCGCCAGCCCGCCAAAGACCACAAGGACCATCAGCCACTCGATCATCTCGGAGGCACCAAAGACCGATTTGTGAAAACCATAGCGCCCGACGACATCGACAAAGGTCAGCAGGATCATCGCCAGCATGGCCGTCCCCGCCGCCAGGTCGATCAGCCGCGCCAGCCCGCGCGCCAGCCCGCGCGCGGTCATCACCGGCCCCCTTCGGCGCGCGCCTTCTGATAATGCGCCTCGAAATCTGCCAGGGCGGCGCGGCCATCCACCCCCTGTTCCGCCATCGCAGCGACCCAGTTCTCGACACTCAGGGCGCCGTATCCCTTCAGCTTTGCCAGCAATTCGGGCGGGCCGTCCACAAAGACGACCCCGGCATCTGCCAGCTCTTGCCGGGATTTTTCAAAGACCTCGTCCTGATAGCGGCCCATGTAGCGCACGAAATCAAGCCCAAGGGCCTGCTGGATTGCGGCCTGATCCACGGGCGCGATGCGGTCCCATTTTTGCTTGCCGACATAGAAGGAAAAGCCGGGTTGCAGGATTTTGTCGTCGAACAGCGTTACCGATTTGGTGTAATCGGTCAGCTTGTACTGCGTCACCTCGGTCAGTGGCTGGCCGACATAGCCATCGACCACGCCCTTCGATACCAGTTCCAGCATCTGCACGGCGGGGCCGGACACGACCGAGGCGCCCGCAGCCGCCATGATGTCGGCGGGCCCGCCCGGCACCGCCCAGATCTTGCGGCTGGACAGGTCTTCGGGCGTGGTGATTGGCGTCGCGTTGACCGAAAAAATGTCGGCCCCGTTGAACGCGAACGTGCTCAGCAAGATCGCCTCGCCAAAGGGCTGGTCGCCGAAATGCTGTCGATGGGTTTCCCACAATGCGACCCCGGCGGGCAGCGATTCCTTATGGCCGACGAAGGGCAGCAGCCCCATCGCGACCGCCGGAATGTCGGCAGCCAGAAAGCCGTTGAACTGCACCGCACCATCCATCACGCCATTGACCACGCCCTGATACTGTTCGGGCGGCGCGGCCAGCGACTTTGGCGGGATACGCATCCTGACGCGGCCCTCGGTCGCCTCGTCGATGCGGCGCGCCATTTCCGGAAGGAAATCGGAACAGACGTAGTGGCGCGGCGGAAAGAAACAGTTGAACAGGATGGTCTCGGCGGCCTGACCGGAGGCAGGCAGGCCGAGACCAAGGGTAAGGGTTAGCGCGGCAATGGTTTTCATGATTTTTCCCTGTTGATTTTTATAGGGGGTCAGCCAAGCTGATCTGCCGCGCGGACGGGCGGCAGAAACTCGACCTCGTATTCCGGCGACACGGCAGCGATCTGATCGGGGCGCGACATGTTGTGGATCCGGCGGAACAGATCGACCAGCTTGCCGGTCGGCGTCACCCAGAAAAAGCACCGCACATCGCGACCGCTGTTGTTGAAGATTCCATGCGGCACCCCGCGCGGCATGCAGACCAGATCGCCTGTCGCAGCCTGCATCGTCCGGTCGCCCAGTACCAGATCCAGCGCGCCGTCCAGCAGCAGAATATATTCATCCTGAGTCGGGTGAATATGCGGCGGAACGAAGGTTTCGACCGGAAAGATGGCGTGCCAGCAAAAGCACTCTTTGGTGATCTGCTTGGGCGTATAGACCTGACCGAGGATGTTCCAGTGCACATCGTCGATGCCTTCGCCCTTTTTCAGGATCGCAGCGGAAAAGGTCATTCGTTGGTCTCCTTGCGCTGTGTGGCCGGGGTCCGGCCCAGCAGCCGGTTCAGCGTCGGCCCGACGACCGGATTGGCGGCGGCAAAGCGCGGGTGCCATTCCTCGCGGATGGCCTTTTCCAGCTCTGCCCGGTCGCGATAGCCGATCAGGATACCGCCCTCGGCGATCTTTTCCTGCACGAATGTCGATTCGATGGCACCGTCGGCAATGGTGGTCCGCTGCCGGGGCTGACGCGCCCATTGAAACAGCGCCTCGTGCAGCCGCGCCCTGATCGCCTCGTGGTCCGGATCGCCGCCAAGATCGTGATATTCGTCGGGGTCCGTTTCCAGATCGAACAACATCGGGCGGCAGCCCTCGGCCAGAACATATTTCCAGCGTCCGTCAAAGATCATCCGCAGCCAGCTTTCGCGCGCCGGGGTGCCCAGGGTGATCCGCGCGTCCTGAAAGGAATAGTCGTATTCCGAAATGACATGGCGGCGGCGGGGACGGTCGGGCTGGCCGAACAGCGCGGGGCGCAGCGACTGGCCGTCAAGGATATGCGGCACCGGGGCACCACCGTAAACATCAAGAAAGGTGGGGGCAAGGTCGATCATCTCGACCAGGTCGTCATTCACCATACCCCGCGTCGCATCGGCGCGCGGATCGGGGTCATGGATGATCAGCGGCACCCGGATCGCCTGTTCGTGGAACAGATCCTTGTCTCCCATCCAGTGATCGCCCAGATAATCGCCGTGATCCGATGTAAAGACGATCATCGTCCGGTCAGCGATGCCCGTTGCCTCAAGATGTGCGAACAGCCGCCCCATCTGGTCGTCGATCTGCCTGATCAGCCCCATATAGGCAGGGATCACCCGTTCGCGCACCTCGTCCAGCGCAAAGTTCCGCGACACCCGATGTGCCTGCATCGCGCCAAAGACCGGATGCGGGTCGTCCCGTTCCCGCAGGTCGCGCCGGACGGGCAGGACATGTTCCGGCCCGTACATGCTGGCATAGGGTTCGGGGACGATATAGGGCCAGTGCGGCTTGATATAGCTGACATGAGCGACCCAGGGCTGGTCGCCCGCCTGATCGATGAAATCGATGGCGCGGCTGGTGATATAGGGCGTCTCGGATTCGGCATCCGGCACGCGGGCAGGACGGTTGGCATTGTCCAGAAACCAGCCCGACAACAACGCGCCGTCCCGGTCCTCGGCAGAATTGGCCCATTCCTCCCACGGGTTGTCGCCGGAAAGGCCGCGCTGGCGCAGATGCGCGTTATAGGGCGGGTTCGGGTCATGGCCCGACCAGGGATGAATGCCGTCGTCCCGTTCGAACGGGTCAAAGCCGCATTCGGAAATCCGCACGCCGATCCGGCTGTCGGGATCGATGCCCAGCCGGCACATCCCCGCCGTGTCGGCGCGCATATGCGTCTTGCCAATCAGAACCGACCGCACACCCAGGGGCCGCAGATGATCGCCGACGGTCATTTCGCCAGCCTTCAGCGGCACAAAGTTCCAGCTTGCGCCATGGGCGTGGACATAACGGCCGGTATAGGCGCTCATCCGGCTGGGGCCGCAGACTGGCGACTGCACATAGGCCCGGTCGAAACGCAGCCCGTGCGCGGCCAGCCGGTCGATATTCGGAGTGTGCAGATGCGGGTGCCCATAGCAGGACAGATAGTCCTGGCGAAGCTGGTCGCACATAATGAAAAGAATATTCCTGACCGTCATGATCCACCTCGTTCCGGGGATCGATCATGTCAGAGCCACCGATGCATCGGGTAGCTGAAAAAACGTATCACCATAACCGTTTTGCATCACCCCGGCCAGAGGAGGGCCAGGGCATGCCGCAAGGGTTGCGCGGCATGCCCGCCAAATTCAAGGTCCGACGACCGAACATTCCTGCTGCCGGGTGCGCAGCCTTTCGCAGGCTAGCTGTGCATCGGATTTATTGAGGCTGACGAAATCGGCGGTAAAGCCGCGCTTCGTGTCGCGGACCTGCCGGGTGGCACCCGACAGCGCGTCGCCGCCCTGCAGAGCCGTACTCAGCAGCAGCTTTTCCGCTTCGGCCCGCGATTTATAGCGGCCAAGCGTGACACCCCAGCTACGCCCGCTATTTGCGGGGCGAGACACAATTTCCAGCGCGGCGGGTTCGGAAATGTCGCCTTCGCCCATGGCGGCAAGGATCACCGTTTCCGAACGCGGCTTGGGCGCGGGCGATTGCAGCAGTGACAGCGATCCGGGGGTGCCGGATGCCGCCGCAGGGGCAGGGGCAGGGGCAGGGGCCACCGCAGCCGTGCTGGCATTGCGTGAATGCGGGGCGCGGACCGGGCGGGACGACGCGCTCAGCACAGAGGTTGCCGCCAGACTGGCCGAAGCCGCCGTGTCCGAAGCCACAGCCGCCGCGATCGCGCTGCCGACGGCCTCATCCACGGCGCTTGCCTGACGGGATGGGCGCGCCCGAGGAGGGGCGCTTGACGCCAGGGTCAACCCGCCTGCTGCCGGGGTGGCCTGACGTACAGCCTCGGCGATGGCGACCGGGGCGGCAACGGCGGCGGCGCTGCGTTGCGGAGGCTGGGACGATGACAGGGTAAGGCGTTGTGGCTGGGGCTTCATCGCGATCTGCTTGGGTTCGACCTTGGCGCGCCGCACGACTTTTTGGGCCAGCATCTGCGGCGGCTCGGGTTTGACCTCGCGTACACGGCTTGGAACGCGGTTGAACCCGGCATCCAGCAATTGCGCCATCACCTGATTGCGCTGCGCCGTCGAGGTGCCGCCAAAGACCGTGGCCACCAGCCGCTTCTTGCCGCGTTGGGCCGATGCCGTCAGGTTGAACCCGGCGGCGCGGGTATAGCCGGTCTTGATTCCGTCCGCGCCGGGATAGGCATCCAGAAAACGCTTGTTGGTCGATGTCACCTTGGCGATCCCGGCATCGGCGCTGCGCCGCGAGAAAATATTGTAATATTGCGGGAAATCATAGAACAGCCGCCGACCCAGGATAGTCATGTCCCGCGCGGTCGAAAAATGCCCTTCTTGCGTCAGGCCGTTGGCATTGCGGAACTGGCTGTTCTGCATGCCGATGGCGCGGGCCATCTGGGTCATCTGCCGGGCAAAGGCACCCTCGGATCCCGCCAGCCCCTCGCCAATGGCGGTGGCGGCGTCATTGGCCGACTTGATCGCGGCGGCCCGGATGAGATAGCGCAACTCGATCCGCTGCCCGGCGCGCAGCCCCAGCCGCGACGGCGGCTCGGCTGCGGCATTACTGGAGATCAGGAATTTCGAATCAAGCCTGACCTGCCCTCGCTCGATCGCCGTGAAGGCCATGTAGAGCGTCATCATCTTGGTCAGGGACGCGGGATGAAGTCGCGTGTTCTCGTTCTGCTTGTATATCGGCTGACCGCTTCGCGCGTCGATGACATAGGCTGCAAACGGGGCTGCGAATACGGCGGCGGGGGCCAAAATAGCCAAAAGGATCAGCGCCCATAGCCGGGCGACAAGAAAATGGGTCACTGTCTCGGTCTCTTCTGCCTCGCGCGGACATGTCTTTATTTGCATGCCCATCGTTAATGTCGGGATAATAGCATGGCTGGATTCGGCAGGAAACCATGCATTTTCTTTAATTTTCCCTCATTGCCGCAGGGTCTGCCTTGCGCGGGGTGCCTGCGAAGGGCTTTTATCCTTGCGCAATTCCACTATATTTTGCGGGACGCCGGGCCGGTCCCGGCATTCCTTTGCTGCCAGAAACCTTTGCGGGAAAGCCTGCCAACCGACAATGACGCACCGGATGACCGACACGAAAAAACCGGGTGGCCAGTCTGATCTGGCGGTAAAGCCGCGCGCGAAATCGCAGCGGCCGCCCATGTACAAGGTATTGATGCTAAATGATGATTTCACGCCGATGGAATTTGTCGTGCATGTGCTGGAACGGCTGTTTGGCATGACCCATGCCCAGGCGATCGAGATCATGCTGACCGTGCATCGCAAGGGCGTTGCGGTGGTGGGCGTCTTTTCGCATGAGGTGGCCGAAACCAAGGTCGCGCAGGTCATGGAACTGGCCCGCCGTCAGCAGCATCCGCTGCAATGCACCATGGAAAAAGAGTAATCTGTGTCAGGAACACGCTTGAATCTGGCCTTTCCGGATGGCCATCCCGCAGGTGATGTGCTGGTAATCGGGGCGCGGGGGGGCGACGATTTGTCGCCGCTCGATCCGTCGAGGACGCGAATCACCCAAGGGTTTTTCACCGATTACGCGAATCTGTCTGCGCGCGGTTTTAATGTTGCGCCCGTGACGGACGGCGATTTCGACACCGTGATCGTGATCCTGCCGCGCGCGAAATCCGAGGCAAGGGCCCGCATCGCCGCTGCCGTTGCACGGCTGCGGCCCGGTGCGGCGCTGTGGATCGACGGGCAAAAAAACGATGGCGTCGATTCCCTTTTGAAGGAATTGCGCGGCCTTGCGCAGGTGGACGAGGTTCATTCCAAGGCCCATGGCAAGATCTTTCGCGTCATCCCGGCGGCGGGTGACTGGGTGCCGGCGGACTGGCCGGCTGTCGCAACCCCGGTCGCGCCCGGTTTCGTCACCCGTCCCGGCGTGTTTTCGGCGGACGGGATCGATCCCGGCTCGGCCCTGCTGGCGCGGTATCTGCCCGAGCGGTTGCCCGCGCGGCTGGTTGATCCGGGCGCGGGCTGGGGCTGGCTGGCTGCGCAGGCGCTGACCCGTCCCGGTGTCGAGATCGTGCATCTGGTCGAGGCTAATCACGCCGCGCTGCAATCGGCGCGCGACAATATCTCCGACCCGCGCGCCCGGTTTTACTGGGCCGATGCGCGGGACTTTCGCCTGCCCGAGCCGGTGAACGGCGTCATCATGAACCCGCCTTTCCACGACGGGCGCGATGCCGATCCGCGTCTGGGGGCCGGTTTCATCGCCACCGCCGCGCGGCTGCTGACCGGGGCGGGGCGGCTGTGGATGGTCGCCAACCGCCACCTGCCCTATGAAACCACGCTGCGGGAACATTTCGGACAGGTCGTCGAAATCGGCGGCGATTCCCGCTACAAGATATTCGAGGCCAGCGGCGCGGGGCGCGGGGCAAGGCGACAGAAGGCACGCAGATGACATTTTCGCTTCAAGGCAGGACCGCCATCGTGACCGGTGCCGCGCATGGCATCGGGCAGGCCATCGTCCGGCATTTTCTGGACAAGGGCGCCAATGTGATGTGCGTCGATTGCGATGATGGCGCGCTGGAGGACCGGATGTCCGATCTGGACGCGGTCAACGGCCCGGTGCGGTTGTTTCACGGCGATATCTGCGAAAAGCTGTCCATGGCGAACCTGCTGTCGGCCACGGTCGATTCCTTCGAGCGGGTGGATATTCTGGTGAATGCGCACCGGCTGATGAAAAGCTCGGACCCGCTGGATACCGATCCCGGCCTTCTGGACGAGATGCTGCGCCAGAACACTGTCTCGGTGTTGCGCCTGTCCCAGATGGTCGCCAAGCGGATGATCCGGCAGGCCGAGGGACAGGACGATCCGGTGCAGGCCGGTGCCATCGTCAACTTGTCCTCGCTGGCGGCGCTGCGGCCCGTGCCGTCGCTGCTGGGCTATTCCGTTGCGTCAGCCGCGCAGGAACAGGCGACGCGGGCACTGGCACTGGCACTGGCACCGCACCGGATCAGGGTTAATGGCGTGCGCTTCAGCAGCGTGATGTCGCATGAATTGCAGCTAGCCCTGAAAGAGGATGGCGCTTTGCGCGGCCAGATCGTCGCGGGCACGCCGCTTGGCCGCATCGCCCCGCCCGAAGAGGTGGCCGAGGCCGTGCATTATCTGGCCAGCGAGGGCGCGCGCTTTATCACCGGCGAGATCGTGACGGTGGATGGCGGTCGCGGCCTTGCCGACCCGGTGACGGCGCTGGCGATTTAGCTTCCCGTTTCGGGATAAGCGGCCTTGCAGGCCTTGACCGACGCTTCGGCGCTGGCGGCCAGGGCGTCGCGGCGGGTGATCAGATTGTCGCGCTTGCGGGTTTCGACTTCGGGGTCGATGGGTTCGCGGTAACGCTCGGACGTGACATAGTCGTCCCAGCACGGGTAATAGCGGACATAGACGCGCCCCTTGTCGTCGCGATCATAATCCCGGCATTGCACCAGCCGGTCGCTTTCGACCAGCCTCTCTTGCCAGCGATACCCCCGCGCCAGACTGGCCTCGGTTTCGGCCAGAAGGCGGCTGACCACCTGATATTCATGGGTTTGCCGGTTGATGCAGCGTTCCAGCGGCGTCGCGCAGGCGGCCAGGGTCAACGGCAGGGCAAGCAGGGCAAGGGCAGTATTGCGGGGGGCAGTGTTGCGGGGCATGGCCAGTCTCGTTACAGCATGTGTCGGGATGCTATCTGCCAGGGCGATAGCTTGGCAATTCACGTTTGAGGTCAGGATGGACGATCAACGCCGCACCGCCGCCGACTGGTTCCGCGATCTGCGCGACCGCATCACCGCCGCCTTCGAGGCGCTGGAGGATCGCGGGCCGGGCACCGGCCCCGCCGGACGGTTCGAGGTGACGCCGACCACGCGCGCCCAGGATGGCGGCGGCGGAGTGATGTCCGTCATGCGGGGGGGCCGGGTGTTCGAAAAGGTCGGCGTGAACTGGTCCGAGGTTCACGGCCAGCTATCCCCGAAGGCGCAAGCGGCGATGGCCGCCCGCGGCGTGCCGGGGCTGGACCGTGACCCGCGCTTTTGGGCCAGCGGCATCAGCCTTGTCGCCCATATGCCGAACCCCCACGCGCCCGCCGTCCACATGAATACGCGCATGTTCTGGACCCCCGGCGCATGGTGGTTCGGCGGCGGTGCGGATCTGAATCCCTGTATCGAATATGCAGAAGATACCGCGCATTTCCACGATACGCTGCGCCGCGCCTGCGCAGCCCACGGGGCCGATTACTATGACCGGTTCAAGGCATGGGCGGATGAATATTTCTTCATTCCCCATCGGGGCCGGGCGCGCGGCGTCGGCGGCATCTTCTTTGACGACCTGAACACTGGCAACTGGGATGCCGATTTTGCGTTTACCAGGGCTGTGGGGCAGGCCTTCCTGCCCGCCTTCCTGCCGCTGGCCGAACGCCGCATGACCCGGAACTGGACCGGGGCCGACAAGGACACGCAACTGATCCATCGTGGGCTTTATGCCGAATACAACCTTGTCTATGACCGGGGCACGAAATTCGGGCTGGAAACCGGGCATGATGCGGATGCCGTGCTGATGAGCCTGCCGCCGCTGGCGAAATGGGTCTGATCGCGGCCCGCGCGGTCAGACGGTAATCGCCAGCAGCCAGCCCACACCCAGCACAATCAGGGCCATCCCGGCCAGTTGCAGCCGCCCGGTTGCTTCGCGAAACACCTTGCCGGATACGATCTGTGCAAAAACCACCTCGATCAGGGCCAGCGTGCGGACATTCGCGGCCGAGGTGACGGCAAAGCCGATGAACCAGAACAGCGAGGCCAGCGCCCCAAGCGCCCCTGCGCCCACCGAAACGCGCCATTCCGCCCGGATGCCGCGCAGCGCCGCGCGGTCGGCCACGGCCAGCCAGATCAACATGACCAGCGATTGCATCGCCAGCGACAGGGTCAGAACGGTCAGGGCGCGGATGAAGAAGCCGCCATCGGGCAGGGCCAGCAACGCACCGCGAAAGCCGATGGCCGACAGGCCGAACAGCCCGCCCGCCGTGATTCCCGTGATCACCGGGCGCATGCTGGCCCGCGTCCATTCTGCGCCCGAGGCGATGACCACGCCAAGCGTCGCCACCGCGATTGCGGTCAGCCGACCCGTTCCCAGAGGTTCCGACAGGGCCAGCATGCTGATCAGGGCGATGGTCACGGGTTCGGTCTTCATCAGCGCCGTGGCCACGCCGAAATTCTGCCCGCGCATGGTCAGCAGCATGAAGGCCGTCGCCGCGATCTGCGCCCCGCCGCCCACGATGGCAAAACCCAGAACCCGCGCGTCGGGCATGGGAAGGGCCACAAGGGACGACATCGCGATCAGCAGCAGCAGCGCGAAGGGAAGGCCGAAAAAGAACCGCACCGCAGTCGCGCCGATGGTGCCGATCCGTCCGGTCAGCCCGGCCTGTGCAGCGTTCCGCCCGGTCTGGGCGGCCGCGGCGATCAGCGTGGCCAGAACCCAGATCATGCGTTGCGCACCGCCTCGATCATCCGGGCGACATTGTCGGGATCGGCGTCCGGGGTGATCCCGTGGCCAAGGTTGAAGATATGCGGCCCGCCGCGAAAGGCGCGGGTGATCCGCTGCGCCTCGGCCGCCAGATCGGGGCCACCCGTGACCATATGCCGCGGGGCCATGTTGCCCTGCACGCTGCCATCCGGCTGCACATGCGTCGCGGCCCTTTCCGCACTGACTGAATTATCCAGCGCCACGCAATCGGCCCCCGTCGCGCGGGCAAAGCGGATATAGCGCGGCCCGGCTTCGCGCGGGAAGGCGATGACCGGTATGCCGGGGTGGCGGGCCTTCAGCGCGGCGATGATCCGGCGGACGGGGGTAATCGCGAAATCGTCGAAATCCGCACCCGTCAGGCTGCCTGCCCAACTGTCGAACAGCTTGACGACCTCGGCCCCGGCCTCGATCTGCGCCGACAGATACAGGATCGTGGCCTCGGTGATGCGGTCGATCAGCGCGGTGAACGCCGCCCGGTCCGCAGCCTTGAAGGCATGGGCCGGCCCCTGATCGGGCGTGCCCCGCCCCGCGATCATATAGGTCGCCACCGTCCAGGGCGCGCCGGCAAAGCCGATCAGCGCGGTCTCGCGCGGCAATTCGCGGGCGAGGATGCGCACCGTTTCGTAAACCGGGGCAAGCCTGTCGTGAATATCGTCCGCCGGTTTCAGCGCCGTGACACCCGCCGCGCCGGTAATCGTGGAAAGGCGCGGCCCCTCGCCGGTGACGAACCACAAATCGGCCCCAAGGGCCTGCGGCACCAGCAGAATATCGGCGAACAGGATTGCCGCGTCGAAACCAAAGCGGCGGATCGGCTGCAACGTCACCTCTGCGGCCAGATCAGGCGTATAGCACAGCGCCAGGAAATCACCGGCCTGCGCGCGGGTGGCGCGATATTCGGGCAGATAGCGCCCGGCCTGACGCATCATCCAGATCGGCGGCACGGGCAGCGTTTCGCCCGCCAGGGCACGCAGCAGAAGTTTGGTCATATGGCCTCCTGGCGCCTCATAAGGACAAGCAGGGGGGCGTTGTCAAGCGTGGGCCGGGCCGCTATGCGAGGGGAATGACACAGATGCCAGACCCCTCTTTTCCGTTGAAGATCGGCACGCGCGGCTCGGCCCTGGCGCTGGCGCAGGCGCATGAGACGCGCGACCGGCTGATGGCGGCTCATGACCTGCCGCCCGATGCGTTCGAGATCGTCGTCATCAGCACGACCGGCGACCGCGTGACCGACCGCCCGCTGAAGGAAATCGGCGGCAAAGGGCTGTTCACGAAAGAAATCGAAGAGGCGCTTGCGGGCGGGCAGATCGACATCGCCGTGCATTCGATGAAAGACATGCCGACCGTGCAGCCCGACGGTCTGATCATCGATTGCCTGCTGCCGCGCGAGGATCCGCGTGACGCCTTTGTCAGCCCGCATCATGCTGGCATCGCGGAATTGCCGCAGGGCGCGGTGGTCGGATCGTCCAGCCTGCGACGGCGGGCGCAACTGGCCCATCGCCGTCCCGATCTGCGGCTGGTCGAGTTCAGGGGCAATGTTCAGACGCGGCTGCACAAGCTGGACTCCGGTGTTGCGGTGGCGACCTTTCTGGCAATGGCGGGGTTGCGGCGGCTGAACCTGCCGCAGATTGCCCGCAACCCCATTGATCCCGACGAGATGCTGCCCGCCGTCGCGCAAGGTGCCATCGGGGTCGAGCGGCGCGCTGCGGACGGGCGTTGCGCGGCCTTGCTGGCGGCGATCAGCCATCCCGAAACCGGCCTGCGCATCGCGGCCGAGCGCGCCTTTCTGGCCCGGCTGGACGGATCTTGCCAGACGCCGATCGCAGGCCATGCCGAGTTTCGTGACGACCGACTGGTGCTGCGCGGCCAGATCCTGCGGCCAGATGGTGCGCAATCGCATGCCGGACAGCGCGAAGGCCGCGCGGGCGACGGCGCAGCAATGGGTCGCGATCTGGCCGAGGAATTGCTGGGCAAGGCAGGCCCCGGTTTCTTCGACCATCTCTGACCGCGTTCAATAGCTGCGGATCAACCCGACCAGACGCCCCTGCACCCTGACCGACGCCTCGGGCAGGATGCGGGTTTCATAGGCGGGATTCGCGGCCTCAAGCGCGATCATTGCACCGCGCCGACGATAGCGCTACAGCGTCGCCTCATGCCCTTCGACCAGCGCCACGATGATGTCGCCATTGTCGGCGCTGTCCTGTTCGCGGATGACCACGACATCGCCATCATTGATCCCGGCCTCGATCATGGAGTCGCCCTTGACCTCAAGCGCGTAATGCCGTTCACGGCCCGACAGCATACTGCTGGGAACCGCGACGTGATGGGACACCTCGGAAATCGCCTCGATCGGGACGCCGGCGGCGATGCGGCCCATCAGCGGCAGTTCGGTCGAGCCGCTGTCAACCACGCCCATCGCGCCACGCGGCTGCGGGGGGCGATTGTTCGATATGACCCTGGGCGAAAACCCGGAAGCCTGCGGTTCTTCGGTGGTATGGGTCAGCGCCTCGGGCAGGCGCACGATTTCCAGTGCGCGGGCGCGATGGGGCAGGCGGCGGATGAAGCCGCGTTCCTCAAGCGCCTTGACCAGCCGATGAATCCCGGATTTCGAGCGCAAATCAAGCGCATCTTTCATCTCGTCGAAAGACGGGGGGACACCGTCGCGTGCCATCCGCGTCCTTATGAATTCCAGCAATTGAATCTGCTTTTTGGTCAGCATTGGTCCGTCCCTTGCCTGCGCAGTGTTCTTTGAATGTTCTAGCGCATCGCCAGAATCGCGTCAATCAGCAGAACAGATCGAGGTAAAAATCGGGTTAACCGTTAGCAGGTCAAGCGGCAGGTATTCGACGATCCCGCCGGGTTCGCGCGCCGGATCGAAGGGCGGGCGGATCAGCAGCGCATCGGCTTGCGACAGCACCGACAGCAGCGAAGAATCCTGATTGTCGAAAGGCGTGATCAGCGGCAGATCCTCGCCCCTGGCCAGCCTTGCGCGCAGATAGTGCTGGCGGTTGCCCTCGACGCCAAGCGGGGTGGCCAGCCGGGCGCTACGCTGCGGCAGATCGCCCGAAAGGCCCATCATCCGCCGGATCAGAGGTTGCATAAATAAAATCGCACAAGTAATTGCAGAAACTGGATTTCCAGGAAGGCCAATCATCGCGGCCGTGCCGATCCGTCCGGCCATCAGCGGCTTGCCGGGGCGCATGGCGATCTTGTGAAAGGCGCGCTGCATGCCCATCGCCTGCGCCACCCCGCCAACCAGATCGTGATCGCCGACCGAGGCGCCGCCGATGGTCACAAGCATGTCGAAATCTTGCGCGCGACGAAAGCTGTCGCGCAGGCTGTCCGTGGTGTCGCGGGCAATCGGCAGGATGGTGGCCTCGGCCCCGGCGGCGCGGGCAAGGGCGGCGATGGCAAGATCGTTCGAGCTGATGATCTGACCTTCGGCGGGGGTGTCGCCGGGCAGGACCAGCTCGTCCCCGCTGGCCAGAACGGCGACACGCGGCCGAAGGGCCACCGTCACCTGCGGCACATTCATCGCGGCCAGCAGGCCGATATCGGCGGGCGACAGGATGCGCCGGGCCTCAAGCCGATCCCCTTCGGCGAAATCGCCTCCGCGCGGGCGGATATGCGTGCCGTCCGACGGGGCGGTCATCACCAGCCAGTCGCCTTGCCGTTCGGTATTTTCCTGCATCTCGACGCGGTCATAGCCATCGGGAACGGCTGCTCCGGTAAAAATACGGATGGCGGTGCCGGGGGCCGCCTCGCCCCGCCAGGGATGCCCGGCTGCGGCTTCGCCGATCACCCGCAGCCGCTGGCCCGCATCGGCGCTGCGCCAGGCATAGCCGTCCATTGCGGCCGAGGCGAAAGGCGGCTGGGTCATGCGCGATACCGCCGGTTCCAGCAAGGCGCGCCCCGCCGCCGTGTCCAGCGTGACGGCCTCGCCCCGCGCCGGGCCTGCCAGCCCCAGAACCAATGCCCGCGCTTCTTCAACCGAAATCATGGATTTGCCTCATAGGTTCCTGATTTTCCGCCGGTTTTATGCAGCAGTCGAATCCCCTCGATGTGCATCGATTTTTCAGCCGCCTTCAGCATGTCATAGATGGTCAGACAGGCGATCGAAACGGCGGTCAGAGCCTCCATCTCGACACCGGTGCGGCCAGTGGTGCGAACCGTGGCGGTCACGCGAATGCCGGGCAGGTCCGGCTCTGGCGCCAGGTCCAGCGAGACCTTGGCGATGGGCAGTGGATGGCACAGCGGGATCAGATCTCCGGTGCGCTTTGCCCCCATGATTCCGGCCAGCCGCGCCACCGCCAGCACATCGCCCTTGGCCGCCCCGCCCTGCGCCAGAGCAAGTGTCGCGGGCGACATGATGACACAGCCCTCGGCCCGCGCCTCGCGCATGGTTTCCGGCTTGCCGGACACATCGACCATATGCGCCTGACCGGCGCTGTCGAAATGCGTCAGGCTCATGCCCCCTCCGGCAGGTTCAGGATGGTGCGGGTGGCGGCGGTCACGTCGGCCTGCCGCATCAGGCTTTCGCCGATCAGGAACCGGCGCGCGCCGACCTGCATCATCGCGGCAAGGTCGGCAGGCGTGAACAGCCCGCTTTCGCAGACGATATCGCGGTCATCGGGGATGTGGGGCGCAAGTTCGCGCGTTACATCAAGACTTAGTTCAAAGGTCTTGAGATTGCGGTTATTTATTCCGATCAGGGATGATTTCAGGCGCAGCGCGCGGTCCAGTTCCGTGGCGTTATGCACCTCGATCAGGGCATCCATGCCCCAATGCCGGGCGGCATCCTCAAGCTCGGATGCAAGCGTGTCATCGACGCTGGCCATGATGATCAGGATGCAATCGGCCCCCCAGGCGCGGGCCTCGGCGACCTGATAGGTGTCGTAAAGAAAATCCTTGCGCAGCGCGGGCAGGTCGCAAGCATCGCGCGCGGCGGTCAGAAACTCCGGGGCGCCCTGAAAGCTGGGCGCGTCAGTCAGAACCGACAGGCAGGCCGCTCCGCCCGCCTGATAGGCGCGGGCCAGCGTGGGCGGGTCGAAATCGGCGCGGATCAGCCCTTTGGAGGGGCTGGCTTTCTTGATTTCGGCGATCAGCGCCGGGCCTTGCGCGGCCTTGTCCGCCAGCGCGCGGGCAAATCCGCGCGGAGCGGCGGCGCTGCGGGCGGCGGCCTCGACATCGGCAAGGGGACGCACGGCCTTGGCGGAGGCGATCTCATCCAGTTTATAGGCCCTGATCCTGTCCAGAATATCCATTCGTTGCCATTGCCTCGTATCGGGTGGAAAGGGGGTCAGACCTCTTCTATCCGCAATTCCACAGGGGCGCCAACCAGCACGCCGGTGCGCGGCAGCGCCTCGATGGCATAGTCGATCGCGTCGGGCGTGGTCTTGTGGGTGACGACCAGCACCGGGACGCTGCTGTCGCTGGGGTGGCCGTATTGGCGCATCCGGTCGATGGAAATGCCGGAATCGCCCAGAACCGAGGCCACCTTGGCCAGCGCGCCCGGCTTGTCCTGCAATTCCAGCCTCATGTAATAGGCGGCGGGCACGGCGGTGCGGGCAGGCTGAGCGGCACGCAACGCAGAAGCGGGCTGGCCGAATACCGGCAAGCGGATGCCGCGCGCGACCTCGACAATGTCGGACATGACGGCGCTTGCGGTCGGGCCTTCGCCTGCGCCCGCGCCGCGCAGCACGATCTGGCCGACGCTGACGCCCTCGATCACGACCATATGGGTGCCGCCGACCAGATGCCCCAGCGGGCTGTCGGCGGGTACGAGGCAGGGCGACATGCGCTGTTCCAGCCCGCGCGGCGTCATCTGCGCGACGCCCAGCAGCTTGATGCGATAGCCCATGTCCGAGGCGCGGCGGATGTCGTCGATGCCGATCCGCTCGATCCCCTCGATCTCGACCGCGCCGAAATCGACGCGCGTGCCAAAGGCGATCGATGACAGGATCGCCAGCTTGTGACTGGCATCGATGCCGCCCACATCCAGCGTCGGGTCGGCCTCCAGATAGCCCAGTTGCCGCGCCTCTTCGAACACCGTCTCATAGGACAGGCCGGCGCTTTCCATCCGGGTCAGGATATAGTTGCAGGTGCCGTTCATCACGCCCATGACGCGGGTGATGTCGTTCCCGGCCAGCGATTCCGTCATCGCCTTGATGACCGGAATGCCGCCCGCCACCGCCGCCTCAAAGCGGATCACGCGGCCCAACCCTTCGGCCAGTTCAGCCAGTTCCTGCCCATGCACGGCCAGCAGCGCCTTGTTGGCTGTCACGACATCCTTGCCGGCGCGCAGCGCGGCCTCAATGCTGTCTCGGGCAATGCCGTTATCGCCGCCGATCAGTTCGACATAGACATCCACGTCACTGGCCGTCGCCAGTGCCATCGGATCGCCTTCCCAGCGATAGGCGGACAGATCCGCATCGCGGTTCTTGCGTTGATCCCGCGCGCTGACGGCGGTGATCGCGACAGAGCGGCCGGACCGGGCGGCCAGCAGTTCGGCATGTTTCTGGACGATCTTGACAACACCGATGCCGACGGTGCCAAGCCCGGCAATGCCCAGGCGGAGGGGGGATGACATGAAAGCCTCGCGTCTTGGATTGGGGCAGTTGTTAGCCTGCCCGGCGCTGCGTTGCAACGCGCGAAAATGCGGCGGCAGTCCGGCTGCCGGTGACAGCCGCCTTGCCGCAGCGCCGCGGCCCCGGTCAGGCGCGCAGCGTGCCGCCCGTGGCCTTCTGTACCTTGTCGATGATCTTCTGGCTGACGGCCTCGATCTCGGCATCGGTCAGGGTCTTGTCGCGCGGTTGCAGGCGCGCGGTGATGGCGATGGATTTCTGCCCGCCTTCCAGCCCGGTGAACTGGTCAAAAACCGTCACCCGCTCGATCAGCGCCTTGTCGGCCCCTGCGGCGGCATTGACCAGGGTCATGGCCTCGATATCGGGGGCGACGACAAAGGCGAAATCGCGTTCCACAGCCTGTAGTCCGGCCAGTTCCAGCGTCGGACGGGCCGAGGTTTTGGCTTTTGGAAAAGGCACATTCGCTATGCGGATGGTAAAGCCGACGGCGGGGCCCCTGACGTCCAGATCGCGCAGCACGCGGGGGTGAATTTCGCCAAAGCTGGCCAGCACATTCGGCCCAAGCGCGATATTTCCCGCCCGGCCGGGATGCCACCAGCCGTCCAGCTTGCGGTTGATCTGGGAGCGGGCGGGCGCACCGATGGCGGCCAGCACGGCCTCGGCATCGGCCCTGGCGTCATACAGATCGACCTTGCGGCGGCTGCCGAACGGGTCGCGCGGCGCGGTTGCGCCAACCAGCAGTGCGGTCAGTTGCGTCGCCTGCTCGCCCGGCTCGGCCCCGGCAAAGACCGGCCCGATCTCGAACAGCGCCAGATCGGATTGCCCGCGCGCCTGATTCCGCGCCGCCGCCGCCAGAAGGCCGGGCAGCAGGTCGGGGCGCAGATGGGTCATTTCGCTGCTGATCGGGTTCTCGACGCGCAGGGCATCCCCGCCACCGCCGAACAGCCGGGCCGCAGCCTCGTCGATAAAGCTGTAGGTCACGCATTCATTGTAACCCAGCGCCGCCGCCTGCCGACGGGCGGCGCTTTCGCGGATTTGCAGCGGCGTCAGGATCGGTTTCGGCACGCCAGGATGCGGGCGCGGCAGGGGCTTGCCCTGCAAGCCCGTCAGGCTGGCGATGCGGGCGATTTCCTCGACCAGATCGGCCTCGCCCAGAACATCGGGCCGCCACGAGGGCACATGCGCCATGTCCCCCTCGATCCGAAAGCCCAACGCCTCCAGCGTGGCGCGCTGCGTGGATGCGGGAATGTCGAGACCCACAAGGCTGGCGGTGCGGGCCGGGTCCAGCCGATATGCACGGCTGTTGTCGGGCAAGGCACCCGCCGTCACGACGCCAGAGGCCTGTCCGCCGCAAAGATCAACGACCATTTGTGTCGCCAGATCAAGGCCATGAAGCGTAAAATTCGGGTCGATTCCACGTTCAAAACGATAGCGCGCATCAGAATTGATCTTCAGCGCGCGTCCGGTCGCGGCTGTGCTGATCGGGTCGAAATAGGCGGCTTCGATAAAGACTTCGGTGGTGTCATCCTGTGATCCCGAGGCCGCGCCCCCCATCACACCCGCAATGCTTTCCGGGCCGTTCTCGTCACAGATCACCGCCGCGCCTTCGGGCATGGCGTAGGTCTTGTCGTCCAGCGCGACGATCTCTTCTCCGGCGCGGGCGGAACGCAGGGTCAGATTGCCATGAATCTTTGCAACATCAAAGACATGCAGCGGTCTGTTCAGGTCATAGGTGAAAAAGTTGGTGATATCGACCAGTGCATTGATGGGGCGCAGCCCGATGGCGCGCAGGCGTTTTTGCAGCCAGGCGGGGCTGGGACCGTTCCTGACGCCGCGCACCACGCGCCCGCTGAAGAAGGGCACTTTCGGCGCGATCTCGGGGTCGATGGTCACATTGACCGGGCAGGGAAAGCTTGCCTCGATCGTCGCGTCGCGCAGGGGTTTCAGCGTCCCCAGCCCGCGCGCCGCAAGATCGCGGGCGATGCCGCGCACGCCAAGGGCGTCGGGGCGGTTTGGGGTGATCTTGATATGGATCATCGGGTCGATCTTTTCGGGCGCATTCGCGGCCAGCCAGTCCACGAATGTCTGCCCGACCTCGCCCGAGGGCAGTTCGATGATGCCGTCATGTTCGTCAGACAGCTCCAGCTCTCGTTCCGAGGCCATCATGCCGTGGCTTTCGACACCGCGAATCTTGCCGACCCCCAATGTCACGTCGATGCCCGGCACGTAATCGCCCGGCTTGGCCAGCACGACGGTGATTCCGGCGCGGGCATTGGGCGCGCCGCAAACGATCTGCTTTTCGCCCTCATCCGTCAGCACGCGGCAAACCCGCAGCCGGTCGGCATCGGGATGCTGTTCGGCATGCGCGATGCGCGCCAGCGTAAAGGCCTTGAGCCGCGAGGCCGGATCGGCAACCTCTTCGACCTCAAGCCCCAGATCGGTCAGTGCCTCGGTGATCTGCGCCAGCGTCGCCGAGGTATCGAGATGCTCCTTGAGCCAGGAAAGCGTGAATTTCATATCGCACCCGTCGTGTCGTGTTGCCGGGTTCCTAACCCATGGCGGCGGCGATTGGTAGGGCATCATCCGCCAGACACCCGCGGTTTTTGTCAGTCCCGGATTCCGATCACGGGTGCAGGCCGAAGCTTGGGTCATAACGGGCAAAACGCCGGCATCAGCCCGCAGCAACAATGACGGCAGGCGCCGCTGTGGCTGAAAGGGGGGTGCGGTCCGGGCAAAGCCCGAACCGCGCGCTGCCGCCCGGCCGGGGGCGCGCCTTCGGCGCGCGCTTCGGTCTGCGGATGGCGGGTCAGACACCCGGCAGACCGGAACCTGCAACCCAAGCACCAAGGCCGGAATGGCCCGGCTCTGCCCGCCGACAGCCACTCTGCCCGCCGACAGCCACTCTGCCCGCCGAACGACATTCTCGAAAACCGGTTGGGGCATCATCCACCCGACCAAGAGCTTCAGCCAGAGCGTCAGACGATCCGTCCGCAATCCAGACAGCCTGGCCGTATCGTTCAAGTCGCTGGAATGCGCGACCTGAACCGGTTCTGCCACAAGGCGCAGGTCCTTCCGGGCCGCAAACATCCGACCGGGCAAGCGTTGCACAGGCGGAGAGGGGGGGGCGGTCCGGGCAAAGCCCGAACCGCGCGCTGCCGCCCGGCCGGAGGCGCGCCTTCGGCGCGCGCTGCGGTCTGCGGATGGCAGGCCAGACCCCCGGCAGACCGGTACCAGCACCCCAAGCACCAACACCTGAGTGGCAGCACCACCTGCCCACAAACACCCCACGCGCCGGAGGCCATGGCTGGGGGTCCGGGGGGCGCAGCTCCCCCGGCCACCGCGGGACGCAAAATTCGCACCGCCGACGTCGCGCAACGCGGGCCGGCGGTGTACAGCCTGTGCACATCCGGTGCCGCCACTGTGCCCGCCCTGTGCAGCACTATCCCCAGCATTTGCTGAACCTTCCCTCCGGCTGCCGGATCTCGAAAGCCACGGCGAAGGTTAACCCCCGCGGAACCGGTCGCGCCATCATCGCAGGGGCCGTGCGTCGCCTTGTTCTTGTCAGGCAGCGCGGCGTTCCTATCTTCAGGGGATGGCGTATGTCGCGCCGGATTGGTCAGGGGGCCACGGACAGATGGATGTCGGACATCAGCTTTTGATCGAGCAAAGGGTCACGAACGAGGCGAAATCGCCCTTTGTCGCCTATCTGCTGGCGATTTTGCTGTGGGGATGTGGCGCGCATCGGTTTTATCTGGGCCGCTATCTCAGCGGGGCGATCATGCTGGCGCTGTGGGGCATTGGCTGGCTGACAGCGCCGATCGTGATTGGCTGGGTGCCGCTTGGCCTTGTGGCGGTGTGGATGGTGATCGACCTGTTCCTGATCCCCGGCATGATCCGCGAGGATCAGGCGATCCTGCGTCAGCGCCTGACGGTCGAGGCGGTGAATCCGCGCTGATCCTACAGTTCGGCACCAAAGCCGATGCGATAGGGCGGCTGGTCGGCGGGGGGCGGCACGGCGATCAGCAGGAAGTTAAGCTGCGAGATGTGCTGGATCACCGCGACCTGCCGGTTGCCATCCAGCATGCCATAAAATTCGATGATATTCGGGTTCTTGTAGCCCATACCCCGCACATGCAGCGCCTGTCCGCCGCCAAAGCCCGCCAGATACAGCCCAAGTTCGTGATCTTCGGGCAGATCGGCCTGAAACTGTTTCACGCGGTCGAGGATGTGGTGAAAGACCTGTTCGGCGGCGTGCAGGATCTCGGGCGGTTCGCCATCGGCACAAATCGCCGTTCCCGGTGCGATGATGGGCAGGTCTGCGGGTTTTGCGTCATTGGCCATCACGGGCCCTCCGTGGTTTTTTACCTTATCCGGCTTAGGCCATGGGGCGGGCGGGGTAAAGTCCGGGCCGCGCGACACCGCGCCGCTTGCTATTTGTGTGGTTTGACCTCATGGTCACGGATATGGCACAGCGTCGGCATATCCTGCTGCAAGGGCTTGTCCTTGTTCTGACCCTCGCTCTTGTGGCGGCGGGGTTCGGGCATCGGGTGCCCTCGGGCGATGAACTTGCGCGCGCGCAGGCCGAACAGATTTATGGCTCTGCGCTGTGTGACAGCGGGGCAGAGCAGGATACCGGGCAGGGGTCAGCCTGTCCGCTGTGTCGGCTTGTCGTTGCCTTTGTGCTGCCCGCGCCCTTTGCCGGTCCCGGCCAGCCCGTCCTTGCCCCGCACAGGGCTGCGTGGCCAGAAACGGGGCAGGTGGTTGCGGCCCTGGCGGAGGATCGCAGGCCGCCGCTGCGCGGGCCTCCGCGCGTCTGATCCGCCACAGCGCCGCCGGTCATGGCGGCCCGGCCCCGAACTATCTTTCCCAAGACCCCGTTCCGCTTTTGCGGGATGCCGCCAGCCCGTCCCGGTTCCATGCGCGTCCGTTCGAACAGACAGCCGAAAACCGTTGCCACGCCGCCCGCCAATGCGCGCCGCGCCGCACCGGCATGGCTGCTGTCGGCCCTGCTGTCCCTTGCGGTGGCGCTGATCCCGATGGCGCATCGCCCCGTTTCGGCGACCGCGCTGGCGCGGCAGCAGGCTATGTTCGTCTATGGATTTTCCGACGCCGCCCTCTGCGGCGATCCGGGGCAGGAAAACGGCGGTCCGGGGCAGGGGCGCGATTGCCCCGCCTGCCATCTGGTCAAGGCCATGGCGCTGCCGCCCGCGCCCGATCTGTGGTTCGGTGCCACGCATCAGCGGCGGATCGTCTGGAATCGTGCCCCGCGCCAGCATTTCGGCCCCGCTCTGGCGCAAGCGCCCCTGGCGCGGGGGCCGCCCTCTTTGATCTGATGCAGGCCCGCCCGCGCAAGGGGCGGACGGATTTGCCCTTTCGGGGCACCTGACCGGATTTGGAGAGATCACATGAAACGCATGACCATCGCGGCCATTGCCGCCGCCTCGACGATTGCCCCCGCCTTTGCGGATACCAGCGTCGAAATCCCCTTTATCGCCGAAGTCGCCGGCCAGCCGCTGGCCTGCGGGCAATCCTATCCCGACCTTGGCAGCGCCGCGACCACCGCGCAGATGCTGGACTATCGGCTGTATGTCTCGGACCCGGTGCTGATCGCCGGCGACGGTTCGCGGGTTCCGCTGGCGCTGGAACAGGATGGGGTCTGGCAGGTCGGGCAGACCGCGCTGCTGGATTTCGAGGACGGCAGCGCCTCTTGCGTCAATGGCACGCCGCAGATGAACCAGTCGTTGCGCGGCACAGTGCCCGAGGGGGACTATACCGGGCTGGAGTTCCGGATCGGCGTGCCTTTCGCGCAGAACCATCTGGACCCGGTGCTGGCGCCGTCACCGCTGAACCTGACGGGGATGTTCTGGAACTGGCAGGGGGGCTACAAGTTCATCAAGATCGAGTTCGCGCCGGACGGAATGGCGGCGGACAGCAAGGGCTGGACGCTGCATCTTGGCTCGACCGGCTGCGCATCAAGCGACAAGACGGTTGCCCCGGCGCAGGCCTGCGCCAATCCCAATGTCGTCAGCGTCAGCCTGCCGGGTTTTGATCCTGCCTCGAACAGCGTGGTGATCGACCCCGCGCCGGTCGTGGCCGGGGCCGACCTGACCACGAACGCGCCCGATACCAGCGCGGGCTGCATGTCCTCGCCCGAGGATTCCGATTGCGACACCGCCATGCCGCGACTGGGGCTGCCGTTCAACGACCTTCCGGCCGGGGACCAGCAGCTTGTGACCCTGCGCTGAGGCAGCGGCATGTCGATGTTGCGTCTGACGCGGCCGGGGCGGGGGATGGCGGTCGCCGCCATCCTTGCCGCAGCGGTTGCGCTGATCATCGCGGGACGCTGGCTTCTTCAGTCTGCCGCGCCCCGACCGCATGTCTGGACCCTTCCCGAATGGATGGCCCCGCCGCCCGTGCCCGAGGATGCGCCGATGACCCGCGAACTGGTCGATTTGGGCCGGCATCTGTTCTATGATGCCCGTCTGTCCGCAGATGGCACCGTCGCCTGTGCCTCGTGTCATCAGCAGTCGCTGGCCTTTTCCGACGGGCGCGAGACGGGCATCGGTATCGGGGGCACGGTCGGGCACCGCAATTCGCCCGGCCTGACCAATGTCGGCTATCAGCCGCTGCTGACCTGGGCCAATCCACATTTCACCTCGCTTGAATTTCAGGCTCTGACCCCGATGTTCGGCACCGATCCGCTGGAAATGGGGGCGGCGGGGCAAGAGGACCGGATCTTTGCCGAACTGGCCGGGGACCGGTATTACAAGACCGCGTTCCGGGCCGCATTTCCCGACCGACCCGCGCCCGACCTGTTCACCGTCACCCGCGCGCTTGGAGCCTTTCAGCGCAGCCTGACCGCCTTTGACAGCGCCTATGACCGCGCGACCTATGGTGGCGACCGGGGGGCGATGTCGGATGCGGCGCGGCGCGGTCAGGCGCTGTTCTTCGATCACCGGCTGGAATGCTATCACTGCCACCCCGCGCCGCTGTTCACCGACAATCTGCAAACCGCGCGCATGCCCTTTGCCGAAACCGCCTGGCATAATACCGGGCTTTACAATCTGGACGGCACCGGGGCCTATCCGCCGCGCGGCGAGGGGCTGGCCGAATTTTCGGGCAGGCCCGCCGACATGGGCCGTTTCCGCACCCCCAGCCTGCGGAACGTGGCGCTGACCGCGCCCTATATGCATGACGGTTCCATTGCGACTCTGGCAGAGGTCATTGACCATTACGCTGCTGGCGGGCGCGAGATCGTCCATGGCCCCCATGCGGGCAAGGGGTCCGGAAATCCCTATCGTGATCCGCTGATCATCGGTTTCACGATCACGCCCGACCAGCGGGCCGATCTGATCGCCTTTCTCGAAAGCCTGACGGATGAGGCCATTCTGGCCGATCCGGCTTTCGCAGACCCATGGCCGGACGGGCACCCGGCTGTGGCGCAACGCATGATGCCCGATCCCTGAAAGGACATGAAGATGAAGAAATCAGTTACGATTGCCGCAGTCGCCCTTGGTCTGGGGCTTGCCACGCAGGCCAGTGCCCATGCCACATTCGAACAGAAAGAGGCGGTGCAGGGCCAGCGCACCAAGCTGACCGTACGCATCGGCCATGGCTGCGGAGACGAGGCGACGCTGCGCCTGCGCGTCGCCATCCCCGAGGGCGTGATCCGCGTCCAGCCGGGCGTGCATCCGGGCTGGACGGTCGAGGGAATCACCGGCCCCTATGAAAACAGCTACGAGGATCGCGGCGCCACCCTGACCGAGGGCATCCGCGAAATCGTCTGGGAGGGCGAGTTGCCAAGCGGGCTGTATGATGAATTCATCTTCCGCGCGGTCTTTTCGGACCAGCTTCCGGCGGGGGAACCGGTCTATATCCCCGTGGTTCAGGAATGCGCCAATGGCGCGGCGCGCTGGATCGAAATCCCGGCCGAGGGGCAGACCCGCAGCGACCTGGAATCGCCCGCGCCCTCGATCACCGTCGTCGCCCCCGCACCGGCAGGGAACTGACGTCGCCGGGCCGCCCCGCGATCCGGGGCGGCCCGTTCCTGACCGGGGCCACGGTCCCATATGCCGAACCGGGAAACCAGCATGACGCATTCGCGCCCCCTTGCCCTGATCGCTGCTCTTCTGTTGCTTGCCCTGCTGCCGGTTCAGGCGCTGGCCCATGCGCAATTGCAATCCGCCGATCCCGCCGACGGAGCCGTGGTCGATACCATGCCCAAGGCGGTGGTGCTGACCTTCACCGAGGAAATCTCGCCCCTGGTCCTGCGCTGGATAGCCCCGGATGGCAGTGCGGCGGATGCGGTCGGCGAGGCCAGCGGCAAAACGCTGACCGTTCAGCCGCCAGCCGGCGTGGAACAGGGAACCTATCTGTTGTCATGGCGGGTGGTCTCGGGCGATGGTCATCCGGTCGGCGGCGTGCAGGGCTTTCATCTGGGCGCGGCCTCGGCGCAGGCGGTCGGGGCGGGGGCCGGGGCAGGAACAGGGGCGGCCCTTGCGACAGCGGCCAGCCGGTTCCTGCTGTCGCTGTCGCTGGTTCTGGCGGTGGGTGTGGCGATTCATGCCGCGCTGATCGCCCGGACACGGCCCGCCCCCGAGATGCGCCGCGCGGGCCTGACCGCCGCGCTTGCGGCCCTGCCGCTTTCCGCGCTGTTTCTGGCATGCCACGGGCTTGACCTGACAGGTCTGCCGGTGACGGGGTTACTGACGGCGCAGCCATGGCAGGCGGCGGCTGTGTCACCCCCGGCGCGGACCGCCGGGCTGTCGGCGCTTGCGGCCATCGCGGCGTTCACGGCGCTGCGGTCGCCCGCATATGTCGGGCTGGCGCTGCTGGCATGGCTGCTGGCAGCGCTGTCCTATGCCGCTTCGGGCCATGCCGTTACCGCCCCGCCGCGCTGGCTGTCGGGTGCGGCGGTTCTGCTGCATGCCGCCGCGATGATCTTCTGGACCGGCGCGCTGCCGCCGCTGCTGCTGTCGCTGCGCCGCACGGATGCCGTGCTGCTGTTGCGGCGGTTCTCGGCCATGGCAATCGGCATGGTCGCGGCGCTGATCCTCAGCGGGGCGGCGCTGGTCTGGCTTCAGGCGGGCGATGCGGCGGCGCTGATCGCGTCGGATTACGGCAAGGTTCTGGGGGCGAAACTGCTGCTGGTGGCGGGGCTGCTGATGCTGGCCGCGCTGAACCGGCTGTGGCTGACCCCCGTGCTTGCCGCCGGACGGACAGGTGCCCGAGGCGCGCTTGCCCGCTCGATCATGGCTGAAATGGTTTTGGCCGCGTTGATCCTCGGGCTGGCCGCGTCCTTCCGCCTGACCCCGCCACCCCGCGCGCTGACCGCCATGGCCGCCCCCGCGCATCTGCATATCCACAGCGGCAAGGCGATGGCCGATGTCACCGTGACCCCGGCGCGCAGCGGACCGGTGACGATTTCCGTCGCGATACAGGATGGCGATTTCGGCACGCTGACCCCCCGCGCGGTCGAGATCGCCCTGACCCCCGCCGATGGCCTGCTGCAACCGATCCGCAAGACCGCAAGCCCCGGCGATGACGGGCTGTGGCACGTCGAAGCGGTCACGCTGCCCGTGGCCGGAGAATGGAACCTGGCGCTGCGGGTGCTGATCACCGATTTCGAAAGCGCCCTGCTGGAGGGCACCGTCACCATCGGCAAATGAACGCCGGGCGCGCGCAGCGACCGCGGGCGGGAACTGCCAAACGGCTTTCGGGGCGGGCAGGTCGTTCCCCGTCAGGGGCCGGTTCAATCGACCAGCGGCTGCGGGTCAAGAACCAGAACGGTGGGGCGGTCGGGCAGGTCGTTCAGGGTCAGCGTAACCTCGCTGCTGCCCGGCCGGGCGATCTGGAAATGGTCGGACATGGCGGACAGAAAGCTGTCGAGGCGAGGGGCCGAGAACCAGTGCATCGGGATCACGACCGAGCTTTTCAGCCGGTCAACCACCCGGACCATGCTGGCCAGATCCATGGTCATGCGGCCATCCACCGGAACCATCAGCACGTCCACCCGGCCAAGGGCGGCATATTGCGCATCTGTTGGCTCGTGATGCAGATGGCCCAGATGGGCGATACACAGATTGGCGGTTTCGAAGACGAAGATCGAGTTTCCGTTTTCCTCGACCGCGCCAAAGCTGCGGATCATCGTGGGAACATTGCGGATCAGCAGATCGCCGATTTCCACATGGTGATCGGCGGCGACACCGAACTGGTCGGCGGACCAGCCGCGCAGCACATGGTCGATTCCCTCGACATCATCGCTCCAGTGGCTTGAATGCGCGTGATTCATCGTCACCACATCGGGCCGGAAGGCCGTCGCGCCCAGATTGCCGTTGTAATCGGTCACGATGGTCAGGTCGCTTTCGGTGCGGATCAGGAACATCGAATGCCCGATGTAGTGCAGCCTGACCGACCGGGCCGGAACCGGGTCGGTCCAGGCAGCGCGGTGCAGATATTCGATTCCCGGCCCGGCATCGGCGATGGCGATGCAATGGCTGAGCCTGCGGCCCTGCGCCTCGGACGGGGCGGGGATCAGCAGCGGCAGGCAGGCGAGAAGTAGGGCGGCGAGCGCGGTCCTGATATTCATCGGCATGTCTCCGGCTTTGGGCCATGATAGCGTGAAACCGCGATGGCGGGCCGCCGGGCTGGTCACTTCCCTGTGAAGCGGGCAGGGTGCCGGGCGTTTTCCAACCAAAAGCCTTGTGGTGGCCCCGTTTATCTTGTGGATAACCGCCCTTAACATCCCAGATGTTGCGGTTATGGTTGACTCGGGGGGCGTCAGCGCTGAAACTTGGGCAGATTGCCCCAATGACGGACGGCCCCTGTGCGTTTTGACCGACTTCGCCTGAATGGCTTTAAAAGCTTTGTGGATCCCACCGATCTGGTAATCCGCGAGGGGTTGACCGGTGTGGTCGGCCCGAATGGCTGCGGAAAGTCCAACCTGCTTGAGGCGCTGCGCTGGGTCATGGGCGAAAACCGCCCTACCGCCATGCGCGGCGACGGGATGGAGGATGTTATCTTTGCAGGCACCTCGCGCAGATCCGCGCGCGGCCACGCCGAGGTGACGCTGACCGTCGATAACCGCGACCGTCTGGCACCTGCGGGGTTCAACGATGACGACCATTTCGACATCGTCCGCCGGATCACCCGCGACGCCGGGTCCGCCTACAAGATCGCCACCAAGGATGTGCGCGCGCGCGATGTGCAGATGTTGTTCGCCGACGCCTCGACCGGGGCGCATTCGCCCGCGCTGGTCCGGCAGGGACAGATCAGCGAGCTGATCAATGCCAGACCCAAAAGCCGCCGCCGTATTCTGGAAGAGGCGGCGGGGATCTCGGGCCTCTATCAGCGGCGGCACGAGGCCGAACTGAAGCTGAACGGGGCCGAAAGCAACCTGACCCGCGTGGATGACACGCTGGACCAGTTGTCTACTCAGGCCGCCAGTCTGGCCCGTCAGGCCCGCGCAGCCGCGAAATACCGCGAGATCGGCGCGGCCCTGCGGCTGGCCGAGGGGTTGCTGCTGTATCGCCGCTGGTCCGAGGCCGAGGCGGCGCGGCTGGCGGCGGCCGGGGCGCTGGCGCAGGCGGTGAAGGCGGCGGGCGAGGCTGGTGCGGCCTCGCATCAGGCCAGCGACCGGCGCGAGGCAGCAGATGCCGCCCTGCCGCCCCTGCGCGAGGAAGAACAGGTTGCCGCCGCGATCCTGTCACGGCTGGTCGTCGAGCGCGAGGCGCTGGACGAAGCCGAGGCGCGGGCGGCGGAACAGGTGCGCGCGCTGGCCGCCCGGATCGCCCAGCTTGACCGCGATATCGAACGCGAAGAGGCGCTGAACCGCGACGCGGGCGAGGTGGTCGGGCGGCTGGACTGGGAAAGGACCGAACTGGAAAAGGCGGGCAAGGGTCATGACGCCCGCGTCGATACTGCCGAAAACACCGCGCATGAGGCGGCCGAGGCGCTGCGCGAAGTCGAGGCGCGTCTGGCCGAACTGACCGACGAATCGGCGCGTCTGGCGGCACGGCACCAGTCGGCGGAACGTCTGGTCGGCGATCTGCGTGCGATGCTGGAACGGGCCGAACGCGCAGGCCACGAGGCAGAGGACAACGCCACCCGTGCGGCTGACGCGGGCGCTGCCGCCGAGGCGGCGCTGCGTGCCGCCGAAGCAGGTCAGGACGCCGCGCGCGACCGTGCAGAGGCCGCCGAGGAGGCTCTGGCCGGAACCGAGGCCATGCGCGCCGAGGCCGAAACCACCGAAGCCGCCGCCCGTGCCGCCCGCGCCGAGGCCGAGGGCGAGGCCGGGGCTTTGGCCGCCGAAATGGCGGCGCTGCGCCGGCTGGTGGAACGCGGCCAGTCGGATGGCCGGGCGATCCTGGACAAGGTCCGGGTCGCGAAGGGTTTCGAGGTCGCATTTGGTGCGGCACTTGGCGACGATCTGCGTGCCGGGCTGGCCGGGGATGGCGAAAGCGGCTGGCACAACCTGCCCGGCTGGGACGCGCCGCAACCGCTGCCTGCGGGTGCCGCGCCGCTGGCGGCGCATGTGACGGCACCCGATGCGCTGTCGCGGCGGCTGTCTCAGGTCGGGCTGGTGGCGGATGCGGCGGCGGGGGCGGCGATGCAGCCCGGTCTGCAGCCCGGTCAGCGGCTGGTCACGGCAGAGGGCGATCTGTTCCGGTGGGACGGGATGCGGGTCATGGCCGGCGAGGCGTCGTCATCGGCGGCGCTGCATCTGCAAAAGGTCAACCAGTTGAACGAGATTGCCGGTCAGGCCCACGAGGCGCAGGACCGCGCCGCCGCCGCCATCGACAGCCATGATGCGGCGCGGGCGCGGCTGGCAGATGCCTCGGGGCAGGAAAAATCTGCCCGCGATGCCCGGCGCGAGGCCGAACGGCTGCTGTCGGATGCGGCGCGGGCGGCAACACGGGCGGAATCCGATCTGGCGATGGCGAACAGCCGCGTCGAATCGGCCCGCAGCGAATTGTCGCGCCATCAGGCCGATGCCGCCGATGCGCGGGGCAGGCTGACGCAGGCCGCGCGCGCGCTGGCCGATCTGCCCGATCGCGGCGATGCGGCGGCGGCGGTGGAACATGCCCGCACCGGTGTCGAGGCGGCACGTATCGCCACCATGACCCGCCGTGCCGCGCTGGACGAATTGCGCCGCGAGGGGAATGCCCGCGTCAGGCGATTGCAGGAAATCACCAAAGAGGAATCGGGCTGGAAACTGCGCTTGCAGCAGGCCGGGGCGCGGGCCTCGGAGCTGGCGGCGCGGCGCGATGCGGCGGCGGATGAGCTGGAACAGGCCGAGGCGCAGCCCGCGCTTCTGGTGGAACGGCGCGACGATCTGGCCGGGCGCCAGGCGCAGGCGGGCGACCGGCTGGCCGATGCCCGCGCCGCCCTGACTGCCGCCGACGATGCCGCCCGCGCCGCCGCCCACGCCGAACGCGACGCCGAGCGCGCCGCATCCGAAGCGCGCGAGACCCGCGCCGCCCGCGAGGCCCGCGCCGAGGCCGCCCGCGACAGCGAAGCCGTCGCCCGCGCCCGCATCCACGAGGAAACCGAAGGCTCGCCCGAGGCATTGCTGGACAGTCTGGGCGACACCGACACCGACACGCCCGCCGCCGCGCTGGAGGACAAGATCGCCCGCCTGCGGACCCAACGCGACGGGCTGGGGGCGGTGAACCTGCGCGCCGACGAGGACAAGCGTGAACTGGAGGAAGAACGCGACCGGCTTCAGGCCGAAAAGACCGATCTGGAAGAGGCGATCCGCAAATTGCGCGCCGGGATCAACAGCCTGAACCGCGAGGGGCGCGAAAGGTTGCTGGCCGCGTTCGACACGGTGAACGCCAATTTCACCACCCTGTTCACCAGCCTGTTCGGCGGCGGCGAGGCGCGTCTGGTGCTGGTCGAATCCGATGATCCGCTGGAGGCGGGGCTGGAAATCATGTGCCAGCCGCCGGGCAAGAAGCTGTCCACTCTCAGCCTTTTGTCGGGGGGCGAACAGACGCTGACGGCGCTGGCGCTGATCTTTGCGGTGTTTCTGGCCAATCCCGCGCCGATCTGCGTTCTGGACGAGGTGGACGCCCCGCTGGACGATGCCAATGTCAGCCGTTTCTGCGATCTGCTGGACGAGATGACCAACCGCACCGACACGCGCTTTCTGATCATCACTCACCACGCGGTGACGATGGCGCGGATGGACCGGCTGTTTGGTGTGACCATGGTGGAACAGGGGGTCAGCCAGTTGGTCAGCGTCGATCTGAAACGCGCCGAGGCGCTGGTCGCCTGACACGCTCCGCGCTAGGCTGACGGGCGAATCCCCGCCTGACAGCCACGAGGACCAGATGAGCATCGAAGCGACCCTTGCCGAACTTGGCATCACCCTTCCCGACGCCCCCGCGCCCGCCGCGAATTACGTGCCCTTTGTCCAAAGTGGCAATCTGATCTTTGTCTCGGGCCAGATCAGCGCCGATGAGAACGGACTGATCAGGGGCAGGCTGGGCGAAGACATGTCTGTCGAACAGGGCGCCGCCGCCGCGCGGCGCTGCGGGCTGGCCCTGATCGCACAATTGCGCGCCGCGACCGGATCGCTGGACCGGGTCCGGCGCGTGGTCAAGCTGACCGGCTTTGTAACCTCGACCCCTGATTTCACCGATCAACCCAAGGTCATCAACGGCTGCTCGGACCTGATGGTGCAGGTCTTTGGCGAGGCAGGCCGGCATGCGCGTGCCGCCGTCTCGACCCCGGCCCTGCCGCTTGGCGTCGCGGTCGAGATCGAGGCGGTTTTCGAGGTGGCGTGATGGCCGCGCTGGCCGACGGCTTTGTCCGGATCCCGCTGGCACATCGCGGGCTGCATGGCGGCGTGGTGCCCGAAAACAGCCTTGCCGCCGCACAGGCGGCGATTGATGCGGGTTACGGGATCGAGATCGACATCCAGCCCGCAGCAGGCGGGGTGCCGATGGTGTTTCACGATTACGACCTGATGCGGATGACCGGGGACGAGGGGTATATCGCCGATCTGGACCGGGACGATCTGGCAGAGCTGCGCCTTGCAGGCGGCGATCAGCGCATCCCGACGCTGGCAGAGATGCTGCGCCTTGTCGCCGGCAAGGTGCCGCTGCTGATCGAACTGAAGGATCAGGATGGCCGTCTGGGCCGCAATATCGGCGATTTGCACCAAAAGGTCGCGACGGCTTTGGCGCATTATGCCGGGCCGGTGGCGGTCATGTCCTTCAACCCGCATATGGTTGGGGGGTTTCATCGCGCGATGCCACGGATTCCGGCGGGGATCACCACTTGCGGGTTCGATGCCGGGGACTGGCCGGGGCTGGAAGCGGAAACCCGCCTCCGCATGGCCGGTATCGCGGATTTCGAGGCGGCGGGGGCGTGTTTCATCTCGCATGACCGGGCGGATCTGGCGAATCCCCGTGTCGCGGCGCTGAAATCGCAGGGGGTTCCGATTCTCTGCTGGACCGTCCGAAGCCCGGAACAAGAGGCCGAGGCACGCCGCATTGCCGACAATATCACCTTCGAGGGATATGCGGCGGCGCATTCAAGGAAAATCGCCTAAGCGGTTGAGGCCGTTGATGCTGGTCGCATGACGCAAGGGCCTGAAAATATCACAGGCCCCGCGGCGGTCCACGGGGCCTGCCCCTCCCACATCGCAGCGGCGGCCCCCTCCACTGGCCCGCGGCTGCTTGTGTGCGGTCACTTATTGTTGATCATTTCGGCCTGTCGCACAATAACTTCTGCTTGCTTGATTGAGGCAATATCGACCAGACGGCCCTTATAGACCGTCGCACCGGCCCCGGAACGCTTGGCCTCTTCCATGGCGGCAAGGATTTCGCGGGCCTCGGTGACGGCGGCATCCGAGGGCGAGAATACCTCGTTCGACAGTGCGACCTGACTGGGGTGGATCGCCCATTTGCCGACCATGCCCAAGGTCGCAGAACGCCGCGCCTGCGCCATGAACCCTTCCTTGTCGCTGAAATCGCCGAACGGGCCATCAACCGGCAGCACGCCATGGGTGCGGCAGGCGGCGACGATGGCGGTCTGCGCCCAGTGCCACGGATCGGGCCAGTATTTCTGCCCCTCGCGGATCATGTAGTAATTTTCCTGCGTTCCGCCGATTCCGGTCGTGGCCATGCCCATCGAGGCGGCAAAATCGGCGGCACCAAGGCTCATGGCCTGAAGGCGGGGCGAGGCGGCGGCGATGTCCTCGACATGGGTGATGCCCGCCGCGCTTTCGATGATCACCTCGAAGCCCAGCCTTTTCTGGCGTCCCTTTGCGCGTTCGACAGCCGTGACCAGCGCATCGACGGCGTAAATATCGGCGGCATTGCCCACCTTTGGGATCATGATCAGATCCAGCCGTTCCGAGGCCTGTTCCAGCAGATCGACCACATCGCGATACCAGAACGGCGTGTCCAGCCCGTTGATGCGCACCGACAGGGTCTTGTCGCCCCAATCGACATCGCCGATCGCCTGAATGGTCTGACGCCGCGCCAGATCCTTGTCATCGGGGGCGACCGAATCCTCAAGGTCGATATTGATGACATCGGAATCCGATTTTGCCATCTTCTCGAACAGGGCGGCGCGGGAACCCGGCCCGAACAACTGGCAACGGTTCAGTCGGGCAGGCGGCAGGGGCTGGAGGCGAAAGCTCATTGCGTATCCTTGGTCACAGACGAAATTTAATTGCGTTTCAATTAGCGCAGGGTCAGCCGGGCTTCAAGCGTTTGTTCTGCGGCGCGGCATCAACCTGCCTTGTTCGCCTTGACGCAGTCCCGCTTTCGTCGCAGGACCGTGGCTTGAGGACGCAAACGGAGGCGAAGCGATGACCCGGACGGTCTATGTGAACGGTGACTATCTGCCCGAGGATCAGGCAACTGTATCGGTTTTCGACCGTGGTTTTCTGATGGCCGATGCCGTCTATGAGGTGGTAAGCGTGCTGGATGGCAAGCTGCTGGACTTCCCTGGCCATCTGGCCCGGCTGGCCCGGTCGCTGGATGCGCTGGCCATGGAAAACCCCCTGACCGATGACGAATATCTTGAGGCATTCCGTCAGCTTGTTGCGCGCAACGGCATCACCGACGGGCTGATTTACCTTCAGGTCACGCGCGGCAATCCGGGCGACCGTGATTTCGCCTATCCGCCCGAGGGTACGCGCCCGACAGTGGTGATGTTCACGCAGTCCAAGCCGGGTCTGGCCGATGCGCCGGCGGCGAAAACCGGCTGGAAGGTCGCCAGCGTCGAGGATCTGCGTTGGGCGCGGCGCGACATCAAGACGGTGCAGTTGCTGTATCCGTCGATGGCCAAGATGGAGGCCAAGGCGCGCGGGGCCGACGATGCCTGGCTGGTCGAGGAAGGAATGGTCACGGAAGGCAGTTCCAACAACGCCTATATCGTGCGAAACGGCGTGATCATCACCCGCGACCTGAGCCATGACATCCTGCACGGCATTACCCGCGCAGCAGTGCTGCGCTTTGCCCGCGAGGCACAGATGACGGTCGAGGAACGCCCCTTCAGCATCGAAGAGGCGCAGGCGGCGGACGAGGCGTTCATCACCTCGGCCTCGGCTTTTGTCATGCCGGTGGTCGAGATTGATGGCAGGCCAGTGGGCACCGGCGAGGTCGGCGAAGTGGCGGCACGGCTGCGCGAAATCTATATCGACGAAAGCCGCAAGGCGGCGCTGTAGCGCCGTTCTGCGGGCAGGGGCGGCGGGCAGGGGCGGCGGCGCGGGGTCAGGTATCCTGCGCGGCGGCCTCGGCGGCGGCTGACCCGATATGTGCCAGAAACTGCTGCAAGAACAGGCGGCGGCAGTCGGGGGTTTCCATTATCACCTCGTGCCGGGCCTCGGGGATCTCCAGCAGGGTGCAGTTCCGCGTCCGCCCGGCACGGTCACGGATCGCTGCGGTCGAGACGACGGCCTCGCGGCTGCCAAGCGCGATCAGCGTCGGCAGGTCGGGCGAGGGCAGGGCGGCCAGCCGCGCGCATTCGGCCAGCGCCGCCCGCAGCCAGTGACAGCTTGCGCCGCCGATGGTCAGTTCGGGCCAATAGGCAGCCTCGCGCAGCGACCTTGCCCATTGATCCACATCGCTGGTCAGCAGGTTGGTGCGGAATTTTTCGTCCACATAATAGGTTCCGCGTGCCCCCGCGCCGGGAAAGGGGTGCCCGCCCCGGCCCAGACGCCCGGCCAGCCAGCCAATGGCCTGCGGCACGAAACGCGGCACGCCATACAGGTTGATGCCCCACATCGGCGCGGAAAATGTGGCGCTGACCACCGGCAAATCGTCGTGCAGCGCGGCAAGCCCGATGCAGCCGCCCATCGAATGCGCCAGCAGATGCCAGGGCCGGGGCAGGTCCAGCTTGTCCGCCGCGACCACCATCTCTACCACATCGCGCTGATAATCGGCAAATTCGCCGATATGGCCGGGCCGGGGATCGGATTGCAGCCGGTCCGACATGCCCTGTCCCCGCCAGTCGATTCCAAGCACGTCATAGCCGGTCGTGATCAGGTTCTGGACGAAGGGGCCGTATTTCTCGACAAATTCGGTGCGGCCGGGGAACAGCAGGACGCTGCCAAGCGTGCCGGCGGTCGCGCTGCGCCAAAGCGCCATGCGCAGCCCGATCCCGTCATCGGCCGCAACCCGGAACGCCGTTGCGGGTGTGCCGGGATCGTCAGGAAGCTGATGAAAGGGGGCTTGCTGCATGGCGGCGATATTCAGGACAGTGCCTGTCCAAGCTGCATGGCGACGCCCATATTGCCGTCGATCTTCAGCTTGCCGGTCATGAAGGCTGTGGCCGGGTTCAGGCTGCCGTCCAGAATCCCCTCGAAGGTTTGGCGGCTGGCGGTCAGCGTCACCTCTGCCTCGTCATCGCCGACGCGCGCGCCGTCCTGATCGATCAGGATCGAGCCTTCGTCCAGTATGACGAATTTCGCTGTCGAAGAAAAACTGTTCAGCCTCGCATTCAGTTTTTCGACGGCGGCGGTCACAACTTTGCTCATTTCCTGAACTCTCCCTGGACTTTGTCTGGCCCCCGGCGGCCGGGTTGGCTAAAAGGAAGGTATGCGCCCGGATCAATCCGCTTTCTACCCCATATTCATGGCAATCCGCACGGGATTGGTTACAATTCTTGCCATCTGCCTAACCGGTTTCGCGGTTGCAGCGCAAGACGCCCCGGATATGGACGAATTATTCCGCCGACTGGCCGAGCCCGAGGGCGAGGGCTGGCGCATCGCGGAATCCGATATTCTGCGCGAATGGTCGAAATCGGGATCGGCGGCGCTGGATCTGCTGCTGAAACGCGGCGAGGACGCGCTGGATCAGGGCGATATTCCCGCAGCGATAGGCCACCTGACAGCGCTGACCGATCATGCGCCGGACTTTGCCGCCGGCTGGCAGGCGCGGGCCACGGCCTATGCGGCGGCGGGGGCCTTTGGGCCATCCCTTGCCGATCTGGCCCGCACGCTGGCGCTGGAGCCACGGCAATTCACGGCGCTGACACAACTGGCTGCGATGCTTGAGGAAACCGGCGATGACCAGCGCGCGCTGGCCGCCTATCGCGAAAGCCTGAAAATCAACCCGCATCAGCAAGAGGCCATTGACGGGGTGGCGCGGCTGGACGACAAGCAGTCGGGCAGCGATATCTGACGCCATGACCATGTACGACAGAGGCCGGGTCACAGCCGTTCTGGGACCGACCAATACCGGCAAGACACATTACGCGATCGAGCGGATGCTGGCCCATCGCACCGGTGTGATCGGCCTGCCGCTGCGTCTGCTGGCGCGCGAGGTCTTTGACCGGATCGTCGCGGCGCGCGGCCCCTCGGTCGTGGCGCTGGTCACGGGCGAGGAACGCATCGTCCCTGAACGGGTGCAATACTGGGTCGCCACCACCGAGGCCATGCCCGACATCGCCGCCGATTTCGTGGCCATCGACGAAATCCAGCTTTGCGCCGATCCCGAACGCGGCCATGTCTTTACCGACCGCCTGCTGCATATGCGCGGTCTGCACGAGACGCTGTTTCTGGGGGCCGACACCATGCGCCCGGCCATTGCCGCGCTGGTGCCGGGGGTACAGTTCCAGCGGCGCGAACGGTTTTCGGCGCTGTCCTGGGCGGGGTCGAAAAAGCTGTCGCGGATGCCTGCGAGGTCCGCCATCGTGGGCTTCAGCGTCGATGACGTCTATGCCATGGCCGAACTGATCCGCCGCCAGAAGGGCGGTTGCGCGGTGGTCATGGGGGCGCTGTCACCGCGAACCCGCAATGCGCAGGTGGCCATGTATCAGGCGGGCGAGGTCGATTATCTGGTGGCGACCGACGCCATCGGCATGGGGCTGAATCTGGACATCCGCCACGTCGCCTTTTCCGCGACTCACAAATTCGACGGTCGCCGCGTCCGCCCACTGTTCCCGCACGAGCTGGGTCAGATCGCCGGGCGGGCAGGGCGGCACACCGAATCCGGTACGTTCGGTGTCACCGGCGAGGCGCGGATTCTGGATGAAGGGCTGGTCGAGGCGATCGAGAATCACCGTTTTCAGCCGATCAGCCGGTTGATGTGGCGGAATGCCGCGCTTGAATTTGGGACCATGGACCGCCTTGTTCAAAGCCTTGAGGCCGTCTCGGGTCATGAATGGCTGACGCGCGGGCGCGAGGCGGATGACCTGCACGCGCTGAAATCCTTGCGCGACATGCCCGAAATCCGCGACCGCGTGCAGGGTGGCAGGGATGTGCGGCTGCTGTGGGATGTCTGCCGGGTACCTGATTTCCGGGGGATTTCGCCGACTGAACATTCCGGGCTGCTGGCCCGGATATTCGGCTTTCTTCAGGGCGGCGCGATTCCCGGCGAATGGCTGGCCCGCGCGGTGAAACGTATCGACCGTACCCATGGCGACATTGACGCCCTGTCCAGAAGGCTGGCTCATATCCGCACCTGGACCTATGTGGCCCAACGTTCGGGGTGGGTGGAAGATGAAAGCCATTGGCGCGGCGAGACTCGCGCTGTAGAAGACCGCTTGTCAGACGCGTTGCACGCGGCGCTGACCCAAAGATTTGTGGACCGGCGTACCTCTGTGCTTCTACGCCGGCTCAAGCAGAAGGAGAGCCTTGTGGCCGAAGTGAACGATAAGGGCGAAGTGACGGTCGAGGGCGAATTCGCCGGCCGTCTGGAGGGATTCCGGTTCCGCCCCGACCAGACCGCGACGGCGGACGAGGCGAAGATGCTGAACCGCGCCAGCTATGAGGCGCTGAAACCGGAATTTCATCTGCGCGCAGACCGCTTTTACAATGCCCCCGACACCGAGATGGACTTTACCGAACAGGGCGGGCTGATGTGGGGCAATGCCGCCGTCGGCAAGCTGGTCAAGGGGGCCGATCCGCTGCATCCCGGCGTCGAGGTCTTTGTCGATGACGAGGCTGGCCCCGAGATCGCCGAAAAGGTCCGCCGCAGGTTGCAGCATTTCATCGACCGCAAGGTCGCTGCCCTGTTCGAGCCGCTGCTGGCCATGCAGCGCGACGAGGCTCTGGCCGGGCTGGCCCGCGGCTTTGCGTTCCGGCTGATCGAATCACTTGGGGTCGTGCTGCGCGACGGCGTCGCCGCCGAGGTGAAGGAACTGGATCAGGATGCGCGCGGCATGCTGCGCAAGCATGGCGTCCGATTTGGCCAGTTCACGATCTTTCTGCCGGTGCTGCTGAAACCCGCGCCCACCCGGCTGCGGCTGGTGTTGTGGTCCCTGGCCGAGGGGCTGGAGGAATTTCCCGAAAGCCCGCCTCCGGGGCTGGTCACGATCCCGCATATTCCGGACGTGCCCGACGGGTATTACACTCTGTCCGGCTATCGCCCTGCCGGTGAACGGGCGATCCGCATCGACATGCTGGAACGTCTGGCCGATCTGCTGCGCCAGCAGGATACGCGCGGCGGGTTCGAGGCCAGTCCCGACATGCTGTCGATTACCGGCATGACGCTGGAACAATTCGCCGGGCTGATGCAGGGGCTTGGCTATGCCGCCGACAAGGGCGAGCGTGAAAAGGTCAAGGCGGCGGAGCCCGTCGCCGAACCCGCGCCCGAGGCACCGGCATCTGACGCGCCGATGACCGAAGAAGAAAGCGTCCTCGCCGCCGAAACCCGCGCCCGGTGGGAGGCCGAGCAGGCCGAAAAGCGCCGGGCCGAGGCCGAGGCAACGGGCGAAACCTTGCCCCCCGATGACGAGGCCGCCGCGCCCGAGACCGAGGTTTTCTATACCTTCCGCTGGGCCCCGAAGCCGCGTCACAATCGCCGCCCGCAGGGCGAAGGGCAGGGCCGTCGCGGTGCCCGCAAGGACGGTCCCCCACGCGAAAATCGCGGCGAGGGCGGCGGCAAACCCGGACGCGAGGGCGGCAAGCCGCGCGGAAAGGGTGGTCCCAAGAAGGGCGGCAAGGGGCAGAATCATGGCCCCAAGACCTTTACGTCGCGGCCTGAAAAGAAGGCCGATCCCGACAGCCCCTTCGCCGTTCTGGCCGCGCTCAAAGACAAGAAGTGACCGGCGAGGCGCTGCGGCTTGACAAATGGCTGTTCCACGCGCGGCTGTTCAAGTCGCGCGGGCTTGCCGCAGACCGGATCGAGGGCGGCGGCATCCGCCTGAACGGCCAACCCTGCCGCAAGCCCGGCCATGTCGTCCGGCCCGGCGATCTGCTGGTCGTTTCAGCCCATGGCCGGGTACGCAGCTTTCACGTCCTGTCGCTTGGAACCCGCCGGGGACCGGCCAGCGAGGCGCAACAGCTTTATCGCGAAACCACGGAAGATCCCTGAACGTCCCCGAATGCCTGTTCGGGACTGTCCCGTTGTCCGCAAACGGGTGTTTCGTTCAGGCCGCTCTGTCCGAAATGCCGGTCCTTTACGCACTCGCGGCCTTGATTGATCAGCGGTCCGGGCGTAACAAACGCGCGGATCGAACAGGAGCGTGTCATGACCTATGTTGTCACCGATAATTGCATCATGTGCAAATACACCGACTGCGTCGAGGTGTGCCCGGTGGACTGCTTCTATGAAGGCGAGAATATTCTGGTCATTCACCCCGACGAATGTATCGACTGCGGCGTCTGCGAACCGGAATGCCCTGCCGACGCGATCCGCCCGGATACCGAGCCTGACATGGAGAAATGGGTCGAATTCAACCGCACCTATTCCGAACAATGGCCTGTCATTACCCAGAAGAAGGATCCGCTGCCCTCTGCCGAGGAAATGGACGGCGTTGCGGGCAAGCTGGACAAGTATTTCTCGCCCCAGCCAGGCGAAGGCGACTGATTCCGTCTTGTTGCGGCAGCGCAGCATTCGCTGTGCGCTTTCGTGATTGGCAAGCCTGACAGGATCGGTGCGATTCGTACCGGTCACGCACAGGGTATTTCGGCGAATCATTCTTAAGCTACTGGAACACACCAGAGAATCGTCGCGCTTTCCGGTGCCTCCTTCAAATATGAAGAAGCTTTTTTTGGCTTCATTTTTATGCTATGGTTGCAACATATTTGCATCTGATGGGAGTCAGGGGCCACACGTGTTCGTTCTGGATGATGCTATCCTGTGCCCCGCCGGGTACGGGCAAGGAATATAATCACAATAAGCCGAAAGCGGCATTTCTCGCCGCCGGTTATTGCGCCTTTTCCATGGGCGCTACCTAGAGGAAGCTAAATGTCGAAAAGCAAGAAGAACGAGTTTCGCCCGGATGATTTTGTGGTCTATCCGGCGCATGGGGTTGGCAGGATCGTTTCGATCGAAGAACAGGAAGTCGCGGGTCTGCGGCTGGAAATGTTCGTGATTTCGTTCGAAAAGGACAAGATGACCTTGCGCGTTCCGACTGCGCGCGCCACGGAAATCGGGATGCGTGGCCTGTCCACCCCCGATCTGGTTGAACGCGCGCTGCACACCCTGAAGGGCAAGGCGCGGGTCAAGCGCGCCATGTGGTCGCGCCGGGCGCAGGAATATGAACAAAAGATCAACTCGGGTGATCTGATGTCCATTGCCGAGGTCGTGCGCGACTTGCATCGCAATGATGACCAGCGCGAGCAATCCTATTCCGAACGTCAGCTTTACGAGGCCGCTCTGGACCGCCTGACCCGCGAGGTTGCGGCCGTTGGCGGGCTGGACGAAGGCTCGGCCCAGAAGCGCGTGGACGAGGTGCTGACCAGCCGCGCCGCCTGAGCCTGAACGCATCCGTTGCGAAAGGGGCGTCCCGTCGGGGCGCCCCTTGCCATGTCACGCGATGGCCTGCCGCCGTTCCTCAGACGCCGCGAAAAGGCAACAGCCCCAGATCAGCAGGGCCATGCCGATCAGGACTCCGTCCAGGGTTTGCAGGGCCGCCGGAAGAAGCGGCCGGGACGCCACGACCGCCGCGCCCACCAGATAAAGCAGGACGCCCACGCGTAGCGGATTGCCCCGATGCCATGCGGACAGACAGATCAGCAGGGCGGAACCCAGAAATATCAGGCCAGTCACGGCAAAGGGCGTCGCCACCGCACCGACCACCTGCCCCCGAACCTCGGCGGGCAGGCCGGGCAGCATGAGGTTGACGATGAATGTCACCGCTGCCAGCCCGGAAAGACCCATCAACCCCAGCACAAGGGCCGACTGCGCCAC
>NZ_JBKEBL010000327.1:0-8419 GCF_047973135.1 Paracoccus sp. (in: a-proteobacteria)
GCGATCCTCAGCTATATCATGTGCAAGGCGATGAACCGGCATTTCGTCAGTGTGATCCTTGGCGGTTTCGGCGGCGAAGCCGGCCCCGCCGCCGAGATCGAGGGCGAACAGATCGCCATCGACGCAGATGGCGTGGCCTCGGCGCTGAACGATGCCGACAGCGTGATCATCGTGCCGGGCTATGGCATGGCCGTGGCACAGGCGCAGGCTGCCGTCAGCGAACTGACGCGCAAGTTGCGGACGGCGGGCAAAGAGGTGCGTTTCGCCATCCACCCGGTCGCGGGCCGTCTGCCCGGCCATATGAACGTGCTGCTGGCCGAGGCCAAGGTGCCCTATGACATCGTGCTGGAAATGGACGAGATCAACGAGGACTTCCCCTCGACCGATGTGGTTATCGTCATCGGCTCGAACGACATCGTGAATCCTGCCGCGCAAGAAGATCCCAACAGCCCCATTGCCGGAATGCCGGTACTGGAGGTCTGGAAGGCCAAGCAGGTCTTTGTGTCGAAACGCGGGCAGGGGACCGGCTATTCAGGGATCGAGAACCCGTTGTTCTTCAAGGAAAACACCCGGATGTTCTATGGCGATGCCAAGGATTCGGTGAACAAGCTGCTGCCGCTGCTGGACTGATCCGGCACAGCATTGACGAAAAGGGGCGGGCCGTTTCGGTCCGCCTTTTTCGTGACCGGACTGTTTGCGGTGGCGATGACCGGCCCGGCCCGCTTGGCACTTGCGGTCTCGCGCATGATCGGCAGAGTGTAAGCCGGACAAGGAGGCGCGCGTGAACCCCGATACCGAACACCCCCTGCGTTTTGCTTTGGTGAATGAACTGCATGCCCGGCCATCGCCGCGCATCAAGGTTCCGTCAAGCTGCGTTTTCGTTGCCTTCAAGGAACCGCGCGAGGCGGCAAACCGCGACCGGGCGCAGGATATGCGGCATTTGCTGGAACTGACCAAGCGGCATGGCGGGCCGCGCCCCGATCCCGACGACAGCCATTATCAGGGGCAGCTTGGGCGGCACGAGCTGAAATGGGAAAGCCACACCGAGTTTGTGACCTATATGGCCATGACGCCGGGCCTGCCCGCACGCCCCTTTGATCCCGGCACGGCGGCGATCTTTCCCGAAAGCTGGCAGGCCAATGCGCCGGGAAAACGGGTCGCGGCGATTCTGGTGCAGATTTTTATCCTGCCGGATCAGCCCGAGGCGGCGCTGGACCGTATCGGCGACTGGTTCGCGCCTGACAGCCTGACCGCCGTCTGGGTGCTGGACGAAAACGCGCTGGTCGCGGGCGATTTTCGCATCGATGCCGATGGCTGGATGCGCTTTGCCGTCTTTGTTCGCCCCGGCGTGGGCGAGGCCCGGATCGGGCGGATCGTTCACCGGCTGGTCGAGCTGGAAACCTATCGCGCCATGTCGATGCTGGGTATGGGCCGCGCGCGCAGCCTCAGCCGCCGCCTGAACGAGCTGGAGCCGCGCCTGTCCGCCATCGTCGATGGCATGACCAATGACGGCCGCCCGGCGGATACGGTGTTGCAGGATTTGCTGGCGGTTTCGGCGGAACTGGAAACGCAGGCGGTGCAGAATTCATTCCGCTTTGGTGCAACTCAGGCCTATGAGGCCATCGTGATGGATCGCGTCTCGGCCCTGCGCGAGACGCGTTGCCACGGACGGCAGATGCTGACCGAATTCATGCGCCGCCGCTATCTGCCCGCCATGCGCACCGTGAAATCCGCCGAAAGCCGCCTGCGCGACATGATCGAACGTGCCAGCCGCGCAGGGGAATTGCTGCGAACGCGCGTCGATGTGGAACGTTCGGCCCAGAACCAGTCGATCCTTGAGCGCATGGATCGCCGTGCCGGTCTGCAACTGCGCCTGCAACACACGGTCGAGGGATTGTCGGTCGTTGCCATCAGCTATTACGCGGTGGGACTGTTGTCTTATACGCTGGTGCCGGTGGCGTCGGGGCTGGGAATCGACAAGGCGTGGCTGATTGCCGGGCTGACACCGGTAGCGGTGCTGGTCGTCTGGTGGGCGATGCGGCGGATCAGGAAAAGCCTTCACCACGCGCCGGATGATTGAGTTGCGTCACCTCCGGCCATGCGGGATAAGGCGGGGTGACGGATTTTCGGAACGGACCGACATGAGACTTGCCCTGACACTTGCCGCGCTGCTTGGCCTTGCCGCCTGCGGTGTCCCCTTTGTGCCCTTTGTCTGAGGATGGCCATGGCCCAGAAATCGCTTACACTTTATGGACTTGCGCATTGTTCTACTTGCCAAAAAGCGCAAAATGCCTTGCAGGACTACGGTTGGCAGGTCGATTTCCGCGACGTTCAGAAAGAACCGCTATCCGAGGCTGAGCGCAAGGAACTGGTTGCTCAATGGGGTGAAAAGATCATCAACCGCGCCAGCCTGACCTGGCGCGGCATGTCCGAGGCGCAGCGCGCCGACAACCCGGTATTGATGATGGGGGCCAAGCCCAGTGTCATGAAGCGCCCGGCGATTGCGGCGGGCGATTTGCGGCTGCTGGGCTGGACGGCGAATGTGAAGCGCGCCCTTGGCGTTCCGGCCTGAGGCGGGGCAGGGCGGTGGTCAGCCCCGCTGCGCCAATGAGGTGATCAGCGGCTGGACCGGTGACAAATCGTAACCGGCCTGTGCCGCGATGCCGAATATCTCGGCCTCGGGCCGTTTTCCGGCCTGCGTCAACGCCCACAATACCGTACAGCGATTGCCCGAACGACAATAGGCGATCACAGGATCGCGCCCGACCGTCGCATCGGCAAAACCGGAAATCAGGTCCGGCGTGATCTGGCCGGGCTGAAACGGCAGATAGTGATAGCGCATGCCCACGGCTTCGGCCGCGCGGGCCATGACTTCGTGGTCAATGGCGGGTTCGACTTCGGAATCGGGGCGGTTATTGATCAGAACCTTGAACCCGGCCTCGGCAAGCTGGGGTACGTCCGCGGGCATGATCTGAGGCGAAACGGCAAGATCGGGGGTCAACTGGCGCAGATCCATGGGCTTTTCCAATCAATGAGGCGCGACACCCGCTTGCCGCCATTCGGCTGCCAAGTCAAGCATGGGTCGCGCGATCAAGAGAGGTAACAGGCTTCGACCAGGGCGGGCAGGGCAGTGAAATCGTCGAAAGCGGCGTGATGCGGCAGTTTTTCCAGCGCCGTCAGGCGATAGCCCCGGCTATAGATCAGGAAGGGCACATCAGCGGCGGCAGCGCAGGTCGCGTCGAATTCGCTGTCGCCTACAAAGATCGCCCGCGCGCTTTCCGGATGCGCCCCCAGGCCGGCCAGCGCCGCCCGTAACGGGGCGGGATCGGGCTTTTTCTGCGGCAGAGAATCGCCGCCGATCACAATTCCGAACAGGTTCCTGATGCCGAAATGATCCAGAACCGCCTCGGCCGGGCGCAGCGGCTTGTTGGTGCAGATCCCCAAAGGATAACCCCGATCAGCCAGAATCCCCAGCGTCTCGCGTACATGCGGGTACAGCCGGGTCAGGTTGGTCGCGCCGTGATAGCGGGTCATGAACGAGGCCATCAATGCGCGTTTCCGCATCGGGTCGATCCCCGTCGCCGCGACGATCTGGTGCCACAGCAGATCGACGCCGCCGCCGACAAAGCTGCGAACCCGGTCCAGCGTCAGTGGAGCGCGGCCGTGTTCGCGCAATACGGCATTCACGCAGGCGTGAATATCGGGCGCGCTGTCGATCAGCGTGCCGTCCAGATCAAAGATTACGGGGCAAGGCAGCATGCAGACATTCATGTCCGACCCAGCCCGTTCCACGCCCCGGCGATCATCACAAAGCCCGCATCGCGCATTTTTCCCGTTCGTCCTTTCTGCCAGTCAGGAGGTTTCTGTTTCTCATCAAAAGCACAAGGAATGATGAATATTCCATGCTTTCCTGTTTGTTCCATAATAGTGATTATTTGGAAATCGACCCAAGCAAAAAAGCTTTGCTCGCTTTGGCGCATGAGGGTCAAATGGCGTTCGCAAAGCTCTCGCGGCAGCCCCCCGGCCGATATTCCGGCGTCAGCCTTCGTTGTCGGTACCCTGATCCGTTGCATGTGCCCGGAACAGTCCGGCATTTGCCATCAGGAACGCAAACAGGATCAGCGGCAGGCCGAAGGTCTTGAAATAGACCCAGGTGGTTTCGGACATCGTGCGCCAGACGATCTCGTTCGCGGCGGCCAGCGCAAGAAACAACAGCGTCATGCGCAGGGTCAGCTTGCGCCAGCCCTCGGCATTCATGGGCAGCGCCTCGGACAGGACCAGTTGCAGCCAGTTGCGCCGTGTCAGCAGGCTGAAGCCCAGAAGTGCGGCGAACAGCAGATAGATGATCGTCGGCTTGATCTTGAAAAATCGCGGATCGTTCAACCAGATCGACAGCCCGCCGAACACCACGACCAGCACCAGCGTTGCCACCTGCATCGGTGCCAGCTTGCCGGTCAGTCGCCACAAAAGCAGTGTCGAGGCGGCCAGCACCGGCACGAAAACCAGCGTGGCAAGGATGAAGGCGCTGTAATCCTGCCCGAACAGATGTACCTCGCGGCCGCGGAACAGGATGAAGACGACAAAGAACAGCAGAACCGGACCAAGCTCCAGCGCCGGTTTCACCCAGGGTTTCGGTTCCTTCATGCGCATTCTCCCAACGGTTTCAGGCGGCGAATTCCACGACCACCGCCCCGGCGGCGATCAGGGCCATCAGGACCACGCGCACCGGACCTACCTTTTCGCCCAGGATCAGCCAGCCGACAAGGGCCGCGAAAACGGTCGAGGTCTCTCGCAGGACGGCGGCCCGGCCGACGTCATCGATTCGCGTGGCCAGCATGATCGAACCAAAGCTGGCAATAGCCACCACCGCCCCCAGCAGCCCGCGCAGAGCCAGCGGCGCGATCTCAGAGCGTGGCAGGCCGCGCAGGCGGCGCAGGTTCCAGAATGGCATGAACAGCGAATCCAGCACGAAAAACCAGACCAGAAAGGTGAAGGGATTGGCGGCAAGGCGGATGCCCCAGGCGTCATAGGTGGTGTAAAGCGCCACCAGCGCGCCGGTCCCGACGGCAAAAGCCAGCGCCGACCCCAGCGTCTCGCGCCCGACAGTCAGGCGGCGGAAATTATAGGCGGCAAGGCCGAAAATACCGCCGGTCAGCATCAGCACACCCAGCCATTGCGTCAGGTTGAAATGTTCGTGAAAGACGATGCCGGCGGCGGCAACGGTAAAGATCGGGCCGCTGCCGCGCACCACCGGATAGACCACCGTATAGGCCCCTCGCTGATAGGTCATGGCCTGCGCGGCCTTATAGGCGATGTGGATCGCCGTAGCCCCCAGCAGCACCGGCCACAGCCCGGCCGCAGGCCAAGGCACGACGAACAGCGCGAAAGGCAGCGAGATCAGGCCATAGCACAAATCCATCGCGGCGCGCGACAGCCAGGGATCGTGCCGCCCCTTTTGCAAGGCCCCGAACAGCGCATGCAGGAAAGCGGCCATCAGGGCCAGCCCGGCGGCGATTCGCGCGCCCTCGACCGTGCCTGCAATGCTGATGATCCAGTCTCCCATGCCGGCTGTCTTGGCCGGAATTTGCATGATCTGCAAGGGCAGGAGGTGCCTAATCCAGACTGATCGCCGCGAAGATCGGCCCCGGCAGCCCGTGACGCCCGATCTCTTGCTGGACCAGCAGGACATGGCGGGTATCGTCGGGGAAACTGTCATCAAGCGCGCTGTCGGATCGCACCGTAAGGCGCAGCGGGGCACCGCCGTCCCAATCCGCAAGATGATCCACCGACAGCACGATATTGGTATAGTGAATTTCGCGCCCCCGGTTCTCGCCCGCCAGCACCCGGACCTTGCGCTGCGGCGCATAGCGGATCAGCAGCAGATCGACCGACCCGCCAAGCTGCGACAGCGGCGTCACCTCGATCCGGCTGCCATCGGGGCTTTTGTCGGTGTGAACGGCGACCATGGCGGGCGACAGGCGATGCGCGTCAATAAGCCCCATCAGCTGCGCCGGACCGGGCGAGACAGCGGTATCCAGCCCGTTGACGATCAACTGCGGCGTATACAGCGCCCTTTCGCCCACAGCATTGGCATAGGCCGCTTGCCTGGCGGTGAACTCGGGATGGGCAAAGCTGTCGGCCCAACCCAGATAGTCCCAGTAATCGACGTGAAAGGACAGCGGCAGAACCCCCGGCTCGGCCGCGAGGCTGGCCACCATCGCATCCACCGGCGGACAAGAGGAACAACCCTGCGAGGTGAACAGTTCAATCACCACGGGCGTGATCGCCGGCAAAACATCGCCAAGCGGGGGCGAGACCAGATCCGTCGCGGCAAAGCTGTTGAAGCCGCCATCCCCTGGAATCAGCGGAAGCTGCGCCGCAGCCGCACGGCCCGGATCGGTCGGTGCCACGATCACCGGCATATCGCCCCATTCGTCGGGCTGGCCAGCCCCCTGCCCCGCAGCCGCCATGGCCGACAGCAGCAACGCCGCCGCGATCATGAACAGCGGCGAACCGCCTGCCCGACCGGTAGTGCCAAAGATGTGCGGAAAAGACCGCATGGTTGCGTCCGTATATTCAGGAAAGTCATTTATCTTCATGAATAGCGGGGCCGTTGCTTCAAATACAAATCAAGGCTTCGTTAGACCGGACGTTCCGGCGTGATCGTGCCTCTTGAGCAACAGGAAAGATTATGGTATGCCATTGCATACAAATCGCTTGCAATGCACTTGCACAAGCCCCCGGCATGGGGCAAAGCAGGTGCACCGAAGCCCGACCCATCCATCTTGCAGACAGGGAGGCCCTGATGCCCATCGTCACCGGAACCGACACCGCCAAGACCCGCCGAACTTTGACGGCCGGAGGCCAGAAGGTCGATTACTATTCGATCTCGGCCGCGACCGAAGCGGGCCTGGGCGATTTCTCGAAACTGCCCGCCTCGCTGAAGGTGGTGCTGGAAAACATGCTGCGCTTCGAGGATGGCGGCAAGACGGTCAGCACCGATGACATCAGGGCTTTTGCCGAATGGGCGGAAAAAGGCGGCCAGAACCCGCGCGAGATTGCCTATCGCCCGGCCCGCGTGCTGATGCAGGATTTCACCGGCGTTCCCGCCGTGGTAGATCTGGCCGCAATGCGCGATGGCATCAAGGCGCTTGGGGGCGACGCGCAAAAGATCAACCCGCTGAACCCGGTCGATCTGGTCATCGACCATTCGGTCATGATCGACGAATTTGGCACCCCTCGCGCATTTCAGTTCAACGTCGAACGCGAATATGAACGCAATATCGAACGCTATCAGTTCCTGAAATGGGGCCAGAAGGCGTTCCAGAATTTCCGCGTCGTGCCCCCGGGAACCGGTATCTGCCATCAGGTGAACCTTGAATATCTGGCCCAGACCGTCTGGACCGACAAGGACCAGAACGGCGCGACGGTTGCCTATCCCGACACGCTGGTCGGTACCGACAGCCACACCACCATGGTCAACGGCCTTGCCGTCCTTGGCTGGGGCGTCGGCGGGATCGAGGCCGAGGCCGCGATGCTGGGGCAGCCGGTCTCGATGCTGATCCCCGAGGTCGTGGGCTTCAAGCTGACCGGCGAGATGGTCGAAGGCACGACCGGCACCGACCTGGTGCTGAAGGTCGTGCAGATGCTGCGCAAGCATGGCGTGGTCGGCAAGTTCGTCGAATTCTACGGCCCCGGCCTTGACAACCTGCCGCTGGCGCAGCGCGCCACCATCGCCAACATGGCCCCCGAATACGGCGCCACCTGCGGCTTCTTCCCGATCGACGACGAGACGCTGCGCTACCTGCGCCAGACCGGCCGGGATGAGGATCGCATTGCGCTGGTCGAGGCCTATGCCAAAGAAAACGGCTTCTGGCGCGGCGCGGATTACGATCCGGTCTATACCTCGACCCTGCATCTGGACATGGGCGAAATCGTGCCCGCCATCTCCGGCCCGAAGCGTCCGCAGGACTATGTCGCGCTGACCGATGCTGCGTCGAGCTTTTACAAGGTCGTCACCGACTATCGCGGCACCGACACCTCCAGGGACGCCAAGGAAATGGCCGATGAGGGCGGCGCGGTCGCGGTGGCCGACAAGGCGGACCTGCGCAAATCGGCGGCCGTCGCGGGTGAGGAGTACAAGCTTCACGACGGCTCGGTCGTGATCGCCTCCATCACCTCCTGCACCAACACCTCGAACCCCTATGTGCTGATCGGCGCCGGTCTGGTGGCCCGCAAGGCCCGCGCGCTGGGCCTGAACCGCAAGCCCTGGGTCAAGACCTCGCTTGCCCCCGGCTCGCAGGTCGTCAGCGAATATCTTGAGGCTGCCGGTCTGCAAGAGGACCTCGACGCCGTCGGCTTCAACCTTGTCGGCTATGGCTGCACCACCTGCATCGGCAACTCCGGCCCGCTTCAGCCC
>NZ_JBKEBL010000088.1:0-13351 GCF_047973135.1 Paracoccus sp. (in: a-proteobacteria)
AGGAGAGATTGCATGCTGAAGTTGATCAGGGGTCACGGTATTCGCCGGGAAATTCTTGGTTGCATAATAATTGACTATTATAGTAAGGATTCGTCAACCGAAAGATCGAACCGGCTGGTGACACGGTATGAGCGAAGACCTGCGCGACATTCCCGCGCTTGATGCGTTCCTGAATGCGGCCCTGCGCGAAAACGTCCTGACCGGGGCGCGTATCGGCGAAAACGGACTGGCGATTCCGACCGGCCGGGGGAAACTGCTGGTTCCGCTGGCTGGTCAGGCCCGCTTTCGCCTCCGGTTCCGTCCCGGTCTGCGCCTTGCGGGGCGGCCCTGCCCGGTGGCCGAAGGGCTGGCGCTGCTGGCGCATCCCTTTGGTCAGGTTTTCGCCGCGCGGGTAGGGGACAGCGCGATGGCGATCCGGCGCGCACCTTGGCGGGCGGCGGATGACGACCCCGCGCTGTGGAATTTTCAGCAGGCCGAGACCGCGATGAGATATGGCCACCCCTGCCACCCGAACCCCCGCAGCCGGGACGAGATGAACGCGCAGGATGCCCGCCGCTACGCCCCGGAATTTGGCACAGGCTTTGCGCTGACATGGCTGGCCGTGCCGCGCGAAGCCGTCGCGGCTCCGGCAGGCGCTCTGGTCCGGCTGGCGCGGCTGGCACGGGCGGATGGGGCCCCTGAACCGGCTGATTCCCGGCATATCCGCCTGCCGGTCCATCCGTGGCAGGCCGTTGCGCAGGCTGATCGCATCGCAGCGGCTGGCGCGCGGATCCTGGGCGAGGGACAGGGCGAATGGCGCGCGACGGCCTCGATGCGGACGCTGCATGGCTGGCATGCCGATGTCATGCTGAAGATGTCGCTGTCGCTGCGGCTCACCAACTCGACCCGCGTGCTGCACCCGCGCGAGATTCGGCGCGGGGCCGATCTGGCGGCGCTGCTGGATGGTCCGGTGGGGCAGGATCTGCGCGCAAGGTTTCCGCAGATGCATATCCTGCGCGAGGCTCATCACGCTGCGCTGCGCAATGGTGCGGGGCTGATCCCCGAAACGCTGGTCTCGCTGCGCGACAACCCGTTCCGCGATCCGCGCCGGTCTGGCCCGGTCATGCTGGGCAGCCTGTGCGAGCCGGTCCCCGGCGGCGGCAGCGCGCTGGTCCGCCTGATCGGCGCGGGCGATGCGCGGGGCTGGTTCCGCCGGTTCCTGCGCATTGCCATTCTGCCCTTGCTGGAGCTGCGGGCGACCCATGGCCTGCTGTTCGGCGCGCATCAGCAGAACATGATGATCGGGCTTGATGCCGACCGCGCGCCCGTCTCGGTCTGGTTGCGCGATTGTCAGGGAACCGGCCGTCTGGCGGATTTCCACGACAGGCTGGCGCAGCATTGCCCGGATCTGGGCCGGGACGCGGGCAATGTCGTGACTGCGGAACTGGGCGATGCGCTGCTGACCTATTACGTCGTGGTCAACGGGGTTCTGCATCTGCTGTCCACGATGGCGCTGGACGGGCTGGCGCATGAGGATGACCTGCTGCGCGACTGGCGCGACTTTTTGGCCGTCGCTCGCCGGGAAAGCCAAGGGCAGCGCGTGCTTTACGACAAGCTGCTGGACGGGGAGGGATTGCCCTGCAAGGGCAATTTCGAAACTTCGCGCAGGGGCGTGAACGAGGCCGATGGCGATGGCGGCGGCCAGCTTGCCAGCTTCCTGACCCTGCCCAATCCCCTGAGCACCCCGGAAAGGCACCGCGCATGACCCGCCATGACCCGATCGACCTGTGGCGGCAGATGGAGGCCGGCTTTGCCGATCCTGATCGCAAGCTGTGGCAATTGCCGCCCGGCGCGCCGCTGCGGGCGCTGCGCTGTGCGCGCCCTGATGGCACGGTCACGCGCGCGGGTTTCTTCCAGTCCGCGCCGCTGTGGTTGCAGCACGAACCGCAATGCTGGCTTGAGGCCGACGAGATGCCCGGACCCGATGGCCGCGACCATCCCCGCCGCGCGCCCCGGCCCGAGGGTCTGGTCTATCGCCGCCATGATCCTGTGGCGGGGTTGGAGGTCGCTTTCCGCCTCGTCGATATCGACCGCGATCTGGATCGCTTTCACCGCTGGCAGAATGACCCGCGTGTGGCCTTTTTCTGGGAAGAGGACAAATCGCGCGATGCGCTGCGGGACTTTCTGCAACAGCGGCTGGACGACCCGCATTGCCTGCCGCTGATCGGTTGTTTCGATGGCGACGAGGCTGGCTATTTCGAGGCGTATTGGGCGCGCGAGGATCGGCTTGGGCCGTATTATGACAGCGGCAAGTGGGATCGTGGCTGGCACGGGCTGATCGGCGAGCGTCGCCATCTGGGCCGTGCGAAAACCGCTGCATGGCTGCGCGGGTTGACGCATTACCTGTTCCTTGACTGCCCCATGACGTCGCAGGTGGTGGGCGAACCGCGCGTCGACAATGCCAAGCTGTTGGCCTATGCCGATGCGCTGGCCTATGAAAAGCTGAAGGAATTCGATTTTCCGCATAAACGATCCGCGCTGATGCGTTGCCGCAGGGCGCATTTCTTTGGCAGGGTGCTGTGAGGGCCCAGTATCAGGCTGCGGCGCGGAACCTGCTGGCCAAAATGATCTCGGAACTGGCATGGGAACAGGTTCTGGTCCCGCAGCGGGGGGAATTGCGGCTGGCTTCGGGGGCGGTCTGGCGTTTTCAGGCGCAGCGCGGGATCTGGGACAACCTGTGGATTGATCCGTTCAGCATCATCCGCGAGGGCGGTGACACCGATCCCTTTCGCCTGATCACCGATGCCCGCGCCGAGACCGGCATGTCCCCCGCGACCGAGGCGATGTTCATCCGCGAAATCGCCAATACCCTGATGCAGGATGTGGCGGTGGCCCGGAAATGGGGCAAGCTGGATGGCGCGGCCCTGATCGCGCTGCCATCCGAGGATCTGCATGCCGCGCTTGACGGGCATCCAAAGGCGCTGGCCAATCGCGGCCGGATGGGGTGGGGGATCGCAGAAAATGCCGCCTATTCGCCCGAGGCCGCGCAGCCCGTGCAACTGTTCTGGCTGGCCGCCGATCCGCACGACATCGTCGCCAGCGGCGCGGCCGATGCCGCCCTGCGCGATGTGCTGGGGGCGGATTTCGCGCGGCTGGCCGGGGCGGCGGGGCGGCAGATGCTGATCCCCGTCCATCCCTGGCAATGGAACGCGCATCTGGCGCAACTGACCGTGGCCGAACAGGCGGCGGGCCGCATCCGTCCCTTGGGTCCGGCGGGGCCGGGGTTTCGGGTCACGCCCTCGATCCGGACACTGACGCGGGCGGGTGGGCGGTTCGATGTCAAGCTGTCGCTGGGGATCCTGAACACCTCGGCATGGCGGGGGGTGCCGGGCAGGTTCATCGAACATGGTCCGGCCATATCGGACTGGCTGGCCGGGATCTGCGCCGCGGATCCGGCGCTGGCGCGGGTTACGGTCCTGCGCGAAGCTGCCGGGCGCTGGTGGCGTGATCCGGTCATGGCGCGCAGTCCCGATGCGCCCTATCGCCATCACGAAACCCTTGGCGCGATCTGGCGCGACCGGGCCGAGACGCGCGCCGGGGCGACCAGCCCGGTGCTTTATGCGGCGCTGTTCCATCAGGGCGCGGATGGTGCCCCGCTGGCGTTGCACTATGCGCGCCGGGCCGGGATGCAGCTTGCCGCATGGCTTGCCGTGCTGTTCCGGGTGACGGTGGTGCCGCTGTGGCTGCTGCTGGCGCGCTATGGGGTGGGGTTGATTGCCCATGGCCAGAACATCACGGTGATGCTGAAGGACGGGCGGCCTGTCGGGATGATGCTGAAGGATTTTCAGGGCGACATGGATCTGGTGGATGAGGATTTCCCGCAGATGCAGGGGCTGGACCCGGCCCTTCGTGCCGTCCTTCCGCGCAAGCCGCCGCCGGTCATCATCCACGACATCCAGACCGCGCATTTCGTCACCTGCCTGCGCTTTCTGTCGGCGCGTCTGCACCCCTGGCTGCCCGAGCGTGATTTCTATGCGATCCTGCGGCGCGTGTTGCTGTCGGCGCGCGAGGCTCATCCGGATCTGTCCGGACGTTTCGCGATGTTCGATCTGTTCGCGCCGAAAATGCCGCGCGTCTGCATCAACCGGGTCCGCTTTGCCATTGGCTACGAGGACAGCGGCACCCGCCCGTTGCCCGCACGCGGCACCGATCTGGACAATCCGCTGTTCGCGCCGGGGACGGGCTAGGCCTCGCTGGCGGTCCAGTAGGCGGCAAGATGCGCGACCCGTCCGGAAATGCCCAACTGCTCAAGGATTACCCGGCGCAGCGGCGCGATCCGGCTTTTTTCGCTGGCCAGCCAGATCCGGCCCGCGCTTGTGCCTTTCCGGGACAGACGTCTGGCCAGCCCCGCCTCGCCCTGCGGCGCGCGGATGATCCGGATGCCGGGATGCAACGGCAGCGGATAATCGTCGGTATCGCCGAACAGCCAGCATTCGCCCAGCGTTTCGGGCGCCTGTGCCGCAATGATCCGGGCCAGGGCGGGGAAGGCGGTTTCATCCCCGCCGATCAGCAGATGCCCCGCAACCGGCACGCCTCCGCCGCCCGGCCCGGTCAGTCCGATCCGGGCACCGGGCGCGGTCGCGCGCAGCCAGCCGCGGGTTCGTCCGCCGTCATGCAGAAAAATGTCGGTGTCCATCCAGCCCGCCGCCGGATTGATCGCCCGAACCGTATAAGCGGGCCGGTGCAGGGCCCTGTCGCCCTGCGGCCAGACGGTCTGGCCGTTCGCGCCTGTCATCGGCCATTGCGGTTCGGAATCGCCCGGAGGCGGCAGGATCAGCCGGAAATGGATCATGTCGCGGGCGAAACGGTCCAGATTGTCGCCGCGCAGCCGCAGCCTCAGGAAATTCTGCCCGATGGGGGTCAGGCTTTCGACCCGCGCAAGGCTGAAATTGGGCGGCAAAGCGCCCTGACGCGGCGGGTCCGACCAGCGCAGCAGCCCGGTCAGGTCCGGCACGGCCTCAAGCAGATGGGCGGTCATTACCTCTTGCAGGGTGAACAGCCAGTCCCGGTCATGTGCGCTGACGCAAAGGATGCTGCCGAGTGGTCCCCTGCGCGCCCCTATCTCTCCGCCATCCACCTCGCACCATGTTGCGCGGCCATGCCCCGACCGCAGCGTCAGCCCGTGCTTTTCGGCCTCGTGGCGCAACAATGTGTCGATCCGGTCAAACGGCAGGGTGGGCAGCGCTGCTTCGGATCGCAGGGGCGGAGGGGTGTCGCGTCTCATCGGGCTTTTCGACCCTTTCCGTCAGGTCCGGCGCACAGCAGGATGCAAACCCGGCGAAGGCCGATCCCTCGCCGGGCCGCGTTGCGTCAGATGATGTCGAAATAGCTGTCCAGATTGCCCAGTACATCCCTGGCCGAAACCTCGGCCAGCAGGATATAGCTGTCGCCACCCAGATCGATCACGGCACCTTCGTCGCTGTCCGAAACCCGCCTGGCCATATCGGCGGCCGAGGCGATTCCGCTGTCGTTGATGTTTGCGCGCAGCATGATCTGGTCGTTATCCGCCTCGAACCCGTTTATGACGTCATTGCCGTCATTGCCGGTATAGAAAAGCTGGTTCGAGCCGCGTCCGGCAGACAGGATGTCGTCGCCGCCCTGTCCGTGGATCTGGTTGACGCCTTCGGCCTCGGAGGTGGTGCCGTCGTCACCGGTCACGGTGATCGTCGATCTGCCACCCGAGATCCAGTCATTGCCATCGCCGCCCATGAGGATGTCGGCCCCGGCCCCGCCAAAGATGACGTCGATCCCCGAACCCCCGGCGACCATATCGTTCCCTTCGCCGCCATAAAGCGCGTTGTTGCCCTCGGTGTCGAAGATGAAATCGTCGCCCGCGCCGCCATAAAGCTGGTCATTGCCCGTGGCCCCGTGCAACAGGTCGTTCCCTTCGCCGCCATCGATCCAGTCATTGCCGCTGCCGGCATAGATCAGGTCGTTGCCGTCCTCGCCGAACACCATGTCATCGCCGCCCTCGGTATAGGCCACGTCATCGCCCTCGCCCAGATAGGCAAGGTCGTTGCTGTAGCCCAGCCGCAGGCCGTCATTTCCGGCCCCGGCCCAGACCACCGAGGGACCGCGCCCGCCCGAGATCAGGTCATCTCCATCGGTGCCGAAGGTGATACCGCCTCCACCGGGGAGTGTTGGAAATACAGGCATGTCTTCTCCTTTCGCGCAGCGCACTGCGTTAAAATCAACTTGGTTGTCGGAAAACGCTTGCGTGCGGGAAAACCCGGCATTGCCGCTGGCGTCGGCATGATCCGCGAAAATATTGACAGTTTCAATAGGGAATTGGATGGTGTCCCGAATTTCTCTGGATCAGCGTACCTGAATGTCGATGGGCAGGGTCAGATTGGCGGGCCGCCCGCCCGGCGGGGCGGGCAGGCGCGGCATCCGCGACGCCTGCCGCGCAAGGGCCTGATCGATGCGCGCATTGCCGGTTCCCGTGACAAGCTGGCCCTGCGCGCGGCCATTCGCCGCGACATTCACCACAATGGTTGCCCGCAGCGAACCGCGCGTACCGGTCAGGCGCGCACGTCGCATATGGCTGGCGACACGCGCCTGCACTTCGGCCTGCCACGATGCGGCGGCGCGCGGGCTGCCCGCCCGGTCCGAGGTCGCAGTGCCGCTGCCTGTTTTCTGCGTGGCTGGCGACGGCGTTGTCGCCTGCTGCCGCGCTTGCCGGGTCTGGCCTTCGGGCCGGGGCGCGGCCTGACGAACCTGCGATGCTGGACGTGGCAAGGGCCGGGCCGAACTGGCCAGCACAGCATCGGCGGGCGGATCGGGAAAGACCGGAAGCCGCGGCATTGCCAGATCGGGCAGCGCCTGCGCGACATCGGGTACGGGAAAATTCGGTATCGGGGGCAGGGACAGGTCCGGCAGAACCGGCGCGGCGGGTTGCGGGTCGGGTTCGGTCGGGGCGGATGCCGGGGCCGGCTCCAGTTCGATGAATACCGCGTCGGGCAGATCGGGCAGGCCGGTGACGGGGCGTTGCATCGCCCAGAGAGCCAGCAGCAAATGCGCCCCGGCCACGACACTGAGTGCGCCCAGCCACAGCCCCGCCCGGCCCGCCGCCCCGCTGAAATCCGCCGCCATGCTCATGGCGCGGGTGGACCGGTGCTTGCCTGATCCAGCCCGACCAGCGCGATCTTCAGATAACCCGCTTCGCGCAGGCGGTTCATGACCTCCATCAGATCACCATAGGCGACTGTCCGGTCGGCACGCAGGAAAAGACGGGTTCCGGAATCGCCCCCCGTTGCCTCGTCAAGCGCCATGGTCAGCCGATCCGGCGCGACCGTCTGTTCGCCCAGGCGCAGCGCCAGGTCCGGGCCGACGGTCAGCCACACCGGCGTATCGGGCCGCCCCGAGGATGGCGCGTTCGACACTGGCAGATCGACATTCACATCGACCGTTGCCAGCGGTGCGGCGATCATGAAGATGATCAGCAGGACCAGCATTACGTCGATGAAGGGCGTGACGTTGATTTCATGCGCCTCGGTCAGATCGTCATCCTCTGGCAAGCCTGTCGCCATGGTCACACCCCCAAAGCGGCGCGGTCCAGATCGCGACCGACCAGCCGTTCGATTTCCGAGGCAAGTTCGGACAGGCGCAGCCGATAGCTGGCGATGACCCGCGCCAGAAAATTATAGATCACCACCGCAGGAATCGCCGCGACAAGACCAAGTGCGGTGGCCAGCAGTGCCTCGGCGATGCCCGGCGCGACGACGGCCAGATTGGTCGTCTGTGCCTGAGCGATGCCGATAAAGCTGTTCATGATGCCCCAGACCGTGCCGAACAGCCCGACAAAAGGCGCGGTTGCGCCGATGGTGGCCAGAATGCCGGTACCGCGCGATGCCTCGCGCGTGGCCCGCGCCTGTATCTGCGCCAGATGCGAGGCGACCCGCCCGCTTAGATCCGCCCGCGCCGCGCCCGAGCGGTTCATCTCGCGCGCGGTGGCGGCAAGCATCCGGATGCCGGGCCCGCGACCATCAGCAAGCTTCAGCGCCTGCGTCAGCCGGGGCGCGGCGCCGATCTGTCGAGCCGTATCGCGCAGGTTCCGGAACGCTGTCATCAGTTCGACCAGCTTTGCCACCAGAACCGACCAGGTCAGGACCGAGGCGGCAATCAATCCGATCATTACCCCCTGCACCACCGGATCGGCCTGCCGGTACATGCCCATGGGCGACAGATCCTGCGCCATTGGCGGCGAGGCGGTGCAGGGTAGAAGAATCAGCGCAAGGGCTGCGGCAAGGGGAAAGCAGGATCGGGCCACGAGTGTCACCTTCGGGCGATTTCATAGAAAAAGAGTCGGCAATAGGGCGTCTATAAGCCGACTGAAACAGTAAGGCAACGCCTGTGCGCGCGCCGTGACCTGTCCACAATGCGGAGACAGTGCTGAAAAGTGACGGATTGGTCCGCGCCGGAATTGCCCGACGGTTATCCTGCCACGCGCACCCGTTCCTCGACCACCTCGAAGGGCACGGCGGGTTCATCCTTGGCACCGCGGATAACCAGCGATGTCTTGACGCTGGCCACATTGGGCGCGGCGGTCAGGTTGTTGGTCAGGAAAAGCTGAAAGGTGGACAGATCGGGCGAGACGCATTTCAGGATAAAGTCGATCTCGCCGTTCAGCATGTGGCATTCGCGGACCAGAGGCCAGCCCTTGACCAGCGTTTCAAAGGCCGACAAGTCGCGTTCGGATTGCTGCTTCAGCCGCACCATCGCAAAGACCTGCACCTCGAACCCCATCTCGCGCGCGTCGATATCGGCGTGATAGCCCCGGATGAAGCCCAGTTCCTCAAGCGTGCGAACGCGGCGCAGGCAGGGCGGGGCGGAAATGCCGACGCGGCGCGCAAGCTCGACATTGGTCATGCGCCCATCCGCCTGCAGTTCGGCCAGAATCTTGCGGTCGATCTCGTCCAGTTTCGCGCCGGCCATGCTGCCTGTTGCCTCTGTTACGCCGTAGGTTTGCCGGAAACTACAATGCAGGCCCCGCAGGCGCAACAATCTTTCTGCGGTTGCATGGTGGCGCAGATGGTGGCGGGCGGGCATTGCGCCGGGGCCAAGCTGCGATTACCTAAGCCCGGAATTGCAGGATCGAGGCACGCGAATGACTGACCAGACCCATGTGAAACTGCTGATTGTCGGCTCGGGGCCCGCAGGCTATACCGCCGCGGTCTATGGCGCGCGCGCGATGCTGGATCCGCTGCTGATTCAGGGCATGCAGCCGGGCGGACAACTGACCATCACCACCGAGGTCGAGAACTGGCCGGGCGAGACCGAAATCCAGGGCCCCGACCTGATGGTGAAGATGGAGGCGCATGCCCGCGCCATGGGGGCCGGGATCGTGACCGACATCGTCACCCGGCTGGATCTGGGCCAGCGGCCCTTTGTCGCCGAATGCGACAGCGGGCGGCGCGTGACGGCGGATGCGGTCATTCTGGCCACCGGCGCACAGGCGCGCTGGCTGGGGTTGCCGTCGGAAGAGAAATTCAAGGGCTTTGGCGTCAGCGCCTGTGCGACCTGCGACGGGTTCTTTTATCGCAACCGTCAGGTGCTGGTGATCGGCGGCGGGAATACGGCGGTCGAAGAGGCGCTGTTCCTGACCAAATTCGCCAGCAAGGTGACGCTGGTGCATCGCCGCGACAGCCTGCGCGCCGAGAAAATACTGCAAAACCGGCTGTTCGGGAACCCCAGGATCGAGGTGATCTGGGATCACGAACTGGCCGAGGTCAAGGGTGCCGACGATCCGATGGGCGTGACCGGCGCGGTGCTGAAATCGACCAAGGACGGCAGTACGCGCGAGGTTCCGGCGGATGGCGTATTCGTCGCCATCGGCCATGCCCCGGCCAGCGATCTGGTCCGTGACCAGCTTGAACTGCACAATGGCGGCTATGTGAAAGTCCAGCCGGGATCGACCCGGACCTCGATTCCCGGCGTCTTTGCTGCGGGCGATCTGACCGACCACGTCTATCGCCAGGCCGTGACCAGCGCGGGCATGGGCTGCATGGCGGCGCTTGACGCCGAACACTGGCTGGCCACGCAGGGCGACACGGCCTGACGGCAGGGCCAGCCTCATGCGGTAAGGCGCTGCATCGGGAACAGCTTGTTCTACCCGGCCCTTTTCCGCATCGCTCGGGGTGATTTCCTGCCAGCCGCCGCGACAACTTTGCAGTCTGCATCACCGCCCGCCCGACCGGTCCGTCAACCCGGTCGGCAAAGGCCCGGCAGAACTCTGCGGGATCAAGCGCCCGGAACACCGCTGAAGATGTGGCACGAGTGGATCCTGTTACCCCATCAAACGGGTTGATGGCCGTCATTCTCGCCAAATGACTGTTCGGCCCACAGGCCAAGCGAGCGCATCACCGGCAGATCGTTCAGGCAGAACAGCACCGCATCTTCGCGCCCGGAGGCGTTCGCATGTTCGTGCCACGCCCAGGAGGGCACGCAAAAGATGTCGTGCTCGGCCCAGTCCAGCCGCTTGCCGTCGATGATCGAATGGCCCGACCCCTTGGCGACGTGATAGAGAAAGCTGCCCGTGTGGCGATGCGCCCGCGTCGCCTCGCCCGGACGCAGCAACTGCATGCTGGCCCCCATGGTCTGCATCACCGGGCCGTTTGTGACCGGGTTCACATATTCCATCAGGATGCCATCATAGGGTGAACCGTCGCTGCACGAGGCCAGATTTTGCAGCGCCTCGTAGGTCGGGGCCCATTCGTATTTGAACATCGGGCTGTAACGATGCGGCCAGGGCTGCGCGGCGGGCGTCAGGCCCGGATTGCCCCAGGTCTTTGTCATGTCATCGACCGGATAGGCCACCGCCTGCTGCAAGTCGGGATGAACCTGATAGAAATTCGCCTCAAGCGCATTGACCAGCGGAATGTCCAGCCCGTCCTGCCAGATGCAGGGCGTGCCTTCGGCCGCGACCGCATGTTCATGCCATGTGCCATTCGGCGTCAGCACGAAATCATTCGCGCCAAGCGTCATCTTGTGGCCGTCAACGATGGTATATGCGCCCTTGCCCTCCATGATGAAGCGGACGGCGCTGGCGGAATGGCGATGCGCGCTGGCGGCCTCGCCCGGATGCATGACCTGCAATCCCGCATAGATCCAGCCGACCGCTGCCGCCACATCCTTGCGGCCCGGATTGCGCAAATAGACCACGCGGCGGCCTGCCTTTTCCGGCGTCACCAGATCGACCGAGCGCAGCACATGATCACGCAGATCGGCAAAGCGCCACAGCACCGGAACCGAGGCCGATTTCGGCTCCCACGGTTCGATCTTGTTGGCGACGGTCCACAACGCACCCGCGTCCAGCCCGTCCAGATCGTCGTAATAACTCAGCAGTTCAGGCGTATCCTCGACATTCGCCCGACCGATAACGTATTCACGATGGTTTTCGTGCACGCGCGCCATTGCGACCTCCTGACCAGATACTGTCAGAAGGATGTTCGCAGAATTTTCGAGAGTCAAATAATTTTCGAAAATTTTTGCATTTGCACCGGTTCCTGTCATAATGCATGACCTGCCACGCATCAGGGGCAAGGACTGCCAATGGCGACACTTTCGGAAACCGCTTATGCCGCGCTGCGGCGCGACATCATCTCGGGGCGGCTGGAACCGGGCCAGCCGCTGCGCATGACCTTTCTGTGCCAGCGATACGACATGGGCATGTCCCCCCTGCGCGAGGCGCTGAGCCGGCTTCAGGCCGAGGGGCTGGTGATTTCATACGCGCTGCGCGGCTTTACCGTCGCGCCCTTGTCGCAGCAGGAACTGGCCGACAATACCGAGACCCGCATCCTGATAGAATCCGAGGCGCTGCGCCGCGCCATCGAACGCGGCGACGACGCGTGGGAGGCCGGAATCGTCGCGGCTCTGCATTCGCTGCTGTTGCAGGCAAGGCGGGTTGAGGGTGACGACCCGGACGAGATCGAAAAGCTGGAGGACCGGCATTTCGAATTCCACCGCGCGCTGGTCTCGGCCTGCGGTTCTCGGCATCTGATGGAGTTTTTTCAGACCCTGTATTCCGAGGCGGATCGCTATCGTTACAGATCGCTGGTCAATCCACGGCGTAGAAATTTCGGGGACCGTCAGCACGAACATCAGGAAATCGCCGATGCGGTTCTGGCACGCGACACTGCCCGCGCCGTGGCCCTGCTGGCCACCCATTACCGCAAGACAGCCGAGGCGCTGCAAGCGCATTTCATGGCCGAAGCGGCAGAGTGACGAAAAAGGCGCAGCGCTGTCAGACGACAAGATCAGCAAGATCGACGACCTGCGGCCAGAAAGCCGGTAATCCAACGGCCCCGACGAATGACCGTCCCGGCGGGTCTGGTCTTGCGGCGGCCGGTACGGGGCAATCCCGAGGCCGTTGCCATGACGGCTCAGGCCCGGCGCTTGACGTCATGGTTCGGCAGAAAAATCGGCACCTGCCGACGCGATAGCCTGACGACTTTCTTTTGATTGTGTTGTCAGGCTATAATCCACTGATTTGACACTGGTTCTGCGCCAATTTGATGATCAAATTGGCTTCCGTCAGCTATAGTGGTGTCAGGCGCTGGCAGGCAAGGATCGCCCTTTGTTCATACGACACGCAGCCGCAGGCGGGACGTATCCGTTCGATGCAGGGCGCGGTAATGCTCGACAGGTGTTCTTGTCTGTTCGACGCTGATCGAATTGATGCTCAGCAGAGCGGTGCCCTTTGCAACCACCAGATACTTCGCTGCTCGGTGAATCGGTCATGGGCAGTTTCTTCCATCTCGCGCACACCCATACAAACCGCGCTTGTGCAGAGGCGCGATGGCAGTTCTGCGCAGCCCTGGCAAAACCCGGAACCCGGCCGCCCAAAAGCGTTTCTGGCGTTTCGGTTTCCTGATGTCGCCGTTCCTTTCTCCAGCCGAATTCCGTTGCAGCGAGTTCTGAAAGCGCTTCGACCGCAACAGCATCGATCACGCTGGAATCCGAGTTGAAGACGACGCAGAACGCCCATGCGGCCAAGGGCGTGCTGACCGATATTGACGACACGCTGACCACGGACGGGCAGATGCCGGCCGCCGCCTATGCGGCGCTTGAGCGGCTGGCCGGGGCCGGGCTGGCGGTGGTGCCGATCACCGGGCGGCCGGCGGGCTGGTGCGACATGATCGCGCGGCTCTGGCCGGTGGCCGGAATCGTCGGCGAAAACGGCGCGTTCTATTTCTCGTATGATCGCAAGGCGCGGGTGATGCGGCAGAAATTCTTTGCCAGCGACGATGAACGCCGCCGCAATCGCACCCGTCTGGACGCCTTGCGCGAACGCATCCTGTCCGAAGTGCCGGGC
>NZ_JBKEBL010000056.1:0-4871 GCF_047973135.1 Paracoccus sp. (in: a-proteobacteria)
GCTTCGAGTGGCGCTACACCCCGAAACACGGCTCATGGCTGAATATCGCGGAATGTGAACTGAGCGCGCTCGCTCGCCAATGCCTCGACCGGCGCATCCCGGACCGCTCCGTTCTGGAAGCCGAAATCCAGGCCTGGAGCGAACCCCGAAACGCCGCCCGTCACCGCGTGAACTGGCGCTTCTCGACCGATGACGCACGCATCAAACTGAAGCACCTCTACCCGCAGATAAGATGAATCAGAGGACTAGGGCGTGGGAAGACCGCGCGAACGCGGAATAGCTGCCCTTGAGAGTGTGTCGCTTACGCAGTATCTCTGTCTCACACGGCGGGTCCGCCTAACCCGTGAAAGTCCCCCGCCGACAAGGCCCGCATTCCGATGCGGGCCTTGGATTTTAGCCCTCCCTCTGGTCTGACACGCCCGGCATCGGACGAATGAACGGGGCCAGCAGGCCCGCCATATCCCGCAACACCTCGGCGTGACGTTGGGTCGTCATGCCACGATGCGCAGGCGCGCGCGCAGGCGGCCTGCTGGCTGCCAGACGCCGCCCCCGCTCACGTATGACGATAGCCCTGATATCGCCCTCATTTGGCATCCTGCGGGGGGCCTCCAGCACCCACAGCCGACAGGCTGCGCGAACCTCGGTCAACGGGTAATCCATCAGGACGTCGATCCAGTCCCTGACCAGCCGGTCATGAGCCGCAGACCCGCGTTCGCGATCCCAGCCAAAGCGGTCCATCTTCTTGGCCATGATTTCCAACTCAAGCGCGACCATAGCCTGATGCAAGATCAAATCCTGTGATCCGAGCGATCTGCTCAAGGGCAGGGTCAGACCTGTTGCGGGATCCGTTGGGTATTCCGCCGTCTGGGCAAGAGCGGTCATGACGCCCTCCGTTGGTGATCGTTTTGAAATAGGGACTGCACAGCCAGTTGCGCCACGCGGCGTCCCAGTCGGCATAGGCCGCGCCCTGCGCCAGCGCCCGGTCCTTGAACCGCTGGAACTGCGCCCGCGCCTCATCGTCGCAAAGACCGGCCCGCCGCGCCGCGTCCAGCATCTGGTCCGAAATCACGGCACCCTCGGGCATCCGCAGCGCCGGTTTGCGGGCCTTGCGCTTTGCGGGCGTGCTGGTGGCCTGTTGCGGATCGGACAGCGGCAGACGGCCATCCGCAACAGGTGTGCCGCTGCTGTGCCGCTGCTGTGCCGGTCGCTGTGCCGCTGCTGTGCCGGTTTGGTTCAGGAATGATTGATAATCGTCATATTTACAGATGGTTATGACGGTCAAACCTGTGTCGGTTACGCGCTCTATCATGTGCCGGTTTTCGATCATTTCCAGAAAACGGCGGGCTTTTGTATGAGACCACAGGAACACCTGGGCAAACGAACGTGTGGACCCGGCAAGCTGGCCGCGATCCAGCGCAACCTCATGCGCCCCGAGCCTTGCGGTCCGGGGCTGCGACGCGGCGGCGGCGATCATCCATATCCACGCCTCGCGCTGACTCATTTCCGAGTCCCTGAAGGTCGGATCGTCCCACAGGGACCGGGGAACACTGACCGTGTGGGTCATAACCTGATCCACCTCATGCCCCCCCGATCAGCGCCCGCGCCTCGGCCCAGATGCCGGGGGCCAGACCAGCCGCCCAAGCCTGACCAGAATCGGTCAGGGCCATGACCTTCATCGTCCAGTCGCGGCAGTCTCGGGCGGGCTCGACGGCAAGCCGGGCGGACTGGTCCATCATCAGATCGTACAGCGCGCCCATCTGGCCATCAGACAGGGCGTTGTCGTTGATGGCTGTGCGCAGACGGGCGATGTCGCGAAACAGCGCTGCAACGGGCGTCTGCGGGGCGCTGGCGACCAGCGCGGGCGCGGCAAGGACGACGGGGATGGCCGCAAGGGCGTGGCGGCGGTTCATGCCTCACCCCCGATCAGGTTCCTGGCGCGGGCGAAGGCGACGGGGTTGCGGAAGGCCTGCTGGCCATAGGCATCCACGACCATTTTCAGCAGCGTAACCTCGCGCTGCCGGACAACCATGGCCGTCTGGGCATCGACCGACTGGCCCTTGCCGTCGATATATTCGAAGCCGTTCCGTTCCAGCACGTTCCTGAGGATGCCGGATTTCAGCCCGGTCTGCGTGGCCAGCACCTTCTTCTGGTGCAACAGGCCCCTGTCGCGCAGGACATGGCCGGGATGGTTCCTCTTGATTCCGTGCTTGTTGCAGAAATCCGTGATCAGGCAGACGTTTTCCTCGGACAGATAGGCCTCGTATTCGTCCACCTTCGATTGCATGCCCGCGATCCGGGCGTCCTTGGCGTGGCTCTCGATCTGCAAAGCCCTGTTCGCATCTACCTGATCAGCCCATGCCCGCGCCGCCTCTGCCGGGTTCGTGAAGTCGGGCAGGGCGAAGCCGCCGCTGGCGCGATCCTTCAGCGCCTTCCATTCGTCCACCAGACGGGCGGTGAACTCGGGCGACAGTTGCGCCACGACGATATAGCTGCTGCGCTCGTCAAGGCGGTAGACCTGCACCGTGTGCTTTCGCCCATGCGAGGTCTCGATTCGATCTTCCCCCATTGGGGGAACATCAATTACACCTCGTTCTGCAAGGCGTTCGATGGATTGCTTCACCTTGTCGTGGCGGCTTTCGACCAGTTCCGCGATCTCGCGGCTGCTCATCGTCAGCGGGCCGGCCGCGAGGCCATTCGATTGGGTATGAGGGATCAGTCCGTTCATGACGGTCTCCTTAAGTTCAAACTGAACTCCGGGGCCGCTGTCAACCGGGTGCCCAGAGCGACAACAGGTTGACAGACCGGCCTTAAGGTACCGGCAGCACTTGCGTGCTCCCATTGCGCTCTGGACATAGGAAAAGCCCGCGACAATGGCGCAGGCTTTGAGCGCCTTAAGACAAGCGAGCTGTCAATCCCGGCCACGCCTTTTTCGCGTGACTGGCCCGCGTGATGCGGACTTGGGGCGACTCTGCCGCCCGAGGCGCGATTTGTCAATCTCTCCGCAAAAATTACGCTATTGCGCAACTTTCTGTTTGCAATTAAATACGCCAAAGCGTAATCAACAGATACGCCAAGCAGGATCGCCCGATGCAAGTCATCATCACCAGTGCCGCCCGCAAAGGACTTCGCAAGATGCCCGCAAATGACCGGACGGCGATGATGGCCAAGCTTACAGCCTTTGCCGAGAACGGCGAAGGCGACGTGAAGAAACTGGTTGGTTCCGATTATTTCCGACTGCGTCATGGCGAGTGGCGCGCGATCTTCGCCATTGAGGGCGACGTGATCGTGCTCAAGGTCGCCCATCGACGCGAAATCTACCGATGAAAGGGGATTGACATGAACCAGGCCACCAATCTCAAGGGCGAAAAGCTGATCGTCCTGACCGCCGCCGAATATGCCGAACTGGTCGAGGACGCGGGCGACGCCGCGCTGGCCGATGACGCGTTGGAGCAATCTCGGGGCAAGGCAACCATGCCGGGCGACCTGGCTCTGGCCTCGCTGGACGGCACGCTGCACCCGCTGGCCGCGTGGCGCAAGGCGGCGGGCCTGACGCAGGCCGAACTGGCCGACAAGGCCGGGCTGCGCAAGGCGACCGTCAGCGATATCGAGAACGGCAAGCTCGACCCGCGCCTGTCCAGCCTCAAGGCGCTGGCGGCGGCGCTGAATGTCGATATCGACGATATCGTGAACTGACGCGCTGTTGCGCATATAGGTCAGCAGCAGCGTCGCCTGCGGCTCGTTCAGCACGGCATATTCGGCGCTGCCGCCGCCATGCCGGCCCTCCAATCTTGGCCGGATTTCAAATCCAACCAAGCCAAACTCCTCAAGATCGGCGAGGTTGTCGCGGATCAGCCTGATGACGGTGGCGTGCGGATTGCCCACGCCCTCGGCGATGGCCAGAGACGTGGTGATCGGATTCCCGGATTCATTGATGGATACGATGGCGCTCATTGTGCGGCCCTCCAGAGACAGGTGTTAACCCGACCACTGGGAGTCCAATCCCGGGCGGCCGGACGTGCGCAATTGGACTTACCGCTCTCTGGAACGGCGCACCTTGCGGTGCTCACGCACGCCCGACCATAGGGAAAGCCGCGACGAAAGGCGCGGCTTGGTGAGCGCCAGAGAACAAGCAGGAGTCCAATCCCGGCCACGCCTTTTTCGCGTGACTGGCCCGCAGGACGCGGGCTTGCGATCACTCTGCCGTTCGTGGCGCGGTTTGTCAATTGGCGCGAGTTTTTGCATATACAGCTATTGCCGCTGCCGGATTTTTCGTATACACGAAAATCATGGAAAGCAGGATCATCACCTGGGACGAACCCAAACGGCAGGCGAACATCGCCAAGCACCACATGGACTTTGCCGATCTGACGGCCGAGTTTTTCGCCGCTGCGCTGGAACTTGATGCCCATAGCGGACGGCTTGCCGCCATCGGCCCGCTGCACAACACCTCATCACGGTGATCTATCTCGAACTTGGCCGCGAAGCGCTGTCCGTGATTTCGATGCGCCCGGCCAGCAATAAGGAAAGATTGCTCTATGACCAAAGAAATCTTTGACCCCGACCGTGCCGCCGAAAAGGGATACACAAGGGCGGACTGGGACGCGGTGGACAGCCCTGAACTGACCGACGAACAGCTTGCGACCGCCCGCCCGTTCCGCAAGGCGCATCCCGAACTGCTTTCCGGGATGCAGGAAGAGGAGGCCCGCCGCGGGCGTCCGCCACTGGAAAATCCGAAGGTGTCCATTTCGGCCCGGCTGGACGCCGATCTGGTCGCGGCGCTGCGCGCGACCGGTCCCGGCTGGCAAACCCGCGTCAACGCGATATTGCGCGAGGCATTGGGACTGTAGGCCGCTGGCGCTGAAAGGAGAAAC
>NZ_JBKEBL010000002.1:0-43301 GCF_047973135.1 Paracoccus sp. (in: a-proteobacteria)
CGGCGCTCGATCTCCCGCAACAGCATCAGCCCAGCGTCGGAACTCATGTCGGCACCCTCAAATCCGAGCAGGACCTGCTTGCCATTGACCGGTGACAAACACAGACGAGAGGGTGTAGAAACATCCATGGTGAGGCTCGGCATCCTGAAGAACTGCGGCTTTGGGTGTAGGAACCATAAAACTACAACACTTCAAGTAGTTAAGCCAGTCTCACCAACTCCTCATGCATAATTCGGGTTAACATTGCCGAGCGCGCCAGGGCCACACTGAACGGGCCCTGAACCGCTTTCTGTTCCGGCGGATGGTCCGGTACTCGGCGATCACGGGGGCGGCCATTCACGAAAGCGGTGGCGCTCGCATGGGGAAAAGCCCGGAAAACTAGGTTCTGAACCCGTGGAACCAGTGCTGGGAGGCACCAAACCTGATCGTCACCGATGCCAGCGCCTTTGTCGGGGGTGGTGTGACGGGAACGACGCTGACCCTGATCGCCATGACCCTGCGCGCCTGCCGACATCTGGCGGCAGGAATGTCTGCGGGCCGCCTGTAGCGCGGTGGACCCAACGTTGCATCCTTTGGCATCTTTACGTTTACGTCAGCCCGGTTTCGAACCGGGCTGACAGGAAAGCGGTCGTTCCGTCGGGCCGCGTCAACCCGGCAGTTGTACCCAACCCGCATTCGCCGCCGATGACTGCACGCAGGCGCGGACGAAAGCCATGCCGGCCATGCCCTCGGCGATGCCTGGCAATGCGCCCATGGCCCCGGCGCGAGGGGTGCCAGACTGGACCGCGCGGATTGCATCGGCGGCGGCGGTGTAGAGATTGGCGAAGCCCTCCAGATAGCCCTCGGGATGGCCGCCCGGAATGCGGCTGACGGCGTTGGCGGCATCGCTGGCCCCGGCACCCATCCGGCGGATCAGCCGGGGCGGCTGGCCCAGAGGGGCGTGGCGCAGGTAGTTCGGATCCTCTTGCGCCCATTCCAGCCCGCCCTTGTCGCCATAGACGCGCAGGCGCAGCGCGTTTTCATTGCCGGGCGCCACCTGCGAACACCACAGCATGCCGCGCGCACCGCCGTGAAAACGCAACATCACGTGGCCGTTATCATCCAGTGCACGGCCCGCGCCAAAGGATTGCAGATCGGCGGCCAGTTCGGCCCCCTGCAACCCGGTCACGAAACAGGCGAGGTTATAGGCATGCGTCCCGATGTCGCCCGTCGCCCCGCCCGCGCCGGAACGGGCCGGGTCGGTGCGCCATTCGGCCTGTTTCACCCCCGCCGCCTCAAGGTTTTCGGTCAGCCAGTCCTGCGGATATTCGACCTGCACGACGCGGATTTCGCCAAGAGCACCTTCTGCCACCATCTGATGCGCCTGCCGGATCATCGGGTATCCGGTGTAGTTATGGGTCAGGATGAACAGCGCGGATGACGCGGCGACGGTCTGTTCCAGCGCTGTCGCATCCTCCCATGTCGAGGTCAGGGGCTTGTCGCAGATCACATGGATGCCGCGTTCCAGAAACGCCCTTGCCGCCGGATAATGGACATGGTTCGGCGTGACGATGGACACAGCCTCGATCCCGTCCGGGCGCGCGGCCTCGGCCTCGGCCATTTCGGCGAAGGAACCATAGCTGCGCGCCGGATCCAGCCCAAGCGCGGCCGCGCTGTCGCGGGCCTTGTCCGGGGTCGAGGACAGCGCCCCCGCCACCAGTTCGAAACGGTCGTCGATGCGGCTTGCGATGCGGTGCACGCCGCCGATGAAGGCGTCGGCACCGCCGCCGACCATTCCCAGCCTGATCCGTGCCATTATCCGATCCCCAGCATTCTGCGGTTGCGTGCCTGATCCGCCCTGCCATCGACGAAATCGTCAAAGGCATGCGGCGTGACGCGGATGATGTGATCCTTGACGAATTGCGCGCCTTCGCGGGCACCGTCCTCGGGGTGCTTCAGGGCGCATTCCCATTCGACGACCGCCCAACCGTCGAAATCATTTGCCGCCATTTTCGAGAAGATCGCCCCGAAATCGACCTGACCGTCGCCAAGGCTGCGGAACCGCCCGGCGCGGTTGACCCAAGACTGATAGCCGCCATAGACACCCTGCCGACCGGTCGGGTTGAATTCGGCATCCTTGACGTGGAACATCTTGATCCGTTCGGCATAAATGTCGATATGATCAAGATAATCAAGGCATTGCAGAACGTAATGCGAGGGGTCGTACAGCATGTTGCAGCGCGCATGCCCGTTCAGCCGTTCCAGGAACATTTCGAATGTGACGCCGTCATGCAGATCCTCCATCGGGTGAATCTCATAGCACAGATCGACGCCGCATTCCTCGGCGTGATCAAGGATCGGACGCCAGCGCCGCGCCAGTTCGTCAAAGCCCTGTTCCACCAGCCCCTCGGGGCGCTGCGGGAAGGGATATAGAAAAGGCCAGCACAGCGCGCCGGAAAAGGTCACATGTGCGCCAATGCCAAGGTTCCGCGACGCGCTGAGGGCCTTTTTCACCTGCCCGGCGGCCCATTCGGCGCGCTCGCGCGGTTTGCCCTGCACCTCGGGCGCGGCAAACGGATCGACCCATTCGTCAAAGGCCGGATGAACCGCGACAAGCTGGCCGATGACATGGGACGAAAGTTCAGTCACTTCGATGCCATTCGCGCGTGCTTGCCCGGCCCATTCGTCGCAATAGTCCTTTGACGCTGCCGCCTTGTCCAGATCGATCAGCCGCGCGTCCCAGACCGGAACCTGCACCCCCAGATAGCCGCAATCTGCGGCCCAACGGGTGATTGAATCCCAGGAATTGAATGGCGCCTCATCGCCAGCGAATTGCGCCAGGAACAGTCCCGGTCCCTTGATGGTCTTCATGGTTCCTCCTCTCTTGCCCGCTTTTGTCAGACAAAGCGGTTGACGATATTCTCCAGCATCTCTTGTCGGCCCGAGCGGGGCTGCGGATCGATGCCGTTCGCCTCGACCCGGTCGGCAATACTGGCCAGATCGCTGTGCAGCATCGCCTGTGCCTCGGGGCTTTGCCAGCCGGAATAGCGGTCCTGACGCATCTTTTCCAGCCGCCCGTCCTCCAGCATCGCTGCGGCGGCGATCAGCCCGCGCGCGCAGACATCCATCGCCCCTGCATGCGCGGCCAGCAAATCCTGCGGGTCCAGGGACTGACGGCGCAGCTTGGAATCGAAATTCGTGCCACCCGTGGTAAATCCGCCGGCCTTGAGGATTTCGTAATAGGCCAGCGCAACCTCGGGGACGTTATTGGGGAACTGGTCGGTATCCCAGCCGGACTGGTAATCGTTGCGGTTCATGTCGATCGAACCGAACACACCAAGAGCCGAGGCCAGCGCGATTTCGTGTTCGAAGGAATGACCCGCAAGGACCGCGTGGCCCTGTTCGATGTTCAGCCTGACCTCTTTTTCAAGGCCAAAACGTTGCAGAAAGCCAAAGACCGTCGCCACGTCGTAATCATATTGATGCTTGGCCGGTTCCTGTGGTTTCGGTTCGATCAGGATCGTGCCCTTGAAGCCGATCTTGTGTTTGTAATCGACCACCATCGACAAAAAGCGGCCCATATGGTCCAGTTCCTGCCCCAGATCGGTGTTCAGCAGCGTCTCGTACCCCTCGCGGCCGCCCCACAGCACGTAATTCGCCCCGTTCAGCCGGTGGGTGGCGTCCATGCACAACCTGACCGTTGCGGCGGACCAGGCGAATACGTCAGGATCCGGGTTCGTCGCTGCGCCCGACATGAAACGGCGGTTCGAGAACAGGTTGGCCGTGCCCCATAGAAGCCGGGTCTTTGAACGCTCCATCCGTGCGGCGAAAATGTCGATGATTTCTTCGAAATTGCGGCGGCTTTCGGCGAAACTCGTGCCCTCGGGGCGGATGTCGGCATCGTGGAAGCAGAAGAACGGCGCGCCAAGCAGGTCGAACATGTCAAAGGCCACATCGGCCTTGAGCCGCGCGTGATCCATGCTGTCGCCGAACCATGGCCGGTCAAAGGTCTGTCCGCCGAACGGATCGCCACCGGGCCATGCAAAGCTGTGCCAATAGGCGACAGCAAAGCGCAGGTGATCCTCAAGCCGCTTGCCCATCACCACGCGGTCCGGGTTGTAATGGTGGAAACACAGCCCCTCGCCATCCGGGTCAAAGCGCAGCGGTCCGAGATTTCCGAAAAAGTCTGACATGGGTTCTGGTCCTTTCAGCGGCGTTCAATGCAGCAGCGCGGCTTCGGTATCGCGCGCGAACAGGTGGACATGGGCCGGGTCGATGCTGACGCGAACCCGGCCTCCGGCGGTATCGGGCAGACGGAACGGCGCGCTGACAAGAATTTCCGGGTCGGTCGCGCTGAGAACATAGCTGGTCGAGCCGGTACGTTCGACAAACCCGACCTCGAAGTCAATGACATTCCCCGCAGAATCGTCTGTCACGATCAGATGTTCGGGACGCAGCCCGACAATGACATCTTCGCCCGGCTGGCGCTGTCCGGGAAAGCCGATCACCGGACGCCCCGGCAGGTCCAGCGTGACCGAGCGCCCGTCCCCGGCCACCACCCCGTCGACGAAATTCATCGCGGGCGATCCGATGAACCCCGCCACAAAGCGGTTCGCGGGCCGGTCGTACAGATCCAGCGGTGCGCCCTGTTGTTCGATCAGCCCGGCGCGCATCACCACCACCTTGTCAGCCATGGTCATCGCCTCGATCTGGTCATGGGTGACATAGACCGAGGTTGCGCCAAGCCGGTTGTGAAGCTGCCTGATCTCGGACCGCATATGGACGCGCAGAGCGGCATCCAGGTTGGACAGGGGTTCGTCGAACAGGAACGCCTTCGGGTTGCGGATGATCGCCCGGCCCATCGCCACGCGCTGACGCTGCCCGCCCGACAATTCGCGCGGATAACGGTCAAGCAACTGTTCCAACCCGGTGATCTTGGCGATATCGGCGACCGCGCTTTCCATGTCCGCCCGCGAGGCGCGTCGCAGCCGCATGGAATAGGTCAGGTTCGCGCGGACGGTCAGATGCGGATAAAGGGCATAGGACTGAAAGACCATCGCCAGATCGCGTTCGCGCGGTGCCTTGTCATTGACCACGTCGCCCGCGATCTTCAGCGTGCCGGAACTGATTCCCTCAAGCCCGGCGATGGTACGCAAAAGCGTGGACTTGCCGCAGCCCGATGGACCGACCAGCGCCACGAATTCGCCGGGCGGGATCCGGATGCTCACGTCGCGCAGCGCGTGATAGGTGCCGTAATATTTCTCGATATGTTCCAGTTCGATCTGAAAGGTCATTTCAGGGCTCCTGATGTCAGGCCGCTGACGATCTGGCGTTGCAGCAGGACAAAGATGATGAGGATAGGGGTCACGTAGATGGCCGAATAGGTCATGACACCCGACCAGTCCGAGGTATTCGGCCCCATGAAGCTTTGCAGCCCCACAGTCGCGGGTTGCAGCGCGCGTTGGGTGATCAGCGACCGGGAATAGACGTATTCGCCGAAAGATTGCAGAAAGATCAGCACCGATGTGACCAGAATGCCATTGCGCGCAAGCGGCACGATGATGGTCAGAAACGCCCCGATCCGCGAATTGCCATCGACCAGCGCCGCCTCTTCCAGTTCCCTTGGAACCTGAATGAAGGTCGCGCGGCACAGCACGATATACAGAGGCACCACCTTGGCCGCCTGCGCCAGAATGACGGCAAGGCGCGGATATTCGTTCAGCCCGACCTGATTGAAGGCCACAAAGATCGGCGTGATCATCAGCGACGAGGGCAGCACCTGCATCATCAGCACGATGAACAGCACCGCATCCATCCAGCGGTTGCGGATCCGCGCCAGCACATAGGCGCAGCCCGTGCCGATGACCACAACGATCAGCGTCACCCCGAAGGCGATGACGACCGAGTTCCAGATAAAGCTGTCCATCTTCAGCCGCGTCCAGACCTCGACCACAGTCCATTGCGGATCATGCGGCCAAAGGGTTGGCGGGTTCTGGAAAATCTCGGTCCCCGATTTCAGTGCGGTGACATACATCCAGTACAGCGGAAACAGGTAGACCGCGACAAAGACCAGCGCCAGCGCCAGCAAGCCATAGCGTTTCATGGTCATCCCTTTCATGCGACATGCTCATGACGGGTCGAGCGCACATAGATCGCCGCGACGAAGATGACGAAAAAGATCATCAGCACCGAAATGACCGAGCCGACGCCGATTTCGTAATATTGGAACGACAGCTGCCAGCTCCAGTATTGAAAGACATTCGAGGCGTTGGACGGCCCGCCCTGCGTCAGCGCGGCGAACAGGTCGAACTGTTGCAGGGTAAAGATGACCCCCAGCGAAATCACCGCGCCCAGTTGCGCCCGCATCAGCGGCAGGGTGATGGTGAAAAACCGCTGGATGCGGGTCGCGCCGTCCATCTGCGCGGCCTCATAGACATCTTCGGGGATGCCTGCCAGGCCGACCGACAGCAGGATCATGTTGAAGGGCACGCCCAGCCAGATATTCGCGATGATCACCGAATACAGCGTCACATCCGGGTCAGACAGCCAGAATATCTTGTCGCTGGTCAGGCCAAGCGACATCAGCGCGTGGTTCAGTACCCCGAAATCACCAGCGAAGATCCAGCTCCAGACAGCACCAACGACCAGCGCGGGCATGATCCAGCCCGCCAGGAACAGGCCGCGCAGCCAGGTGTTGCCGGGGAATTCAAGCTGAAAGAACATGGCCAGCCCGAACCCGATGACCAGTTGCGCGGCGACCGACAGGCCGACGAATTTCACCGTATTGAGAAAAATTCCCCAAGCCGCAGGGCGGCCAAGCACGTCGCGGTAATTGTCCAGCCCGACATAGGGGCGGTCGAACGAGGCCAGCGAAAACAGATCCACCGACTGAAACGACATGATCACATTATATGCCAGCGGAAAGGCCGAAAAGAGAACGAGATAGCCAAGGGCGATCACCACGAGCATCGTGTCGAAGCCCGCACCATCCCGAAAGGTGTTCTTGAAGCGCAGCACGGTTGTTTCCTTCCGTTGCACAGGATTGCAAAGCGGGTTCACCAGCCGGGGCGCAGGTGCACGCCCCGGCTGGCCGGATCACTTTTTCAGGACGGAATCGATCCGGTTCTGCGCGGCGGCCAGCGCGTCCTCGGCCGTGGCCTGTCCCGTCAGCGTGCTTTGGATCGCCGTCTGGATCGCCTGAGAGATGCGAGGCCAGTCGTGATGCGGGCCGCGATTGCGGGCGTATTTCATCGATTCCGCAAAGACGGCGTAAATCTCGGGGTATTTGGGATCAACCACTTCGACATCCGAGGCAGGAAGATAGCCGAACTCGTTCCAGACGCGATTCATGTTCTGATACAGGAATTCAAGGAACATGAACGCCTCGTCCGGGTTGTCGGAACTGGCAAGGATCACATTATCCCCCTCGCCCAGGGCCGAGGCGCGTTCGGCCCCTTCTTCCGGCACCGGCAGCAGCGTCGCGCGAAATTCGAACTTGGCCTCGGAACTCATCCGGGGCAATTCCCACGGGCCGGAAATCGACATGGCGGCGGAACCCGCGTTGAAAGTGCCGGTCGAATCCCACTGGCCCCGGATCAGCGTGTCGGGCGAGGCGATTCCTTCGTCGATAAAGGATTTCCACAGGTTCAGCGCACGCGCCGCGCCAGGGGTGTTGATGTTGTCGTAATCGCCGCCGGTCATCTGCACCCAGGGCAGGAACTGGAACGTGCCTTCCTCGGTCGCGACGGCGGAAAAGGCCAGACCATAGACCCCGGCCTCGCGATTGGTCAGGGCCTTGGCGGCAGTGTAAAGATCGTCCCAGGTCTTTGGCGGGTTGTCCGGGTCCAGCCCGGCGGCGCGGTACATGTCGGCATTGTAATACAGAGCAATGGTATTTGCCCCGCGCGGCAGCCCGTAAATCTTGCCGTCATAGGTCACGGATGCGCGCGGGCCGGGAAAGATGTCGTCGGGATGCACGATGCCGGACGCCTCGATATAGGGCGTCAGGTCCAGCAATAACCCGCGAGAGGCGAACAGAGCCACCTCGGGATTGTCGATATAGGTGATGTCGGGCGCGTCGCCCGCAGCCACACCGCGCGCCAGATCGTTGACCATGTCCTTGAACTGCACCGTCCGGACATTGATCTTGATGTCCGGGTGCTGCGCCATGAATTCGGCGGCCATGACATAGTGATATTCGCCCGGATCGTCGATGGTCCACAGATTCAACTCGCCCGCATGGGCGGTGGCGGTCAGTGCGACAAGTCCTGTCGTCGCAAGCGCGGCAGCTTTGAATGTCATTGTCTTTCCTCCTCCTGGACAGTTTTTCAGAGATCCGCCTACAGCAGCGACGGATCCCCGCCCTCGTATTTTCCGGCGACGGGCATGAAGGCCCCGCCCCGGCAGTTCCGCAGATGGTTCAGCGCGTGGATCTGACCGGTCATTTCCAGTTCGTCGCGATAAACGGGGTCGTGCCAGCCCTCAATGTCGATGGCACCGCGATACCCGGCAAGGCGCAGTTCGCTGATGATGTCGGTCCAGTTGCTGTCACCGAAACCCGGCGTGCGCATAAAGACGAAAGGGTGCTTGCCGAAAATGCCGTGTTCGCGGATCACGTCGCGGCGGACGGTGGCGTCCTTGCCGTGGACGTGGAAAATCTTGTGCGCCCATTTGCGGATCTGCGGCAGCGGGTCGATCAGATAGACAAGCTGGTGGCAGGGTTCCCATTCAAGGCCCAGATTGTCGTCGGGCGTTTCGTTGAACATCATCTCCCATGCGTCGGGATTATGCGCGATGTTCCAGTCGCCGGTCTGCCAGTTGCCGTCCATCGCGCAATTCTCGAACGCGATGCGGACGCCCTTGTCGGCGGCCCGTTTCGCCAGTTCGGACCAGATTTCGCGGTATCGCGGCAGGCTGTCGGGCAGCGGGCGACCGCGCAGACGGCCGGTGAACCCGGCCACGCAGGTCGCGCCGAAATGATGGGCGTTGTCGATGCAGTCCTTCCAGCCTTGCAGGGCTTCCAGATCCAGCGCATCGGTTTCCAGCGGATTGCCGAACATCCCAAGCGTCGAGATGGTGATGTCACGGTCGCCGATGGCCTCGCGGCAACGCCTGCCCAGTTCGGCCAGATCCTGACCGCCCGTGGTCTGCCAGAAGAAGGGTTCAAAGCTTTCAAAGCCCAGATCGGCGATTTCGCCGATACGGCTGGCGGCATCGGTGCCGGTCGCGGCGACCATTGTGCCGATGCGAATGGATTTGGCCGGGTCGGACATCAGGGAACCTTTCAGGATTCGACGGGAACGAATGTGCCCCGCCGGACGCTGTCGATGGCGGCAAGGGTCATGGCGAGGCTGTGAAAATTGTCGCGGCTGTCGGACAGGGGTGCCTGTCCGGTCAGCCGCGCGTCAAGGAAATCGGCGATCACGCCCGCATGGCCCTGAAATGGCAGCGGACTTGTCAGCGCGGGCACGTCAACCGGCGTCATTGCGGCCAGCAGCCCGTCGCGTTCGCCCGGAACCTCGGCCCGGAACCCCTCGTTCCCGTCCCAGATCAGCGTGCCTTTCGATCCGACCATGCGCCAGCTTGCTTCCCAGCTTGTCGGGGCACCTTCGGCGCACCATGACCCGCGATAGCTGAACGTCACGCCCCCTTCGCAATCGAACAAAGCGGCGGCGCTGGCTCCGCTGCGATACCAGGAATGGCGCGGATTGCTTTCCAGGCAGACGACCCGCCGGGGCCGGACACCGGCAACGAAACGCGCCGCGTCAAAGGTGTGGATGGCCATATCATGCAGCAGGACATGGGCCATTTCTTCGCGGAAACCACCGAAATGGGGGGCGATGAAGAAATCGCAGTGCACCTCGGCCACCTCGCCGATGGCGCCGCTGTCCAGAAACGCCTTTGCCCGACGGATCCCGGTCAGAAAGCGGCGGTTCTGCACGATGGCATGCAGTCGGCCATGCGCGTTCCGCAGTTCCAGCAGGTGCCGCGCCTCGGTCAGGCTTCCGGCCATCGGCTTTTCCGAAAGCACGTCGCAACCGGCGGCAAAGGCCGTTTCGACGACCTGCGCGCGGGCTGAAGGCACGACGATGTCAAAGACCATGTCGGGCCGTACTTGTTTCAGCACAGCGTCCAGAGCGGTTCCCGTTACTGCATCGGCGGTCCCTGCCTGTTCCGCGCGGCGGCGCGCAAGTTCCGGGTCCAGATCGACGAAGCCGACCAGCGAAACCTTGTCGCCAATTTCCGCGATGGCCCGCAGCCAACCTTCCGACATGGCCCCGCAACCCACCATAACAGCAGTCTGCATGCTTCCCCCCGATTTCCCGCGCGATCTTACCCTGTCATCACTCGCGCCGGGTTCCGTAAACGTTTACGAAAGTAGATAGAGGCACGTGTTTGTGTCAAGGGGATATTTGAAGCGGACCCGAGAAAACCGGATTTCAGTTGTGAACATCAAAGACCTTGCCCGCCATCTTGACCTGTCCATCGGCACGGTGTCGCGGGCGCTGAACCAGAAGCCCGATGTCAGCGAGGCCACGCGCAAGCGGGTTCTGGATGCGGCGTTGAAGCTGGGCTATTCGGCCAATGCGTCGGGCCGGTCGCTGCGGCGCGGCTCGACCCAGACCATTGGTTTCCTGCTGGAAACGGGCATTTCCGACATGCGCGCGGGAGACAGCTTTTTCATGCGCGTCATTGATGCGATGCAGGCCCATCTTGACGCCGAAGGCTATGACCTGATCATCCTGCCCTGCAATTCGAACCTCGATTCGACCGAGTTTCTGCGCCGTCTGATCGCGCGCGGCATCGCCGAGGCTATTGTCGTGACCGCGACCAAGCGCGAGGATCCACGGATCGAACTGCTGTTGCAATCGCATCTGCCGTTCCTGACCCTTGGGCGCACTGCGCAAGAGGATCGGCATCCCTGGATAGACCTGGATTTCGAAGGTTTCATCGCCACCAGCTTTGATCTGCTTGCGGCGCGGGGGCACCGGCGCATCGCCATGACCTATTCTATCCGCGAGTCGAATATCTGCCATCTGTTGCGCAACGCCTTTGCCGCCGCCCATGCCCGGCACGGCCTGCCTTTCGATCCCGGACTTGCGCTGCATTGCGAAAGCAACGAATTTGGCGGCAGCACGGCGACGCGCGACATTCTTGCCATGCCGGACCCGCCGACCGCGGTGATTTTCAGTTATGAATCCATGGCCATCGGCGCGTATGCGGCGCTGGCCGAGGCGGGAAAGACGCCGGGGCCGGACCTGTCCATCGTCACCCTGCGCAAAAGCCGCCAGCTTCGGTTCATCGACCCTCCGGTCACGGCGTTCGAGATTGATCTGGCCGGGCTTGGCCACGCGCTTGGGGCACAGATCCTGCGCTGCATGCGCCGGGAAACCCCCATGACCCGCATCATCTGGCCGCAAAAGCTGATCCTGACGGCAAGTGTCGCGCCGGTTGTTTTGTGATGTCCCGAACCCGGCCCCCGGTCAGCGCAGGATCGTCCGGGGCGCAAGCGCATGGCAAAGTTCGCTGTCCTCGCCGGCCATGGCTTCGGCCAGTATCCGTGCGGTGGTCGGGCCAAGGGTAAAGCCCTGATGGCCATGCCCGAAATTCACCCACAGCCCCCGCGTGCCGGGGACCGGGCCAACCATCGGCAGCATGCCCGGAAGGCAGGGGCGGGTGCCAAACCACGGAGGTTCTCCGATTTCGGGGCCAGGTTCGATCAGATCCGTGATACGGGCTGCGGCATAGTCCAGTTGCCGGGGATCAGCCGGCGCATCCAGAGGCACAAGGGCCGCGCCAGTGGTCATGCGCAGCCCTTTGGCCATCGACGCAAGAACGACTCCGTTATCGGCGTCAAGAAAGGGCCGCCCCGGCCTGCGTGGCGCGTCGTAATGGCGGTGATAGCCGCGTTTCAGCACCATTGGTACCTTGATCCCGAAGCGGCGCAGAAACATCCCTGACCATGGACCGAGGCACAGCACGACCGCCTCTGCCGTGACATCCGTGCCAAGCCGCCAGCCTGTCCGTGCCGGGCTTAGACTGCGGGCGTCGGCCCGGATGATCCTGCCGCCGCGACGGCTGAACAGCCCCGCATAGGCAGTCACAAGCCCGCCGGGATCCGACACGCTCCAGCTATCCGGGTAGTGGACCGCGCCAGCGGGTGCCTTGCGCAGGGCAGGTTCCTCGCGCTGCCAGTCGCTGCCCGCGAGCGCGCGAAACGCGATGCCATATCGGTCGGCCAGCCGGGCGGCGCTGGCTGCCTCGACCTCGAAGGCCCGCATGCGGCGAAACACGATCGCCAGACCGTCACGGGTGATCAGGCTTTCCGATCCCGACGCGGCGATCAGCGGTGCGTGGTCGGCGGTCGCCCGCGTCACCATCTGCACATACACAGCCGAAGCGGCAGCATGCCGGACAGGGGCAGACGCGCGAAAATAACGCCACAGCGCCGGACCCATCGCCAACAGACCAGCGAGGTTCCAGACCACGTCGTTACCCAGACCAAGCGCATGGCGAAACAGGGAACCGGCATCGCGCGGAAAGGCATAGGGCTCGGCCGCTTCGGCCTGAATGACGCCGGCATTGCCAAAGCTGGTTTCGCGCCCAGGTTCGGTCCGGTCGGCAAGTGTGACGGCATGCCCCCGCGCCTGCAACGCCAGCGCCGTGCTGACCCCGACCATTCCCGCCCCGAGAACCAGGATTTCCGCCATTGACCCGCCTTTCCGGTTTTCGTGGAAATCTGCGCAATTCATCGAAGAAATGCCCCGCCGCAGAATATTGACCCTGCGCGAATATCCGCGCAACCCCTGTGCAGTCATTTCACATCACGCTGACCAGAAACGAAAAAAGACAGAATTGACGCAGAGGAACAAGCAGTTGCGCAGAAACGGCCGCATCATTAGTCTGCACTAATCCGCAACGGATGCATATTTTTTAACCATTTGGTATGGGTTTTTTAAATGGCAGTCATTAGCACCGGGGTTGTATTCGCCCCCGAACTGGTAAGCTTCAGCGGCATTCTTGGCGAAGAGCAGACCACATATCAGTTCTTTGACAATCAGCAGGTTGATGGCGGTATGCCGGGTTATAACGACACCTGGGTCATGACCGGCATCAGGGGACCGCTTCCCGAGATCAATCAAGGCGAGCTTCCGCTGATCTTCTATGTGCAGGGCGACGATTTGCAGGTGGATGCCAGTGGTATGCTGACCGGCGGCACGGTGCGGTCGCTTTCGGTCGTGACGCCCATCTCGGAAACCCAGACGGTGCCCATCTATCTGATCGACCAGATCTCGGTGCCGGCAGCAGATTTTATCGCGGTCGCCAGTTCACCGCAGGCGGATGACGACCTGCGGATCTATAATGGCGAGCTGACGGGAAATGACATTTTCAACTTTGGCGACACTGATGACAAAGCGCTGGCTTTTGGCGGCGATGACCTGATGAATGGCGGCGGCGGCAACGACACGCTGAACGGCGGTAACGGGAATGACACGCTGAACGGTGGGGCTGGCGATGACGTGCTGCGGGGCAGGGCGAACAATGATCGCCTGAATGGCGGCGACGGGAATGACATCATCGTCGGCGGCGGCGGCAGGGACACCATGACCGGCGGCGAGGGACAGGATCTGTTCGCCTTCGCTTCGGTCGGCGACAGCAGCAACAGGTTCGGTGCGCGGGACCGGATCACGGATTTCACGCAGGGCGAAGACCGCATCGACCTGAGCGCCATTGACGCGAACCGCTCGACCGAAGGGGATGACGGGTTCCAGTTCCGCGGCGATGACGGATTGACCAGATCGGGCACAGGCGAAATCGCTTACCGGCATGTTGGCGGTTTTGCGAATTTCGACGAATATACGCTGGTCCGCGTCGATACCGATTCCGACCGGTGGCCCGAAATGACCATTCGGATCGAGGGACATGTCGATCTGACCGCAGAAGATTTCATCCTGTAATCCTGCCAAACTCAGCCGCGCGATTCCCTGGGGTCGCGCGGTAACTCATCGGCAGATCCACCCCGCCGGTACGCGGCTGGCCGTTCAATGCGCGGCTTGTTGCAGCATCTGCGCAACGGCGTAAAGCTGCTTTTCCAGCAGGGTCGGGGTTTCGCACAGATAGGTGATGGTCCGCTGCCGGTCGGTAAAGATGCGCTGGTCCCAGTCGATCTGTTCCTCCAGCCGGTCCACAAGATCGAAATCCGGACTCTCTTTCGCCAATTCACTGTCCATTCTGGCGCGCGCCGTGTCGATCTGGTCCGACAGGGTGATCTGACCCAGCGAAAATTCCCCGATCCCGGCGATGATCCGCGTGCGGCGGGCCGAGATCTCGTGAAATGTCTGTGCAAAGACCTGGGCCATCAGGGCGCGGTCGGGGCCATGGGCGTGGGCAAAATCCTGAATGGCGGCCTGCGCATCGCCGGGCGAGACCCGGCGCAGCGTCAGCAATTCGGCCAGCTCTGTGACGGCGGCGCGTGTTTCGGGCGCAAGTTCGGCGGGGGCGGGCGGTTCGGGCCACATCAGCCCCGGCGATAGCGCCCCGACCTTGCGCTGGATGCAGGGCCAGCTTGGATCCGAAAAATCCGCCGCCGCCAGCGGCACCGCACAGCTTATCAGGATGATCGCCGGAACAAGCCGGACAAGGGCCAGCATCTGGGTTCCCCCCGTTGCCACGTTCTTGCCAGTGAAGGGCCTAAACCGGTGCCGGGCAATACCCACCATTGGCTGTATTGTCGGCCAGCCGGACCCACACCCATACTTGTCCGACCTGACCGGGGAGGAAGGCGGGCGCGTGGAGATCGTAGCCGAAAATCGCAGTTTCGGAGGGGTGCAGGCCGTGTGTCGGCACGCGTCGGAAAGCTGTGCCTGTGACATGACCTTCGCGGTCTATCTGCCGCCCCAGGTTGAGGACGGGCCGGTGCCGGTGCTGTGGTTTCTGTCCGGGCTGACCTGCACGCATGAGAACGCCATGACCAAGGGCGGATTTCAGGAACATGCCTCGCGGCACGGGCTGGCGGTGGTGTTTCCCGACACCTCTCCGCGCGGCGAGGGCGTGGCCGATGACGAAGCCTATGATCTGGGGCAGGGGGCCGGCTTTTACGTGAACGCGACCCGCGATCCGTGGCGGTCGAATTTTCGCATGTACGATTATATCACGCAGGAATTGCGCGAGCTGGTCATGTCGCAAATGAATCTGCGCGACCGGCACGGCATCACCGGGCATTCGATGGGCGGGCATGGCGCGCTGACCATCGCGATCCGCAATCCCGACATCTATGACAGTCTGTCGGCCTTTGCGCCGATCACCCATCCGTCCCAGTCCGACTGGGGGCGCAGGCAGCTTTCCGCTTATCTGGGCGATGACGAAAGCTGCTGGGCGGCGCATGATGCTACGCTGCTGCTTGAGGAGTATGGCTGGAAGGGGGATCTGTTGGTGGATCAGGGCGCGGCCGATCAGTTTCTGGATCTGCTGAAACCCGAGATGCTGGCCGCGACCATGGCCCGCAGGCGTCAGCCCGGCAAGCTGCGGATGCAGAAGGGCTATGACCATTCCTATTTCTTTGTCAGCAGCTTTGCGGCGGATCACGTGGCTTGGCATGCGGAACGGCTGAACGGTGCGGGCGGGGGAAGGAACAGGCCATGACCCGCGACCTGATCCATCCGGCAACCTTGAACAGGGAGGTACGCTGACGTCACAGAAACTTGTCCCGCTTCGGCCCTTTGAATGGGGCGCTGGAACAGGACAGGCCGCAGCGAGGCCGTTCAGGACGCCGCCGCTGATGGAGCATTCCAAGAGAATTGATAGGGAGAGGAACATGAAAAAGCTGATGCTTTCAACTTCGGGGATCATTTGCTGCATCGCTTCGGCGGCGCTGGCGAATGACGATCTTGCGACACAGATTGCCAATCCGGCGCAATGGGCGATCCAGACCGGCGATTACGCCAACCAGCGCTATTCGACGCTGGATCAGATCAATGCCGAAAATGTGGGCGACCTGCAGGTTGCCTGGACATTCTCGACCGGGGTTCTGCGCGGGCACGAGGGTTCTCCTCTGGTGATCGGCGATACGATGTATGTGCATACGCCGTTTCCGAACGTGGTCTATGCGCTGGATCTGAACGAGGATGGCAAGATCAAGTGGAAATACACGCCGACGCAGAATGCCGATGTCATTGCGGTGATGTGCTGTGACACGGTTTATCGCGGTCTGGCCTATGCCGATGGCAAGGTGTTCCTGCATCAGGCGGATACCAAGCTGGTGGCTCTGGATGCCAATACCGGCGAAGTGGTCTGGGAGGTCATGAACGGCGATCCCACCAAGGGCGAGACGAACACCGCGACCGTGATGCCGGTCAAGGACAAGCTGATCGTCGGCGTCTCGGGTGGTGAATATGGCGTGCGCGGCTCGGTCACGGCCTATAGCATCGCCGATGGCTCGCTGCTGTGGCGGGCCTATTCCACCGGTCCGGATTCGGAAATTCTGTTCGACCCGGAAAACACCACCCATCTGGGCAAGCCCGTGGGCGCGGATTCGGGCCTGAACACCTGGGAAGGCGATCAATGGCAGATTGGCGGAGGTACCACATGGGGCTGGTATTCCTATGACCCCGAGGCCGATCTGATCTATTACGGGTCGGGCAACCCCTCGACCTGGAACCCCTCGCAGCGTCCGGGCGACAACCGCTGGTCGATGACCATCTTCGCCCGCGATCCCGATGACGGTATGGCAAAATGGGTCTATCAGATGACCCCTCATGACGAATGGGATTTCGACGGCGTCAACGAGATGATCCTGACCGATCAGGAAATCGACGGAACGATGCGCCATCTGCTGACCCATTTCGACCGGAACGGGCTTGCCTATACGATGGACCGCCTCACCGGCGAATTGCTGGTGGCCGAGAAATTCGATCCCGTGGTGAACTGGACGACCGGCGTGGACATGGATCCGGCTTCGGAAACCTATGGTCGCCCCGCCGTGGTGGCGCAGTATTCCACCGAACAGAACGGCGAGGATGTGAACACCACAGGCGTCTGCCCCTCGGCCCTTGGAACCAAGGACCAGCAGCCGGCGGCCTATTCGCCCAAGACGGCGACATTCTATGTGCCCACGAACCATGTCTGCATGGATTACGAGCCGTTCCGCGTCAGCTATACCGCCGGTCAGCCCTATGTGGGTGCGACCCTGTCCATGTATCCGGCGCCCGAAAGCCATGGCGGCATGGGCAATTTCATCGCCTGGGACAACCTGAAGGGCGAAATCAAGTGGTCGCTGCCGGAACAGTTCTCGGTCTGGTCGGGCGCGCTGGCGACGGCGGGGGACATCGTCTTTTATGGCACGCTTGAGGGCTATCTGAAGGCCGTCAGCGCCGAAACCGGTGAAGAACTGTACCGCTTCAAGACGCCGTCGGGGATCATCGGCAACGTGATGACCTTCGAACATGGCGGCAAGCAGTATATCGGCGTCCTGTCGGGCGTCGGTGGCTGGGCCGGGATCGGTCTGGCGGCGGGCCTGACCAACCCCAATGACGGGCTTGGCGCGGTGGGCGGCTATGCAGCGCTCAGCGATTATACGGCACTTGGCGGGCAGTTGACCGTCTTTGGCCTGCCGGGCTGATGCAAAGCGGGCTGGCGGAACCGGACGGTTCCGCCAGCCTCTTCGACCTTAGTATCCAGGACAATCAAGACCATGACCCGAAACCTGATCCTGATCGCGGCGGCTGCCCTGTATTTTCCGGTGGCTGGCGGCAGTCTGGCGAAAGAAATCCCGAAGGACGATCCGAATATTGCGATCGACCATGAAGAGGATGGACGCTATTACACGGCGGACGAGGTGCCGACCTTCAAGGTGGCCGAGGATGGCACCGTGGACTGGCCGACCTTTTCGGGCTTTCGCCGTTATCACGCCGAATGCCATGTCTGCCATGGCCCCGATGGCGAGGGTTCTACCTATGCGCCCGCGCTGAAGGACTCGGCGGTGAACATGGATTACTACGATTTCATCATGGTGGCGGTCGAGGGCCGTCAGAAAGTCGGCGCGTCAGACAATTCGGTCATGCCGGCCTTTGGCACCAATCCGAATGTGATGTGCTATCTGGACGACATCTATACCTATCTCAAAGCGCGCGGTGCCGGTGCCATCGACCGCGGTCGCCCCGCCAAAAAGGAAGCCAAGAGCGACGCCTTCACCGAGCATGAAAATGACTGCATGGGTTCGTGACCCCCTGCGGCTGGCAGCCTTGCTGATTGCCCTGGCCGCAGGGTCGGCGGGTGCGCAGACCTCGGATCTGGTGTCGGGGACCGGGTTCCGGGTCTGTGCCGATCCATCGGCCGATCCGGTCTCGATGCAGGACGGGTCGGGATACGAGAACCATCTGGCCGGTCTGATCGCGGGCCAGCTTGACCTGCCGGTGCACTATACCTGGTACCCGATGACCACGGGCTTTATCCGCAACACGCTGCGCGCCGGGAAATGCGACGTGGTGATGGGCTATGCGCAAGGGCACGAACTGGTGCTGAACACCAACCATTACATGACCTCGGTCTATACGCTGGTGGTTCCGGTGGATGGCCCTCTGGCGGGTGTCGAAACGCTGGCCGATCCGCGCCTGAAAGGGCTGACCGTCGGCGTCGTGGCGGGAACGCCCCCGGCGACGCATATGGCGCGCCATGGGCTGATCGCGGATGCGCGGCCCTATCATCTGGTGGTGGACAGCCGCCATGACAATTCCGCAAAGGCCATGCTGAACGACCTGGACGCGGGCGTGATCGACGCGGGCGTGTTGTGGGGGCCTCTGGCCGGGCCTCTGGCGCGGCGCGACCATCCGGGGTTGAAGGTCATCCCGCTGCTGAAGGAACAAGGCCCGCCGCGCATGTTCTATCGCATCACCATGGGCGTGCGGCAGGGTGAAAAGGTCTGGCAACGCCAGCTCAATTCGCTGATCCGCCGCAATCAGGACCAGATCAACGCGCTGCTGGCCGGGGCGGGGGTGCCGCTGGTCTCGGATATGGGTGATGCCTTGCTGGAGACTGCACAGTGAGCCGCGTCCTGGCCGCGCTGCTGCTGCTGTTACCCGCACCGCTTTGGGCCGAGGTGCCGGAACCTGCGGGCTATCGCATGGGTGAATACCGAACGCCGGTGCCTGCGACGCTGGCGGGGGCTGTGGTTGTCGATCCCGTCGCGGCGCATGAGCTGTGGCAGGGCGGCGGGGTCGCCTTTGTCGATGTGCTGCCGCTGGCCCCCAAACCCGCCAACCTGCCCGAAGGCACGATCTGGCGTGATAAACCGCGCCACTCGATCCCCGGAGCGATCTGGCTGCCCAATGTCGGCTATGGTGAGATCGCCGATGTGACGGATTCCTATTTCCGCGACGGGTTGGCGGGTGCGACGGGCGGGGATGCCGGTCATCCGTTGCTGTTCTTCTGCCTTGCCGATTGCTGGATGAGCTGGAACGCAGCAAAGCGTGCGCTGGAATATGGGTATCAGACAGTTTACTGGTTGCCCGAGGGCACCGATGGCTGGGCCCTTCAGGATTACCCGACCGAGGTGGTCAAACCGCACGAACCAATGTCGGGTTCGGTGGAGAACTAGGTGTACGCGTGGCGGGACGACGCATCCGCCGCCGGGAAAGGCGATCCGGTGCAGGGTGACAACCGGTCAGGTGGCGGGGTGGGCGGGCTTGCCGTCACCGCCCTGTCCGTGGTCGCGCTGCTGCTGATCTGGATCATTGCGGCCGCGCTGACCGCCGATGCGCTGATCCTGCCGCAGCCCTGGTCTCTGGCCGCGCCCTTCGTGGCCGAGATGCGGTCGGGCGCGCTGCCCTTGCATTTGGGTCGAACGCTGCTGCGGGTCATCTGGGCCTTTGTGCTGGCCATGGCGGCAGGCGCGACGCTTGGTCTGCTGATGGGGCGGAACCCGGCATTGAACCGCTGGCTGGATCCGTGGCTGGTGATTTTCCTGAACCTGCCCGCGCTGGTGCTGATCGTGTTGTGCTATCTGTGGATCGGTCTGACCGAGACCGCCGCCATCGCCGCCGTCGCCCTGAACAAGATCCCCAACGCCGCCACCGTTATCCGCGAGGGGGCCCGCGCGCTGGATCCGGCGCTGGATGCCATGGCGAGCGTTTATCGCATGCCGTGGTCCGCGCGGCTGCGCCATGTGGTGTTGCCGCAGCTTGCGCCCTTTATCGCCGCCGCCGCGCGATCCGGCGTCGCGGTGATCTGGAAAATCGTGCTGGTGGTCGAGTTTCTGGGTCGCCCCAATGGTGTCGGCTTTCAGATCCATCTGTATTTTCAGCTTTTCGATGTGCGGATGGTGCTGGTCTATGCGCTGTCCTTCATCGCGGTGATGCTGATGGTCGAATGGCTGATTCTGCAACCCTGGGAAAGGCGGGCACGGCAATGGCGGGCGTGACTGCGCTGTCCATATCGGGTCTGGGCTACAGTTATGGCCCTCGCCGTGCGCTGGACGGGATCAGTCTGACCCTGCGTCCGGGGCATTTCACCGCGCTGCTGGGGCCGAACGGTGCGGGAAAATCGACGCTGTTTGCGTTGCTGACCCGGCTGTTCGTCAGCCGCGAGGGGCATATCGCGGTCGCCGGTCACGACCTTGCCCGACAGCCGCGCGCGGCGCTGTCAAAGATTGGTGTTGTTTTTCAGCAACCCACGCTGGATCTGGACATGAGCGTGTCCATGAACATGCGCTATTTCGCGGCGCTGCACGGGCTGTCGGGGCGCGAGGCGGGCGGGCGCATCAATGCCGCGCTGGCGCGGCTGGACATGGCCGAACGCGCGGGCGAAAAGCTGCGCAGCCTGAATGGCGGCCACCGCCGCCGGATGGAGATCGCCCGCGCGCTGATCCACGATCCCCAGGTATTGCTGCTGGACGAACCCACCGTCGGGCTGGATTTCAAAAGCCGTCAGGCCATCGTCGATCATGTGCACCGGCTGGCCTTGGGCGGGCTGACGGTGTTCTGGGCCACGCATCTGGTCGATGAAATCCGCGACGCCGACGATGTGGTGGTGCTGCATCGGGGCCGCATACTGGCGCATGAAACCGCCGCCACCCTGCGCGGCGAGATGACGCTGGCAGCGCGGTTCATGAAGATGACCGACGAGGGGACGGAATGAGGCCCTGTCTGATCGCCCTGCTTGCCATCGTCACCCGCGAGGCGCTGCGCTTTATCCATCAGCGCGGGCGCTTTCTGTCGGCGCTGGTGCGGCCCCTTGTCTGGCTGGTGGTCTTTGCGGCGGGGTTTCGTGCCGCGCTTGGCGTGTCGATCATTCCGCCCTATCAGACCTATATCACCTACGAGGTTTATATCCTGCCCGGCCTCTGCGGGATGATCCTGCTGTTCAACGGTATGCAAAGCTCTTTGTCGCTGGTCTATGATCAGGAAACCGGCGCGATGCGGCTGTTGCTGACCTCGCCCCTGCCGCGCTGGTGGCTGCTGTTGTCGCGGCTGTTGGCCGGAGTGACCGTCTCGATCCTGCAAACCTGCTTTTTTCTGGCCATCGCCGCAGGTTTCGGGATCACCGTGCCGCTGGCGGGCTATGTCTGTGTTTTGCCCGCGCTGTTTTGCGGAGGGCTGATGCTGGGGGCGCTGGGGCTGCTGATTTCATCCACCATCCGGCAACTTGAGAATTTTGCCGGGGTGATGAATTTCGTCATCTTCCCGATGTTCTTTCTGTCCTCGGCCCTCTATCCGCTGTGGAAAATGGCGGAAAGCTCGCGGCTGCTGCGCGACATTTCGGCGCTGAACCCCTTTACCCACGCAGTCGAGCTGATCCGCTTTGCGCTGTATGAACAGTTCAACGGTACGGCGCTGTTATGGGTTGCAGCCAGCTTTGCCGTGTTTTTCGGGTTGGCATTGCTTGGCTATGACCCGGCCTACGGCATGACCCGGCGCAGAAAAGGTGGATAGCGGGGCGGAATCATGACCAAAGAATGCTGCGTCACCTGTAGGCCGTGCCCGGCAACCAGGTTGCAAGCGCCGGAAAGGCGAATACCAGCGCCAGCGCCAGAAGCTGAAGCAGGATATAGGGCATGACGCCGCGATAGATGTCCGTCACCTTGATTTCCGGCGGGGCCACGCCCTTGATGTAGAACAGCGCAAAGCCGACCGGAGGCGTCAGGAATGACGTTTGCAGGCAGATCGCAAAGAGGATCGTGAACCAGACCAGATCAAAGCCAAGCTGTTCGACGACCGGGGCGACCAGCGGCAGGATGATCAGGGTAATCTCGACCCAGTCCAGAAAAAAGCCCAGAAGGAACACCGCGAACAGGATTGCCGCGACGATGCCCGCCGGGCCGAAGGGCAGGCCAAGCAGCGCGCTTTCGATCACTTCGTCGCCGCCAAGCCCGCGCAGGACAACGGAAAACGCCGTCGCGCCGATGAAGATCGCAAAGATGAAGGCGGTGGTTCGGGTGGTCGCGTAAAGCGACGAGGACAGGACCGGCAGCGTCAGCCGCCCCGAGATCAGCGCCAGCAGGGTCGCGCCGAAGGCGCCGACGCCCGAAGCCTCGGTCGGGGTCGCGATACCGGCAAAGATCGAGCCCAGGACGCCCAGGATCAGGACCGAAGTAGGGATCACCGCCAGCAGGATGTTCCACAGCACCTGTGCGTCGATCCGTTCCAGATTCTTCGGTGCGGGGGCGATGGCTGGCTGCAACCAGGGCCGGATCAGGGCATAGGCGATATACATCGCCCCCAGCATCAGGCCGGGCACAAGCGCGCCCATGAACAGATGGCCGACCGAGGCATCCGGCGTTGCCAGCCGGTCCGCCATCAGCACCAGCATGATCGACGGCGGGATCAGGATCCCCAATGTGCCGGTTGCGCAGGCGGTGCCGACCGCGAAGCTTCGGGAATAGTTGTTTTCCATCATGACGGGCAGGGACAGCATCCCCAGCAGCACGACCGACGCGCCGATGATGCCGGTGGTCGCGGCCAGCAGCATGCCGATGACGATCACCGTGACCGCATAGCCGCCGCGCAGGGCACCGAACAGCTTGACCATGTTCGACATCAGCCGTTCGGCGATGCCTGACTGGTCCAGCATGATGCCCATGAAGATGAACATCGGCAGCGCGACAAGGGTTTCGTTTTCGACGGTTCCCCAGACACGTTCGGGTACCAGCGCCAGCGACGAGGAATAGTCGAACCACAGGTTCGCGCCGAACCATTCGACGGAAACGACCCCGATCAGCGTCCAGATCACAGCCGTACCGCCCAGAACCCAGGCGACCGGAAAACCTGTCATCAGCAGCAGGCCGAAGGTCGCAAAGATCCCGATGACACAGATTTCCTCAAGAAGCATCAGCGTGCCTCCGTTCGGGCGATGGGTTTGGGAAAGCCGAACAGGAATGCCGTTACCCGCAACAACCGCGACAGCCCGGCAGCTAGAAGCAGCGCGAAGGAAAGCGACATGATGGCCTTGAGGATCCAGCGATTTGCCAGACCCGCCGGGGCCGGGCTGCGTTCGCCCTGATGGAAGGAACTGACGGCGATGGGGATCGCCTCGTACAGGGCGAAGGCAAGGAAGGGAAACAGCAGCAGCGTGATGCCCAGGAACTCGATCCAGGCTTGCGTTGCGGGCCTGAAACGTTCGTGCAGGACATCGACCCGGACATGCTCGTCGGCAGCCAGAGTATAGCCGAGGCCGATCAGCCAGGCCGCCCCGGCGACATGCCACTGCCATTCCTCAAGCGTGACCGAGCCCCGTGCAAAGGCATAGCGGCCGATCACGGCCCACATGATGATGCCGATCACGACCAGCCAAAGCCACGAAGCGGCTTTGCCGAAAGCAATGACGAAGCCATCGATCCTTTGGCTGGCAAAGGTTTGTGGCAGCCCCGTGCGGCGGTGCAGCAGCTTCTCGGCATCGTCGCGGGACAGGTGCCTTTCCGTGCCCGCGCCGTCCTTGTCGATTGTCATCGAAGCTTTCCTTTCATCCGCGTCCGAAGGAACAGACAAGACGCTGACGCCGGGGGCGGGCATGGGTGGGTGCTGCCCCCGGCGTGACGGCCCTTATTCGGGATTGCCGGGCAGATAGGCCCGGCTGTCCCAGATCGCATAGGATTCAAGGAATGCCTGCTGGCTTTCGTAAACGCGTTTGAAGTCGGCGTTCTTTTCGGCCTCTTCGGCCAGAACCTCGTCGGTGACGGCCTTCAGTTCCGCAAGGATGTCAGCCGGGATCTGGTCGGCCTGCACGCCTTTTTCCTGAAAGCCGGCCAATACCGCGCCATTCAGATATTCCCCTTCGGCCAGGGCACGGGTGACGGCCCCGGTGCAGACGGCCTCGACAAGCGCCTTTTGTGCGGTTGTCGCCTTGGCCCATTCGTCATTGCTGACAAGCAGATATTGCGCCGTGAAGGTCTGGTGCCAGCCGGGGAACAGATTGTATTTGACAACCTGATCGAACCCAAGTGCCTGATCAATCGTGGGCATCGAAAACTCGGTTGCGTCGATGGTGCCCTTTTCCAGCGCCTGAAACAGTTCGCTTGAGGGCAGCACTGTCACCGACGCGCCCAGCTTTTCCAGCACCTTGCCCCCCAGCCCGGCAAAGCGGATTTTCATGCCCTTGTAATCGTCCAGTTTGGTGATCGGATTTCTGTACCAGCCCGCAGTTTCCGGCCCGATGATTCCGCAAAGCTGCGCATGCACGTTGAAGCCCGCATTCGCATAGACCTCTTGCAGCATGTCATGCCCGCCGCCGTAATAATACCATGCGGTGAAGGCCCAGGGCTTCATGCCAAAGGGCACAGCCGCAAACAGCGGGACCGCCGGAACCTTGCCCTGATCATATCCGATCCATGTATAGCCCGTCTCGATCTTGCCGTCCGAGACGGCTTGCAGGATGTCGAAAGCCGGAACCAGTTTGCCCGGCTCATAGACGCGCACCTGAATAGAACCGTCAGAGGCCTCGGTCAGCTTGTCCGCAACCCATGGTGCCGGTGATCCAAGACCGGGAAGGTTCGTGCCGAATGCGACCGGCATCTTCCAGCGCAGGTTTTCGGCGCTGGCCATTCCCGCAAAAGCCAGCGAGGCGGCTGCGGCCGCCGTCAGAATGCTTGTTTTTGTCATGATTCCCCTCCCCAATCAAATTTCGTATACGAAATACTAAATTTGATTGGGAGTCAATGCTGCCGTTGCCTGATTGCGGTCATGTCAGGATGGGGGCGGGCGCGGTGCCGGTCTGGCCGGGTCAATATCCCAGCCAGTTCCGCTCGGCCTTGTCCCAGGCTTGCAGCGCCTGATGATCGGGCACCCATGCCAGGCCAGACTTGCTGTCGGACGAGGCGGCCTTGTCGGAAACGATCACGTCCAGCAGCACCGGCTGACCCAGCGACATGGCTGCAAAGGCTGCGTCAAGGGCGGGCGAAAGCATGTCGCCGGTTTCGACCCTCCAGGCTTTCAGACCGAAGGCGCGGGCCATTGCCGCATGATCGGCGAATTGCAGACGCGTTGCGACCTCCTTGCCAAAGCGCTGCATCTGGTCGCGTACCTCGATGCCCCATGATCCGTTATTGCCGACCACGATCATCAGCGGAACCGGGTGTCGGGCGATGGTATCCAGTTCCATCGCTGTGAACCCGAATGCGCCGTCTCCGGTGACGGCGACGACCTGACGACCGGGCGCAGCCATGGCGGCACCCAGTGCAAAGGGCGTGGCAACCCCGATACAGCCAAGCGGTCCGGGGTCCAGATAGGTTCGGCAGGGCAGGGCAACTCGGGCGAAGCTGAGGAAATCACCGCCATCGGCGATGACCACCGCATCGGGATCAAGCCGTTCCCGCAAGGCACCCAGCAGCCGGTTGGGGTGCATGTGGCCATTTTCATCGTCGGGGGCAGAGCCAAGCGCCGATGCAAGCCGCTGGATCCGCGCCATATGCCCGGCATGCAGCGTGGCGACCCAGTCACGGGGCGGGGTTGCGGCGGTTGTCAGCCGCGCGGTCAGTGCGGTCAGGGTTTCGCCAGGGTCTCCGGCAAGAACGGCATCGCCAAGCCGGTTGTCGAACAGCTCTTGCGGCTGGTCCGAGATGCGAAGAAAGCGCGCCGCGCCAAAGATCGCGGGCGATCCATAGGCAAGTTGAAAATCCAGCTTGCGTCCGACGGTCACGACCAGATCGGCCTCGGACATCGCGCGGGCCCGCAGCGCGCCCACATGCGTGGGGTGGTCGTCGGGAACGATCCCCCTTGTCTCGCCGGTGTCCAGATAGGCCGCGCCGGATGCGGTCAGAAAGCCCGCCAGTTGCTCAGCCGCCCCGTTGGCCCCGCGTCCCGAAATGACCAGAGGCCGCGCGGCAGCCGCGATCATCCGCGCCGCCTTGTCAATGTCGTGGTCAAGCGGGCGGGTGCGGGGCCGTTCCACCCCGGCGATATGTTCGCCGCAGCATAGCGCGGGGGGCACGGTGTCGCGTTGCAGATCGACGGGGAAATCGACAAAGGCCGGACCCGGTTCGCCGAAATGCCCAAGCGCCGCCGCGATGGCCGCGTCCAGTTCGCGCGCGACGGCATTCACATGACGAACCGTCCGGGCGTGGCGGGTGATCGGGGCGACAAGCGCGGTGTGCGACATGTCCTGCAACGCGCCCCGGTTTTCCTGCGGAGCGGGCGGCACGCCTGACAGGACAAGCACGGGCATCCGGCTGACATGCGCATTGGCGATCCCGGTCATGGCATTGGTCACGCCCGGTCCTGCCGTTACCAGCGCTACCCCGAACCCGCCCGTCACCGCCGCATGGGCATGGGCCATCATCACCGCCGAGCGTTCGTCGCGGACGCCGACGATTTCGATCCCTTCGTCATCCAGCGCCATCCAGATCGGCATGATATGCCCGCCGCACAGCGCAAAGACCCGGCCGGTGCCTCGGGCCTTCAGTATCCGGGCAATCAGCGCCGCGCTTGTGAAAGACCGTGCCATCCCGTTACCCGTCCTCTGGCGCTGCGAATTTCAGGGATCGTGGCGCGGCATGTTCCATATGCTCTCGCATCAGCGTGGCGGCATGATCCGCCTCGCCGCGCACCATGGCCATGAAGATCTGGTCATGTTCCTTCCAGACGCGCAGCGTGGCACCCGGAACGCTGAGAACCTGGCTCATGGATCGTTGCAGATGCCGCCAGTTCAGGTTCATCGTGTCGGCGACGATGATATTGCCGCTGAGCATATAGATGAGGTTGTGGAAATCCATGTCCGCGCGCAGGGCCGAGGCGTGGTCGCCGCTTTGGACATGGCTTTTGCCGCGCGCGATGATGTCGCGGCCCATGGATACCGCCTCTTTGGTCATGCGCACCGTCGCCAGTTGCACCGCCAAGGGTTCCACGGCGGTGCGGAACTGATAGATCGAATCGAACAGGGTCTGGTCGATCGGGGCCACGATGACGCCGCGCTTGCCGGTGTCCTGCACGAATCGCTGTGCCTTGAGCATGGCAATCGCGCTGTTTACCGGCTGTCGCGAGACGTTCAGTTTCTCGGCCAGTTCGTCCTGATTCAGGCGTTCTCCTGGCTGGATGTCGCCGTTGCAGATTGCCTCAAGCAGGGCATCATAGGCTTGTTCGACAAGCGTTTTTCGTTGTGTCAGTGCTTCCATTTCCTGCCCCTCTGGCAATGCATCCCCGGTCCCTCCCGGCGTTTAACATAAGATCAGGATTGACACTCGGCAAGCGTTCGTGTTTCGTATACGAAATTTCGAACACGTCAATTGGGAGGGGGATGACATGTCCGCACCGATCCGGGTTTTGCTTGCCAAGGTTGGCCTTGATGGCCATGATCGCGGCGTAAAAGTGGTGGCGCGAACGCTGCGGGATGGCGGCATGGATGTCGTCTATACCGGGCTTCACCGCACCCCCGAAGAGGTCGTCGCCGCCGCCGTGCAGGAGGACGTGGACATTCTTGGCGTCAGCCTGCTGTCGGGCGTGCAGATGACCGTCTTTCCCAAGATTTTCTCGCTGCTCAAGGACAGAAACGTCGAGGACATGATCGTTGTCGCGGGCGGTGTGATGCCCGACGAGGATGTCGTTGAACTGAAAAAGATGGGCGTGGCCGAGGTTCTGCTTCAGGATACTCCGCCGCAGCAGATTATCGACACGCTGACCGCGCTGGTAGAAGCCAGGGGGGCGCGGTGATGTCGGCTGGCATGGAACAGTGGTCCTGGCCGCCGCGCTATGATGATAGCTATTTTCCCGACGCGGACAGCCCCTATTGGTTTGCGCATCGCGAGACCATGCCAGTCGCCGACCGCGAGGCGGCGATCCTTCAGCGGCTGCGGGATGTCTGTGCCTATGCCTATGAACATGCGCCCTTTTACCGCCGGAAATGGGACGAGGCCGGGTTTCATCCGTCGCAACTGAAAACGCTTGAGGATTTCGAATCCCGCGTGCCCGTGACGAAAAAGGCCGAACTGCGGGCCGCGCAAGAGGCGCATCCTCCGTTCGGGGATTACCTGTGCATTCCCGAAGATCAGGTTTTTCGCGTCCACGGGACCAGCGGCACCACCGGCCGCCCGACCGCCTTTGGCATTTCGCAGCAGGACTGGCAGGCCATCGCTAACGCCCATGCCCGGATCATGTGGGCAATGGGCATGCGTCCCGGCGACACGATCTGCGTCGCGGCGATCTTCAGCCTTTACATGGGAAGCTGGGGGGCGCTGGCGGGTGCCGAACGGTTGCGGGCCAAGGCCTTTCCGTTCGGGGCGGGGGCTGCGGGCATGTCGTCGCGCTGTGCGCAATGGCTGGACATTCTGAAACCGGCGGGCTTCTACGGCACGCCGACCTATGCGATTCACCTTGCGGAAACCGCCATCAGGGACGGGCGCGATCCGCGCAAGTTCGGGCTGAAATACATGTTCTTCTCGGGCGAGCCGGGGGCATCGATCCCTTCGATCCGCGACCGGATTCAGGATCTGTATGGCGCGCGCGTCTATGACAGCGGCTCAATGGGCGAGATGACGCCATGGATGAACGTCGCCGGTTCCCGGCAGACCCACGGCATGATGTGTTGGCAGGACATCGTTTATACCGAGGTCTGCGATCCGATCACGCATTGCCGTGTGCCCTATGGGCAGCGCGGAACGCCCGTCTATACCCATCTCGAACGCTGCTCGCAGCCGATGATCCGGCTGGAATCCGGCGATCTGACAGTCTGGTCCGACGATCCCGCGCCATGTGGCCGGACCTATCCGCAGCTTCCCATGGGGATTATCGGCCGGATCGACGACATGATCACCATACGGGGCGAGAATGTCTATCCGTCGGAAATCGAGGCGGCGCTGACGCAGCTTGCGGGCTATGGCGGCGAGCATCGCATCTTCATCACCCGCGAGGGCACGATGGACGAAATGCTGATCTCGGTTGAACTGGATCAGGACCATTGGGCGCGCGGCGAGGATGTGCGCAAGGCGTTTCATGCCACGGTGGCCGCGCAGTTGCACAACCTGCTGGGGCTGCGCGCGGGGATCGAGATCGTCGCGCAGAACACCCATCCGCGCACGGATTTCAAGGCAAAGCGCGTGGTCGATGACCGGCGCGCCTTTGCCGAGATGCGGGCCCGCCATCTGGAGGCATCGTCCTGATGACCCGCGCCTACATCCCGTCATCCGACCTGATCGAACTTGCCGCCAATGGCGAGACATGGGCCATCGCGCGGCTGATCAGCCGCGCCGAGGCCGGATTGCCCGAGATGCGCCACGCGATCGGACAGATCTATCGCCGTGCGGGGCGGGCCCATGTCATCGGCATTACCGGCGTACCCGGATCGGGCAAATCCACGCTGGTCGGCAAGCTGGTGCGCCGGCTGCGCGATGACGGGCTGCGCGTCGCGGTCGTGGCCATTGACCCCTCTAGCCCCTATTCCGGCGGGTCGATCCTTGGCGACCGGATCCGTATGTCGGAACTGGTGCTGGACCCGGATGTTTTCATCCGTTCGATGGCGACACGGGGCGCGGTGGGCGGCATGGCGCATGCGGCGCTGGATGTGGTCGATATTCTTGACCTTGCGGGCTTTGACAAGATCATCATCGAGACCGTCGGCGTCGGTCAGGACGAGGTCGAGATCGCCAAATCCTCGCATACGACGGTTGTGGTCTCGGCCCCCGGTCTGGGCGACGAGATTCAGGCCATCAAGGCCGGCATTCTTGAGATTGCCGATATTCACGTCGTCTCGAAATGCGACCGTTCCGATGCGAACCGTACGCTGACCGATCTGAAGATGATGCTGAAGGATGGCATCGGCGGGGCGCTGAACCGGGGCTGGCTGCCCCCGGTCATCGGCACCTCGTCGGTTGCGGATGAGGGCTTTGAACAACTGGTTGCCAGCTTCGAACGCCATCTTGCCAGCCTTGAAGGCGAGGCCGGGGTTCTGCGCCACGCGCAGATCTCGGCCTTTCGGCTGCACAAGGCGGCAGAAACCCTGATGCTTGAACGGTTGCGCGCCGAGGGCGCATTCAACGCGCAGGCTGCGCGCGTCGCGTCGCGCCAGACCGATCCCTATGCGGCGGCCAGCGCCATCGTGCAACAATTCTCGACGGAGAGCACCCATGCCTAGAACGATCAGCCAATCCACGCCCCAGGACATCGCGGCCAGCGCCCGCGCATGGGAGGAAAACGAGGTCGCAAGCTTTGTCGCCCGCGCGCCCGAGACGAAGGAACAGTATTTCACGCTTGGCGATTTCCCGGTGAAACGGACCTACACCGCCGCCGACATCGCCGACACCCCCGCCGAGGATATCGGCCTGCCGGGCAAGTACCCGTTCACACGCGGCCCCTATCCGACCATGTACCGGGGCCGCAACTGGACCATGCGCCAGATCGCGGGTTTCGGCACGGGCGAGGATACGAACAAACGTTTCAAATTCCTGATCGAACAGGGCCAGACCGGCATTTCGACCGATTTCGACATGCCGACGCTGATGGGCTATGACAGCGATCATCCCATGTCCGACGGCGAGGTCGGCCGCGAGGGCGTGGCCATCGACACGCTGGCCGACATGCGCGCGCTGCTGGACGGGATCGACCTTGAAAAGATTTCGGTCTCGCTGACGATCAACCCGACGGCGTGGATCCTGCTGGCGATGTATATCGCCCTGTGCGAGGAACGCGGCTATGATCTGAACAAGGTGTCGGGCACCGTTCAGGCCGATATTCTCAAGGAATATATGGCGCAGAAGGAATATATCTATCCCATCGCGCCCTCGGTCCGGATCGTGCGCGACATCATCGGCCATACCACCGCGACGATGGCGCGTTACAACCCGATCAACATCTCGGGCTATCACATTTCCGAGGCGGGATCCTCGCCCATCCACGAGGCGGCTTTCACGCTGGCCAATCTGATCGTCTATGTCGAGGAGGTGCTGAAAACCGGCGTCAATGTGGACGATTTCGCCCCGCGTCTGGCGTTTTTCTTTGTCTGTCAGGCGGATTTCTTTGAAGAAGTCGCCAAGTTCCGCGCCCTGCGCCGGTGTTACGCCAAGATCATGAAGGAACGCTTTGGCGCGACGAAACCGGAATCCATGCGCCTGCGCTTTCATTGCCAGACGGCGGCGGCCTCGCTGACCAAGCCGCAATACATGGTCAATGTGATGCGGACGACCACGCAGGCACTGGCCGCTGTTCTGGGCGGCGCGCAGTCGCTGCACACCAACGGCTATGACGAGGCGTTCGCCATTCCGACCGAACACGCCATGCAACTGGCCCTGCGCACCCAGCAGGTGATCGCCGATGAAACCGGCGTCACGCAGGTGGTCGATCCGCTTGGCGGTTCCTATTTCGTCGAAAGCCTGACCAATGACTACGAAAAGAAAATCTTTGAAATTCTGGACGAGATCGAACAGCGCGGCGGTACCATCAAGCTGATTGAGGAAGGTTGGTTCCAGAAACACATCGCCGATTTCGCCTATGAAACTGCGCTGCGCAAGCAGTCGGGCGAAAAGCCGGTGATCGGGGTGAACCGCTATGTTCTGGACGAAAGTAACGTCAAGATCGAGGTTCACCCCTATGACGAAACCACCGCTCACCGTCAGATTGCCCGGACCCGCTCGGTCCGCGAAAACCGCGACGAGGCGCGGATCGCCAAGCTGCTGGACAAGCTGGCCGAGGTGGCCGGCGACGACACGCAGAACATGATGCCCGTCACCATCGAACTGGTCAGGGAAGGTGCAACGATGGGCGACATCGTCGAAAGGCTGAAAGGCATCTGGGGCGTCTATCGCGAGACGCCGGTTTTCTGACCGATGGGGGCGCTTCGCAAACAGGCGCAGGCCCTGTCGGCGCAGGTGAGGGCAGGGGATTCCGGGGCGGCGGGGGCCTTGCTGGCGCACAGTGTCCGGCTGGGTCATGGCAAGCTTGCCGCGCGGCGCTTTTTGCTGGCCCGCGCGATGGGTGCCGCGATTTCCGATGCGGACAGGCTGTATTGCGCTGCTATCCTTGATCACCTTTCGCGCGACGCAATCGAGGCGATGGCCACGGACGAAACCGAAAAGGCCCTTCGCTATATGAACAGAAGGAAATCGGATGGCGGAATACCTTCAACCCCTGCGCGCTGATTACGGCGGCACCTCTCCGGACATCAAGGGCGATCCGGCCTTTGCCGGCGAGGGCGCGGCCGTTCTGGGCCGTGTGACCCTTGGCCGGGATGCCTGGCTTGGGCCCTGGTCGGTGATCCGGGCCGATGGTCACTATATCCATATCGGCGAGGATTTTCGTCTGGGCAGCCATGCCACCGTGCATATCGCCCATGATCTTTATCCCACGCATATCGGCGACCGGGTTACGGTCGGGCAGGGGGCTGTCATCCACGCCTGCACGGTCGAGGATGGATGCGTGGTCGAACGCGAGGCCGTCATCCTCGACGGCTCTCGCATCGGAGCGGGGGCGGTGATCGCAGCGGGATCCGTGGTCTATCCGCGCAGCGACCTGCCGGGCGGCTGGCTGTATTCCGGCAGCCCCGCCAAGCCGGTCGCGCGGGTTCCGGCCCCTGAACTTGAGGGCTATCACCAGAAAATCCGCAATGGCGGCAGCCGGAAGGACCGCAAGGACGGTGGCGCGCGGGGGGCTCTGGACTGCTTTGTCGCCCCGTCGGCGCAACTGCGCGGCGCGGTCTCGGTGGGTAAGGGGGTGGGCATCTGGTATGGCTGCCGCCTGAACGCGGGCGCGCACCGGATCGTCATCGGCGAGGGGTCGAACGTGCAGGACAACAGCACCATCACCTGCAAGGCCGCCGATGTGATCATCGCGCCGGATGTCACCATCGGGCACAATGTCGCCCTGACCGATTGCGTGATCAGCACCGGCAGCCTGGTCGGGATCGGATCGCTGATCGCCGCCGGAACGCTTGTCGAAAGCGACGTTCTGGTGGCCGCCGGTACCCAGACCGAGCCGGGCCAGAGGCTGACTGGCGGGCAGGTCTGGGCCGGGCGACCTGCCCGCCCGATTGGCCCCATGGACGCCCGCAAACGCGCCATCATCAGCAACACCCTGCCGCATTATCGGGATTACGCAGTGCGATTCCGGGCGGCCTTGCACCAGGATCTGGTCCAGCCATCGGAGGTCTGACATGGGAAACCGGCTGTCGAAAATCGTGACCCGCACCGGCGACGGGGGAAAGACGGGGCTGTCGGACGGCTCGCGCGTGGACAAGGACACGCCAAGGATCGAGGCTATCGGTACGCTTGACGAACTTGGCAGCCAGATCGGGCTGGCGCAAAGTCTTGTTTCTGCCGGTAAGGATACCGATGCGCTGCGCGAGGCCCTGACGCTGGTACAGCACGACCTGTTCGATCTGGGTGCCGCGCTGTCCCGGCCCGGCGCCGTCCTGCTGAGTCAGGCCCATGTGGACCGGCTGGACGTCATCGCGGAACAGATGAACGCCAGCCTGCCGCCGCTGCGGGAATTTATCCTGCCTGGCGGATCAGTGGCGGTCGGCGCGCTGCATGTCGCCCGGACCGTCGCCCGCCGCGCCGAACGCCGCCTGCTGTCGGCGCTTGCCACGGACACGCAACCCGGCAGCTCGGGTCTGGCCTATCTGAACCGCCTCAGCGACCTGCTGTTCATCGCCGCCCGCACGGTCTGCCGTGCCGAAGGACGGCCAGAAGTTTTCTGGCAGGCCGGCAAAAGCCTGTCCTGAAAATTATCCGGATGGCCTGCACCGGCCACGCTGACGAATGACCGTTCCTCAGGGCCGGAGGCGCGGATATTGCCCCGTCGGGGCGACGGATGAACAGTCGGCCCGGCAACTGGCCGCGGGTGCCGATCTCAGGAACGGCGGATTGTGGCGGTTGCAACTCCCATTGCGACAAGGGCTCCGCCGCCCAATCTGGTCAGAAACGGCAATACCGAAGGACGCGTGATCTTCTGACGCAGCTTATCGGCGAGAAAAGCATAGGCGAGCGCGTTGACCGCCGCGAAGCCAACGAAGGTCGCAATGAGCAGTCCGAATTGCGGCGCCAATGCAGAGTGCGGGTTGATGAACTGGGGCACGAAAGCGATGAAGAAAACGATAGACTTGGGATTCAGCGCCGTCACCGCCGCTGAATGCGCAAAGACCTTGCCGGGTGACGCGGGTGGCGCATCTTCCAGCGTTCCCAATGCAGCATCCGGGGCGCTGCGGAACAGTTTGACACCAAGATAGACGAGATAGACCGCTCCGACCCATTTCAGCAGAAGGAACAGTTTGGAGGATGTCAGCACCAATGCCCCCAGCCCTGCCAGAGACGCGGACATGGCAATCAGATCGCCCGCAGCGACGCCCGCGACCGTTGCCAATGCAACCCGTCGTCCCTGACTGATGGCATAACTCAGGATCAGCAATACGGTCGGTCCGGGAACAAGAAGCAGGGCGATCGAAGCCGATGCGAATGCAAGCCAGACGTGAAGCTCCATGGATATACCTCCTGAGATGCGTATTTCCATTGAGTCAGCGTTAGAAATGCCGTCAAGTAAAGCGCTTTTTCATCCAGATCAATGCGGGACCGATGCGGCCCCTTGTGTCGATCCGTGTCACACCCCCGAGCCAGCAGAATAGTAGCCGCGAAACCATTCCACATAGGCCCGCGTTCCGTCCGTGACCGAGGTTTGCGGCGCGTAAGCCGTCAGGCGGCGCAGCAGCGCGGTGTCGGCCCATGTCGCGGGCACGTCGCCCGGCTGCATCGGCATCATGTTCAGCACCGCCTCGTGCCCCGACGCGGATTCCAGCGCGCGGATGAAATCCATCAGCTCGACCGGATTGCCATTGCCGATATTGACCACTCGCCACGGCGCGACGGGGGACAGGCTGTCGCCATCGGGCACGGTGCCATCCGCAGGGCGCTGCGGGGCCACGTCCATCAGCAGGCGCAGCGCCCGGACCAGATCGCCGACAAAGGTGAAATCGCGCCGCATATTGCCGTGGTTGAACACCTTGATCGGCCTGCCTTCGAACAGTGCCGAGGTGAACAGATAGGGGGCCATGTCGGGCCGCCCCCAAGGTCCGTAGACGGTGAAAAAGCGGAACATGCTGATCGGCAGGCCGAACAGGTGGGAATAGGAATGCGCGATGGCCTCGTTCGATTTCTTGGTCGAGGCATAGACCGACAGTTGCAGATCGACCTTGTCCGTCTCGCGATAGGGCATTTGCGTATTCGCGCCATAGACCGAACTGCTGGAGGCCATCAGCAGATGCTGCGGGGGATGGGCGCGCGCGGCCTCCAGCAGTTCGAAACTGCCCATCATGTTGGCTTCCATATAGGCGCGCGGGTTCTGGATAGAATAGCGCACGCCCGCCTGCGCGGCCAGATGCACGACGATCCGGGGCCGGTGGGTCGCGAAAAGACCCGCCATCAGGCCCGGATCCTCGACCTTGCCGCGCACCGGGACATAGCCGGGCCGCGTGATCAGTTTCGCCTCGCGCGCGGCTTTCAGTGCCGGGTCGTAATAGTCGTTATGGCTGTCCACGCCGATAACCTGCCTGCCCTGATCCAGCAGCAGGCTGGCAAGGTGAAAACCGATGAAACCTGCGGCGCCGGTAATCAGAACAGTCATTGAGTGGCCTTGCTGGATACGAACATGGTGTAATTGTCATTGCGGAAAGGCAAGACCCCGGCCGTGCGCATTCCTGCGGGGATGTCGTCCTTCTGGGACAGCAGGACACCGCCGGGATGCTGTGCCAGCCAGGCGGCGATCTGATCGGCGTCGCGCAGCCGGGCGACGGGGTTTGTCAGCCGGGCGGTATAGTTGAACTGCGCGTGATAGGAACCGTCGGCGACCGCGATGCCCTTGTCGCGATAGGGGCTGATGGCGGCGGCGATGGGAGTCATGTCATAGCGCGCGAACAACAGCGGCTGCGCGGCGAAATGCAGCCCCAGCATCATTGCCAGCGGCAGCGCGGCCAGTCCGATCAGGCCCGAGCGCAGCCGCAGGAACCCCGCGATGCCAATGGCGATGACCGCCAGCCCCAGCAGCGAGGCCAGGACCGGCTGACTGAAGCCCATGCTTTCCAGTTCCGGGATCTGCCCGAACAGCGCGGCCAGAATGACCAGCGCGCAGGCGATGGCGGGCACCGACATCCACAGATCCAGCGGCTTCGCCTGCCTGCGCGGTGCCGCAGCCGATAACAGCAGGGCCAGGGCCGGAAGCTCGGGCAGAAGGTAGTGGGATTGCTTGCCGCTGATCATCGAAAAGGCCAGCAGCGCCGACAGGAACCAAAGTGCCACCATCCGCGATTGCGCGCTGCCCAGAAGGGTGCGGGGCGAAAAGGATTTTAGCCCGCCCCAAGTCCAGCCGAAGGGCCAGATCAACAGCGGAAGCTGCGCCAGAAAGAACCACGCGGGCCTCTGATGCGCAAAGGACGACACCACGCGGCCCGCGCTTTGACGCCACAGAACCTCGGTCCGGTATTCTTCGCCGCCAAGGATCAGCGCCGGAACCAGCCACAGCGCGACCAGCAGCAGCGCCACCAGAACCGACAGCCCCAACCCCTTGTACCATCGCGCAAGGGCCGGGCGGCCCGCAGGGTCCGCCCAAAGCGGCATCAGCAGCGCCACCGGCATGATGTGAACCAGAATGACCGGCCCCTTGCCATAAACGCCAAGGGCCATCGCGGCACCCAGCAGCAGCCATGGCCGCCTGCTGTGATCGCGGATCGCCGACCACATGGCCAGCATGGCCAGCATCGTCGCCGCCGTCAGCATCGAATCGAACATCGTGGACGATCCGAACAGCAGAAAAACCGGCGACACCGCTAGGATCAGTGCCGCACGTCCCGCCCGGTCCGGGTCGTCGTGCCACAGCCGCCGCGCCAGCATCCCCGTCATGATGACCGAGGCCACCGCGAAACCCGGCGCAACCAGCCGCGCGGCCAAGGTACTGACGCCATTGGCCAGCCAGACCAGATCGATCAGCCAGAACAGCAGGGGCGGCTTGTGCGTATAAAGCGCGCCGTTCAGATGCGGCACGAAAGGCGACGAGCCGTTGAAAATTTCCCACGCGGCGGCGACATAGCGCGTCTCGTCGATGGGCAACAGCGGCCGCAGCAGGATCATGGTCAGAACGGACAGGGCGAACAGCAGAGCCGCATAGAAGGTGTTCAGGCGCATATGGGTCAGTCGTTCATGGGAAGAGGTGGGGCTGGAAAGGCGGACCGGGCAGGATGGTCAGATGCTTGATCATGCCGGTTCCGCTGTCCCATGGTTACAACCGCGACGTGCGGTAACCGTACAGCAAAGATAAACCGGAATCCGGCGCAAAGGCAACGCATCAGTGATCGCCGGAAAGCGGATGCATATCCGCCTTTCCGTCGGTCTCTGATGCGCTGCAAGGGCGCTGGCCGGGATTTAGTCGAAGCTTGGGAAGAAACTGTTCGAGGGGGTGAAGATCTCGAACCCGTCGGCGGTGACACCGATGGAATGTTCGAACTGCGCCGACAGCGACTTGTCGCGCGTCACGGCGGTCCAGTCATCGGCCAGCACCTTGGTTTCCGGGCGGCCAAGATTGATCATCGGCTCGATGGTGAAGAACATTCCTTCCTCCAGCACGGGGCCTTTGCCCGCACGACCGAAATGCAGCACATTCGGCGGGGCGTGGAACACGCGGCCAAGACCGTGCCCGCAGAAATCACGCACCACCGACATGCGGTGGCCTTCGGCATATTGCTGGATCGCGGCGGCGATATCGCCGAAGGTGGCGCCGGGACGGACGACCTCGATCCCTTTCATCAGCGAATCATGTGTGACCTGAATCAGCCGCTGCGCCTTGATCGAGGGTTTGCCCGCGACATACATCCGGCTGGTATCGCCATACCAGCCATCGACGATCACCGTCACGTCGATATTCAGGATGTCGCCATTGCCCAGAACCTTGTCACCCGGAATACCATGGCAGACCACATGGTTCACGCTGATGCAGCTTGCGTGCTGATATCCGCGATAGCCGATGGTGGCCGAGGTGGCGCCCAGTTCATCGACCCGGTTGCGAATGAAATCGTCCAGCATACCAGTGGTCGCGCCGGGTTCGACCAGCGGGCCGACCTCGTCCAGGATCTGCGCGGCGACCGCCCCGGCCTTTCGCATGCCCGCGAAATCCTGCGGCACATGAATGCGGATACCCTCGCGGGTGATGCGGCTTTCGTCGTCCATCGCTGATCCTTTCGTCTGGGCCATTAGATAGACCCGAAGGCGCCCTTGTTCCAGTGCCGCAGGACGGCATAAAACACAAGCAGGCAAAAAAGGGGCCGGTTTCATGCAGTCAGACAACCCAACAGCAGCCATTCTGGTGATCGGTGACGAAATCCTGTCGGGCCGCACGCGCGAGGGAAATGCGCATCATCTGGCACAGGTGCTGTCCGCGACGGGCTTTGACCTGCGCGAAATCCGCGTGGTGGCCGACGATCAGGACCAGATCGTTGCCGCCATCAGGGCGCTGGACAGCAGCCTTGGCGGGGCCTTTGACCTGCTGTTCACCAGCGGCGGGATCGGGCCGACCCATGACGACATCACCGCCGATGCCGTGGCCGCCGCGCATGGCACCACGGTCGAGGTCAACCCGCAGGCCCGCGCCATCCTGCAGGCGCGCTGCGACCGGATGGGGATGGAACTGACGCCCAACCGCCTGCGCATGGCGCGTATTCCGGTCGGGGCCACACTGATCGACAATGCCGTATCTGCGGCACCTGGCTTTTCCATAGGCAACACGCATGTGATGGCCGGCGTCCCCGAGGTGTTCCGCGCCATGGTGGACTGGCTGTTGCCGCGCCTGCCGGGCGGGCGGCCCGTTCAGTCGCAATCGGTCGAGGTCCGTCGCGGCGAAAGCGATGTGGCCGAGGATCTACGGGCCGTGGCGGGCGATTTCCCCGATCTGTCTCTGGGATCCTATCCGTTCCACGACAAGGACGGCTTTGGCACGCATCTTGTCGTGCGGGGGCTGGATGTGGGGCGAGTCCGCCTTGCCATGATGGAACTGCGGCAGAGGCTGGGACTGTGATGGATCAACCACTTGCAAATGCCTTCGAGGCGACATGGCCTGCGGCTGAATATGCCGATACGGGCGGGTTCCGTGTGGGGCGCGGGTTTGGCGGCGGAGGGCGGGTCAGTTCGGCCCGCGCGCTGGCGGACTGGACCGATGCCGGAATGGATGCGGCCATCGCGGTTCAGCGCGGCTGGAGGCAGCGGCCGCTGTTTCGCGCGCGGGACGATGATACCCGCCTGACCGAAGCGCTGCTGGCGCGTGGGTTGCAGCGTGAAAACCCGACGTTGATCATGGCGGCGGTGATCGCGGCGCTGGATGACCGGCCCATTCCTCCGGTGACGGCCTTTACCGTCTGGCCTGCCATGGCGATCCAGCGCGAAATCTGGGCCGAGGGCAACATCTCGGTCGCCCGGCAAGCAGTGATGGAGCATGCGCCCCAGCCCAAGGTTTCTCTGCTGGGGCGGCTTGAGGACCGCGCGGTCGGCGCGGGCTTTGTCGCGGTTCATGACGGTGTTGCCATGCTGCACGGGCTTGAGGTTCTGCCCGGCTGGCGACGCAAGGGGATGGGAGGCTGGCTGGTGCGCCGGGCCGCGAATTGGGCGGCGGGGCAGGGGGCCGGGCGTCTGGCCCTTGCCGTCAGCCGGGCGAACACAGGTGCGGTGGCACTGTATCGTTCGCTGGGGTTTCAGGATGTCGTGGGCTATGCGTATTACGCTGTGAAATGACATGATCGGCCCTGAATGCTGGCAGATTCATCGCCAAAAGCGCAAACCGTGCGCGAAGCGCGCGCCTTCGGCCGACCCGCCCCCTTGCCTGCAAACGCAATGCCTGAAGTTCCGGCGATTGAGCAGCGGCGTGACGCTTGATACCGGCGGCCCCGGCGAAGCATAGATAATAGGGCTGGCCTGACTGATGGGTCGGGCTCTCTCCCTCGGGTTCCAGGGGGCTGGCTTCCGTCAGTTATAACGCAACTGCCCGCCGCCGCGTATTTCCCGATGCCGTTACGCAAGGGCACCGCCGCAAGATTGCGTCCCGCGACGGCCGGGGGCGCTGCGCCCCCCGGACCCCCCGCTGCCCGCAAGCGAGGCCGGCTTTGGCAAATTGCGGCCTGTCGTTGCTGGCGTTGCGGCGGCCCGAGGATTTGGCCACACGTTCTTGCTTCATTGGGCGACCGCGTGCGAAGCGCGCCTTGGGCCGGGCGGTAGCGACGGGCCGGGCTTTGCCTGGCCCGTCCCCCCCCTTTACCACGATCCCGGCGGCTGGTCGCTCTGGTGCTGGTCGCGGCCCGCCAATCCTGCAAGCCGATACCAGCGGCCCCCGCAGGGGTTTACCGGCCCTTTGTCGTGCTTGTCATCAGGAATCGGCTTCCGTCAGCTATCGTCATGCCGTTTTGATCGTGCGGTGCGGACAGGGTCTGCAACGTGAGCATTGGGAACATGGTGCACCCCGCCGACAGGCGCCCGGATCGCCGTCGGCGCTTGCAGGGGGTCCGGGGGGTGCAACTCCCCCGGCCATCGCGGGACGCAAATCTGCGGCGGTGCCGCCAAACCTAAATGCCCGGCAGTGTGGCACAGGCGTGCCATCCCGGTGCGGCACCCGCTGTCGCGGCCTCAGCGGTAGGTCTGGCCCTCGCCTGGAAAGCTGCGGTCGCGGACGGCGGCGGCATAGGCGGCGATGGCCTCATCGGCGCGGGGGCCGAGATCGCCGAATTTGCGCACAAAGCGCGGCACCCGGCCCGACAGGCCCAGCATGTCGTCCAGGACGAGGATCTGCCCGTCGCAGCGGTTCGACGCGCCGATGCCGATGGTGGGGACCGCCACCGCTTCGGTGATCCGGTCGGCCAGCGCCTCCATCACGCCCTCGACCACGATGCTGAACGCACCGGCCTGTTCGATCGCCTGCGCGTCGGCGATATGGGCGGGCCAGCTTTCCTGATCGCGGCCCTGCGTCCTGAACCCCCCCAGTCGCAGCGTGGCCTGCGGAGTCAGGCCAACATGGCCCATCACCGGGATACCGCGTTCGGTCAGGAACGCCACCGTTTCGGCCATGCGCGCGCCACCCTCCAGCTTGACGGCGCCGCAGCCGGTTTCCGACATGATCCGGGCGGCGTTGCGAAAGGCCTGCTGCGGGCTTTCTTCATAACTGCCAAAGGGCATGTCGATCACCACCATGGCGCGCTGGCTGCCGCGCATGACGGCCTGACCGTGCATGATCATCATCTCCAGCGTGACGCCGATGGTCGAGGGCAGGCCGTGGACCACCATGCCCAGGCTGTCGCCGACCAGGATCACCTCGGCATGCGGGTCGATGGCGGCGGCCATGGGTGCGCTGTAGGCGGTCAGCGCGACGATGGGCACATCGCCCTTGCGTGCGGTGATCTGGGGGGCTGTGACGCGTTTGACCGGGGCTTGGGCGGACATGGCGGGTTCCTTCAGGGATGGGCAACGCGCTGGTCGATCAGCAGCACGTCGCCAAAGCGCACGGCCAGCAGGATTGCGACCGGGTGACTGATACGGGTGACGCGCGACAGATCGGCGGCGTCGCGGATGTCGATAGACCGGATCTCGGCGCGCGGTTCGGATTGAAGGGTCTGGCGGATGGCGCGACCGATGGCGGCAACCGTTTCCCCTTGGGCGATCATTGCCTGCGCGCGGTCCAGCGCGCGGTTCAGGACCGGGGCGGCGGCGCGATCTTCGGGGGACAGGCGGCGGTTGCGCGAGGACATGGCCAGCCCGTCCGCCTCGCGCATGGTGGGCACGGCGACGATCTCGACCGGGATCAGCATGTCGCCGACCATCTGCCGGATCAGGGTCAGTTGCTGGTAGTCCTTTTCGCCAAAGGCGGCTGCGTCGGGCTGGACGATATTGAACAGTTTGGTCACGACCGTCGCCACGCCCCGGAAATGACCCGGGCGCAGCCGACCCATCAGGATGCGTGACAGATCTGTCACCTCGACGATGGTTTGCGCGCCCGAGGGATAAATCTCGCTGACCGGGGGCAGCAGCACCCCGTCGCAGCCCGCCTGACGCAGCAGGCGCAGATCATTTCCCTCGTCGCGGGGGTATTTGTCCAGATCTTCGTTCGGGCCGAATTGCGTCGGGTTCACAAAGACCGAGGCCACGATCCGCCCGCCGCCGCGCGCCTGCAACCAGTCGCGCGCATGGGCAACCAGCGACAGATGCCCTTCATGCAGCGCGCCCATGGTAGGCACCAGGGCGATTCGCTGCCCTTCGGCCCGCCAGGCGGCCACACAACCTCGCATTGCCCGCGTATCGCGGCAAATCTGCATATCTGGCCCTCCCTGACGCTGGCTGCGCCGCAAACTATCGGAACTGCCCCCTGTCATGCAAGTGCTGCGGTGCAGCATGGCGGATGGCGGGCTAACCCGGCAGCGCCGCTGGCAACCGCCGCCCCAGCCGGTATTCGCGCCACAGGCTATAGGCCCCCGATGCCGCAATGATCACCGCGCCCGCGACGGTCCAGCGGTCGGGAAGCTGGCCAAAGACCAGAAAGCCCCAAAGCGTGCTCCAGATCATCAGCGTGTACTGGACCGGTGCCAGCACGACCGCCTGCGCCAGCTCTAATGCGCGGATGATCGCAAGCTCGGCTATGCCGGCGGTGGCAGCGGTTCCCAGCATCAGCAGAACCACCCGCCAGTCGGCTGGCGTGGTCCAGATGAAGGGCAGGGGGATGGTCAGCAGCAGGCTGGCGGTCAGCCCGGTATAGGCGATGGTGGTCAGGATCGGTTCGTCCCCGCTGAGCAGGCGGGACAGAATCTGGCGCAGCGCAAAGGCGGTGCTGGTCACGAGGACCAGAAAAATCGCCGGGTGAAAGACGCCTGCGCCGGGGCGGATCACCACCAGCGTGCCCGCAAAGCCAAGGGCGACG
>NZ_JBKEBL010000001.1:0-21749 GCF_047973135.1 Paracoccus sp. (in: a-proteobacteria)
CTACGCCGCCGGGCGCGGGGTGAACCCGATCATGAACGGCATGGCGACGGGGGCGGACTGGATGTCCGCGGCCTCCTTCATGTGCTTGGACGGGCTGATCGCCTTCACCGGCTATGACAATTCCAGCTACCTGATGGGCTGGACCGGCGTCTACGTGCTGCTGGCGCTGATGCTCGCGCCCTACCTGCGCAAGTTCGGCAAGTTCACGGTGCCCGAATTCATCGGCGACCGCTTCTACAGCCAGACCGCGCGCATCATCGGCGTGATCTGCCTGTTGATCATCTCGATTACCTATGTGATCGGCCAGATGGAGGGCGTGGGCATCACCTTCGCGCGCTATCTTGAGGTCGGCAAGGAAACCGGATTGTGGATCGGCGCCGCCGTGGTCTTTGCCTATGCGGTGCTGGGCGGCATGAAGGGCGTCACCTATACGCAGGTCGCGCAATATGTCGTGCTGATCATCGCCTATACCATCCCGGCCATGTTCATCGCGATGCAACTGACCGGCCATGTGCTGCCGCAGACGGGCCTGTTCGGCACGCTGAACGATGGCGGAGGAAAATTTCTGACGACGCTGGACCAGGTCGTGACCGATCTGGGCTTCAACGCCTATACGTCGCATAATGGCAGCACGTTCAACATGGTGCTGTTCACGCTGGCGCTGATGATCGGCACCGCCGGTCTGCCCCATGTCATCATCCGCTTTTTCACCGTGCCCAAGGTTTCGGACGCACGGCAATCGGCGGGTTGGGCGCTGGTCTTTATCGCGCTGCTGTACACGGTTGCCCCGGCGGTCGGATCGATGGCGCGGTTCAATCTGACCGCGACCATGTGGCCGGGCGCGCATTCGGGCCAGACCTTCAGCCAGCCCGCCGTCTCGCTGGACTCGATCGAAAACGACGCAGACAAGCAGTGGATGCGGAACTGGCAGGTCACGGGTCTTCTGAACTGGGAAGACAAGAATGGCGATGGCATGATCCAGTACTATAACGAGGCCGGAGCCGGCAACAAGGGTCTGGCTGCCGTCATTGCCGGGCAGAACCTGCAAGGCAACGAGCTGACCACCGTGAACAACGACATCATGGTTCTTGCCAACCCCGAGATCGCGAACCTTCCGGGTTGGGTCATCGCCATCGTCGCTGCGGGCGGTCTGGCCGCTGCGTTGTCCACCGCTGCCGGGCTGTTGCTGGCGATTTCGGGCGCGGTGTCGCATGACCTGATCAAGGGCGCGATCAATCCCGGCATCAGCGAAAAGGGCGAACTGTTCGCCGCGCGCGTGTCCATGGCCGTCTCGATCCTGGTCGCGACGGTCCTGGGGCTGAACCCGCCGGGATTTGCGGCGCAGACCGTGGCGCTGGCCTTTGGCCTTGCCGCCAGCTCGATCTTTCCGGTGCTGATGATGGGCATTTTCAGCAAACGCGTGAACAAGCAGGGCGCAATCGCGGGGATGCTGGCAGGGATCCTGTCCACGCTGCTGTACATCTTTCTCTACAAGGGCTGGTTCTTCATCTCGGACACCAACATGTTTGAGGATACGGCGGCGAACTGGCTGTTCGGCATCTCGCCCGCATCCTTCGGGACGGTGGGCGCGCTGCTTAATTTTGCCGTGGCCTATGTCGTCTCGAACGCGACCGAGGAACCCCCGGCCGAGGTGCAGGATCTGGTCGAATCGATCCGCGTGCCGCGTGGCGCGGGCGGGGCGGTCAGCCACTGACATGACAGCATCGCGCCCCCTGACCGGGGCGCGGCATTCCACCCTTCCGGCACCGAGGGAATTGCCAGACATGACAGGGATCATCGATTTCATTGCCTCCGTGCACCCCTATGACCGCCTGCCGCGGGACGAACTGGCGCGGGTCGCCGGTTCCTTCAGCCGCAGGGCCTGTGCGCCGGGGCAGATGATCTATGAATACGGGGACCGGTTGGCCGGGCTGTATCTGATCGAAAGCGGCCAGATCACCGTGATGGACCGCAACGGCGATCCGGTGTCGGAACTGGGGCCGCGCAATTCCTTTGGCGAACGAGGGCTGTTGCGGGACGGGCTGGCCATGACTTCGGCGCGGGCCGAGGCGGATTCGGTCGTGCTGATGCTGCCTCTGGCCGAAGTGCAGCGCCTGATTGCCGCGTACCGGCCGGTCGCGCGTTTTTTTGACCGTGGCCGCCATCCGACCGCGCCGGGTTCCGAAATCGCGACGCTGAAGGTCGGCGACCTGCTGACCCGGCGCCCGCTGTCCTGCCAGCCCGGCACCCCGATCATCGAGGCCGCGCGGCTGATGCGCGACGCCCATGTCAGCAGCATCGGCGTGACCGAGGGCCAGAGGCTGGTCGGGCTTGTCACCATCCGCGACATGTCCCATCGCGTCGTGGCCGAAGGGCGCGACATGCGTCAGCCCATCCGCGAGGTGATGACCCCGAACCCGGTGACGCTGGCCCCGTCCGCGTTGGGCTATGACGTGCTGAACACCATGCTGGAACGCCATGTCGGGCATCTGCCGGTGGTCGAGGACGGGCGGTTCGTCGGCATGATCACCCAGACCGACCTGACACGGGTACAGGCGATTTCGGCCTCGGCGCTGATCCGCGATGTGGCTCAAGCCGATACCGTGGCCGAGATGACCGAAACCACCAGCCGCATCCCGCAGCTTCTGGTGCAGCTTGTCGGCGCAAGGCACCGCCACGAGGTGATCACCCGCATGATCACCGACATCGCCGATGCGGTAACGCGGCGGCTGCTGGCCATGGCAGTGCAGAAGCTGGGGCCAGCACCCGCCGTCTGGCTGTGGGCGGCCTGCGGCAGTCAGGGCCGACAGGAACAGACCGGCGTATCCGATCAGGACAATTGCCTGATCCTCGCCGATGGCACCGACCCTGAAACGCCCTATTTCCGCGACATGGCACGCTTTGTCAGCGACGGGCTGAACGAATGCGGCTATGTCTATTGTCCGGGCGACATGATGGCGACCAATCCGCGCTGGTGCCAGCCGCGCGCGGTCTGGCGGCGCTATTTTCAGGACTGGATCGATCACCCCAGCCCCGAGGCTCAGATGCTGGCCAGCGTCATGTTCGACCTGCGCGCCATCAGCGGCGATGCCGCGCTGCTGGAGGGGTTGCAGGCCGAGACGCTGAAACTGGCCTCGAAAGCGTCGATCTTTGTCGCGCATATGATCGCCAATTCACTGAAGCATCGCCCGCCTCTGGGGCTGATCGGCGGGTTCTCGACCATTCGCTCGGGCGAACATCGCCACCATATCGACATGAAGCATAACGGCGTCGTGCCCGTCACCGATCTGGCCCGCGTCTATGCCTTGCAGGGGCGGCTGATGCCGGTGAACACCCGCGCCCGGCTTGAGGATGCCGAGGCGGCGGGCGTCATCTCGGGCAGCGGGGCGCGCGATCTGATCGCGGCCTATGACATGATCCAGACCCTGCGGCTGGAAAGTCAGGCCGAGCTGATCAAGGCGGGACGCAAGCCCGACAATTACCTTTCCCCTGCCGATCTGCCGGATTTCGGGCGCAGCCATCTGCGCGACGCCTTCGTGGTGGTACGTGGCATGCAATCGGCAGCGGGCCATGGCAAGGAAATGCTGGGATGACAGGGGTGGGGATCGAGTTGCTGGGGGTGATCGCGGTCGGCATCGGGGCGGCGGCGCTGCTGTATGCGCTGATGCATGCCGCGCGCAAGGCCGGGTTCAGTCCGGCGCGCTGGCTGCTGCCCGCCGGGATCGGGCTGGCGATGATCGGCTATTCCGTGTGGAACGATTATGCATGGTACGGTCGCGCAACGGGCCGCCTGCCCGATGGCGCGCAGGTGCTGGTGGTCGGGCATTCCAGTCTGCCCTGGGCGCCCTGGACCTATCTGGTGCCGACCGAACAGCGTTTTGCCGCGCTGGATCCGGCCAGCATCCGCTACATGGCCGACGGGGTGCGGCAGGCCCGTATCATGCTGGTGGAACGGCGCGGCCCGTCGCTGATCGTGCCACAGGATTTCGACTGCGCGAAGGGCCTGATCCGGCTGCCGCGCAACAACTGGACCAAGGCAATGCCGGACGATCCGGCCTTCGCCGCCGTCTGTCAGGGGGGAAAGTAACGATGGCCGAGATTCTGGTGATCGAGGACGAGGATAATATCGCGGTGGCGCTGGATTTCCTGCTGACCCGCGATGGCCACAGCCACAACCGGATGGCGACCGGCGCGGGTGCCGTGGCGCGCATCCGCGAAACGCAGCCCGATCTGGTTCTGCTGGATGTGATGCTGCCCGATGTCTCGGGCTATCAGATCGTGCAGGACGTGCGCGCCGATCCCGCGCTGAAAGATGTGAGGGTGCTGATGATGACGGCGCGCGGATCGACGGTCGAACGCCGCCGGGGGCTGGCCCTTGGCGCGGACGGGTTCATCGCCAAGCCGTTCGAGCTGTCCGAATTGCGGGCCGAGATGGCGCGCCTGCTGGACAAGCCATGCTGACCCGGCTGGCGCTGCGGCTGCGGGTTCTGCTGATCTTTGCCGGGCTTTGCGGCGTCGTTCTGGCGCTGCTTGGGCTGGCATTGTGGCTGGGACTGGAGCGGCTGACCGCAGGCGGCATCGACAGGGACATCGCGCTGGATCCGCTGGTGCAGGCCGGGCTGATCGCCGGCTTTGGAACGGTCGCGGCGATCACGGCTGTATGGTACCTGTTTGATCGTAATGTTGCCCTGCCGATCGAAGCACTGGCCGGGGGGCTGCGGACCGGGCAGGCACCCGATGCCGGTGCCGCGCGCTATCTGGCCGATCTTGGCCCCGCCGCCCGCGATGCCGCCCTTGCCCGCGCCCGCGCCGCCGAGGCACTGGCCGAGGCGGTGGCCGAACATGCCGCTGAACTGACTCAGGAAAAGGCCACGCTTGAGGCGATTCTGGCCGATTTCGGGGCGGGCGCGGTGATGACCGACGCGCAGGGACGGGTGGTGTTTTACAACCTCTCGGCCGCGCGGCTGCTGCCGGGGCTGGCGCTGGACCGCCCGGTTGACCGGCATATCGGACCCGGCGCGCTGGAGGCGGCGGCGGCGCGGTTGGCCGCAGGGGCCGACGCGACCGATCTGGTCTGCCTGTCCACCGAAGGGACGCGGTTGTCGGGGCGGATGCGCAGGCTGGATCAGGGCACGCTGCTGATTCTGCGCGACCGGCCCGCCAACCGCCCTGCCCCGCGCGACACCCTGGAGGCGCTGCGCCGCCATGCCGCGACGCTGGTGCCGATGCTGGACGCGCTGGACGGGCCGATGCCCCCCGCGCTGACCCGCGCAATCCGAGATGAGGGGCAAGGCCTGGCCGCCGCCACTCGCCACCTGTCCGAGATCATGGCCTCGGACGCGCCCGCCGCGCAATCGCGCCTGTCGGAACTGGCCGCCGGAATCGCCTCGACCGGGGATTTGCCGCGCCTGACCCTGCTGGCCGAGGCGGGGCCGCTTAATGCGCTGCTGCGCCTGCTGAGGACGCGCCTGACCGAGGCGGGGCTGGGGCCGCTGCTGCGCACCGATCAACCCACCCCGGATGAGGCCCGTCTGTTGCTGGAATGGCGGGGCGAGGCGCTGCCAATGGACCGGCTGGACCGCTGGCTGACCGAGGCCCCCGATCCCGGCCAGCCCGATATGTCGGGCGCCGACATTCTGGCACAACACGGCACCGGCATCTGGCCCGAAGCCGATGGCGGCACGGCCCGTCTGGTGCTGCCCCTGCGGCTGGCGCAGGGCGATACCGGTGGCGGCGCGGGGCTGACCTATGATTTCGCGCTGGCGCGGCGGGGGGCGGCCTCTTCCCGACTTGCCGATCTGACCTGTGTGGTATTCGACACCGAAACCACCGGGCTGGAGCCCTCGGACCGGATCGTCCAGATCGCCGGAATACGTGTCGCGCGCGGCCGCCTGACTGGCGAAAGATTCGAAACGCTGGTCAATCCGGGCCGCCCGATCCCGCCCGCTTCGACCGCGATCCACCACATCACGGATGAGATGGTGCGCGATGCCCCGCACATGACCGCCGCACTGACCGCGTTCCAGCATTTCACCGAGGACACTGTTCTGATCGCCCATAACGCCCCGTTTGACATGGGGATGCTGCGTTCCGTCGCCCCCGAGACCGGCGCATATTTCGACAACCGCATCCTTGACACGGTGTCGCTGTCGGCGATGGTCTGGGGCGGCTCGGTTCCGCATACACTGGACGCGCTGACGCAGCGGCTGGGGATCGAAATCCCGCCCGAACATCGCCATACGGCCATGGGCGATACCATCGCCACCGCGCAGGCCTTCCTGCGGCTGATCCCTGCGCTTGAGGCCAAGGGCATCACCCGCTTTGAAGAGGCCGTCACCGAGGCCCGCAAGCACCGCCGCCTGATCGAGGACGCCAACCTGCCCATCACCGCCACGACCGGCGGCACGGGATCGCCCGACACGCGGCCCTGACGGACGTTTCGCGCCAGTTGCCAACGACACCGGTTTAAGGTATCGTCAACCGGTATAATGTTGATTTTTGTTTGACGACGCCCGCCGGACAAGCCTGTCGCTCTGCGCCAGGGTTTTTCTGTGGGTATTTCAATAGTATTTATTTTTCATTTTCACGCCTGAACGCTTTGATCCTTTGCATTCTCACTGCGCCAAAATGATTTCCCTGTTCCAATATCTTTCGTGCGGCTGACGTCGTTTTCGTGCCTGAAAGGTGAAATTTTGGGAATCAATTCTGACCGCATCAAGAAAACCCTGTCCCTGATTGTCGCAAGCGTAACACTGCTTTGCGCGTCGATATTACCTGCCAATGCAGAGGTGCTGGTGCGTGCGGGCCGCGATGTCATCGATGACCTGAATATCGTGCGCGCCCTGCGTCAGGAAGAAGTCCAGCCCTATCTGGATATGCACGAGGGGCTGGTTACGAATAACCGTGATGGCCGGATTATTCCTGGAATTGCGACGGGATGGGTGATCAGCCATGATGGTCTGACCACGACATTCACATTGCGCGACGATGCAAGATGGTCGGACGGCCTGCCCATCGTCGCGGAGGATTTCGTCCATTCCCTGCATCAGCGCCTGATCTATAACAAATCCGGCGGCATTCAGGCCGCGCGGGTCATTCAGAATATCGCTGGCGTCAGCGATTATCTAAGCGGAAAAACCAGCACTCTGGACGCGATCGGCCTTGTGGCGAAAGACGATCATACGTTGGAAATGCGCCTTGAAAACCGCGATTTTTATCTTGTACCGAACCTGCTTACCCTGATGTTGCCCGCACATCCGCAGTGGCGCTGGTCGGACAAGGACGATCATCTGCAACCCATCCCGACCAGCGGCGCTTATTATCCGGTGGACATCAAACCGGGGAAATATCTCAGGCTCGTCAGGAATCCTTACTATTATGGCGCGAAAAACGTGAATATTGAAGAAGTGGCATTCGTCAACCACACTCAGTACGAGGGGAATTTGTACGCCGACATAATGAATGAACATGTTCATATTGTCAGACGCCCCCAATATGGAATGCTGGATTGGTTCGAGGAAAATCATCCTGAATTTGTAAAGGCCTCGGCACTTCAAAGCTTTACCTATCTGGACTTCAATTTCCGGCGACCTGAAATTGCCAAACACGATATCCGAAAGGCAATAGAACTGGCGATTGATCGTGAATCAATTTCCAGTATCCTGAATGCAAACCGGTATTCCAGGATGGAACGCTGGTACCCGTCTGGACCGGATCCCCTGCCACCCACAAAATTCCGTTTTTCGACGATTCCCTATCAGGAAAGGCTGAAACTGGCGCGGGCGCTGATGGAAAAGCACGGCTATACGGCCGAACATCCGCTGACGATCATCATGCGGTCCAGCAACGAGCTGGCAGAACGCTCGTTGTCACATGCGCTGGTCGGAATGTGGCAGCAGATCGGCATCAGGATCCTGCATCACGACAGCGAAAGTGATCACGATTTCTACCTTAACTATGTTATAAAGGGAGATTTCGACATCGCCATCGTAGGTTGGGCCGGAGAGACGCCTGATCTCAGCTATTACATCAATTTTGTGCATTCCGACCCGAACGTCAGCGGGGCCTATAATTATGGCGCCTATTCGAACCCGGCCCTCGATCAGGCGCTGGATTCGGCGCGAAGTGCGCCGACAATGGCCGAAAGAACACAAAATCTGTTACGTGCTGAAACAATTTTGCTTACTGATATCGGCTGCATTCCGTTATACAATAACCTGTCGAACTTTATTGCTCATCCAAATGTGAGCGGCCTCGGCAAAGGCAGATACGGCATATTTCTATCCAGGTTTCTCAGAATTGATCGAGGCTGACCCACCGTGATGACGACAAACAGGCAGGCGGCCCCGATCGCCGCAGTATCGTCAAGCCTTTTCCGGCGACGGCTTGGCATGGACACGCGCATGATGCTTGCGACCGTGCTGACGTTGTCCATGTTCTTTGCATGCGCAATTTTCGGCATTTCGTGGCTTGCATCGCGGGCTGAATACGACGCCGCGCTGACTGCCAAAAAGGATATCATCTCGAATTTTTCTCGGGTTATATCTTCTGAAATCAAGACTTATGATCTTGCCGCGCTCAGCAAATCCAGCAGTGTTTTCCTGACGCGGCCTGACGTGGTAAAAATAAGAATTTCAGGGCGTTACGGCGACATTCTGGCTGATTATTCCGATAACCACACCGCCAATGAACATTCGCTGCTTGAATATTCGGTCCCGGTCGAGATTGATGGCGAGCAGGTCGGGGATGTGATGACGACGGTGGATATTTCGGATATAGATCCGGATTTTCGCGGCCCGCTGAAAATTGCAACGGCAGCATTTTTTCTTTGCTCTATATTCGGAACATTTATTCTTATATTTTATATTAACCGTTTTGTCAGCCGCCCTCTGGCCAAGCTTCGGCAAGCCTGTGACGAAACCGTGCGGACGGGGGAACATCACGTCGCGAAATTCGTTTCCAGCGACAGTTTCGGACAATACGCGCATTCCTTCAACAAGATGCAGGAAATGTTGGGAGAGTTGACGGCGCAAAAAACCGCGCTTGTCGAAGAAATGATCGAGGAAAAAGAAACCGTAGATACCTTTCTTAATTCGGGTCATTCAGCAATCTATGTGTTCGACAATGACGGCAATCTGTTGTTACGGCGCGGTAATCTGATAGATGAAATCATCCCAAGCGTCCATCACAATGGAAACCAGCTAGAGGAATATCGCACGTTTCTTGAAGCCAATGGAAAGCCCATCGAAGGAAATTCGGGCGTTCCCCATTATGTCATGGAGACCTCGTCCAGTTCCAATCTCAAGATTGCGGCCTCTTATACATTTTCCTTTGAGCGGATAAATGACGAAAGAACCGCGCTTTTCGCCTTTGACATCACCCTTTTGCGTCAGGCGGAACTGGCTGTTTCCCAGCTTCAGAAATCTCAGGCCCTGGGTGAATTGACCAGCGGAATTGCCCATGATTTCAATAATATATTGTTCGCGATCATGGCCAGCTCAGAGGCGTTGCTGGCAGGCGGTGACGCGGACGAACTGAACCCAAGGCAAAGGTCGCTGATCGAACATTGCATCAAGGGCAGCAAGCTTGGTGCCGATCTGACGCAAAAGCTTTTGTCATATTCCCGGCGAAAGGTTCTAGATGAATCCCCGATACAGCTTGAAGTCGAAATTCCCGAGATCTGCAACTTTCTGAGACGAACCGTCGGCACGGATTATCCCATCACGTTGAATATGTTAAGCTCGGGATGGCTTTATGCGGATCTGGCGATGTTGCAAAGAGCGCTGATGAATCTGGTGCTGAATGCAAGAAATGCCATGCCACAGGGAGGGCCGATTACCATCGGCGCGTTCGACATTCCCGATAATCAGGTTGAAATCACGGTCTATAACCCCGGCCCCTCTATTCCCGCCGATATTATCGACCGGGTTTTCGATCCATTTTTCACAACGCGGGTTGATGGCGGCGGCAGCGGGCTTGGCCTTTCCATGGTCGAGGGGTTTGTCAAGCAATCGGGCGGGAATTGCGAGATTGCCAACAAGAAGAACGGCGTCGAGGTCAGAATTACCTTCCCGCTGATGGATGACCACCGGCTTCTGGCCAATCAGAACCAGTCCGGTAAGGATGACAAGCTTGCCGCCGCCCCCCGTTCGCTGCGGGTCTTTCTGATTGACGACAATGACATCGTTCTGGGCACCACCAAGATGCTGCTTGAATCCCTTCATCATCAGGTGACGGCCTCGCTTGGGGCGGCGGATTTGATTGACAGGGTCGAGATCATGTCCGGGTTCGATCTGGTTCTGCTGGACGTGATGATGCCCGAGATCGACGGGCTGACCCTGGTCAACAGAATGCGGCAAGAGGGGGTCGCAACGCCTGTCATCCTGATGACCGGGCTGGACAGCCGCCGGATCTATTCCGAAATTGACGGCCTTCGCGATTGCATGGTGATGTCAAAGCCGATCGCCATGAAACAACTTAAAAGCGCCATCGCCGCCTCGGTCCACAAGCAGGAAGTCCCGCGGGAAAACTGGGCTGAAATCGCCTGATCAGGCGCTGATCCGGTCCGAATCCTGCGGTCTCTTGCGTCTTTCGCAGGACGTGCCATTCTGTAGGGGCCTGCGGGGAGCAGATGCCCCGCTGGCCGTATCGCCGTCCCGACGCAGCAAAAAGATAGCGGAACCAAGCCAGACCCTGAACGTCCATGCCCTGCGGAACCGGACCTTCCCGGTTCCGCAGGGCCAAGGAGGAGAGGACAAGCAACATGCACTATCATTCACCCTCGACATTTTCCGAGGCTGCGAAGATCGCCCTGTCTGCAAGCGGCGTGACGCGGTTTCTGGCGGGCGGCACGGATGTGCTGGTCCAGATGCGATCCGGCATCGTGCTGCCCGACGACCTGATCGATTTGAAGCACATTCCCGGCGTACGCCAAATTTCGCGCATGGCGGATGGCGGATGGCGGATCGGCGTCGCCGTGTCCGGTGCCGAGCTTGGGGCGCATGCCGAACTGTGCACCGACTGGCCCGGCGTGGTCGAGGGGATGGAGCTTGTCGGCTCGACCCAGGTACAGGGGCGCGCGACCCTGACCGGCAACCTGTGCAACGGCTCGCCCGCCGCCGACAGCGTGCCGGGGTTGATCGCGGCGGGCGCGCGTGTCGCTGTGACCGGCCCCGAGGGCGAACGCGTGATCGCGGTCGAATATGTGCCCGCCGGGCCGGGCAAGACCACGCTGAAGCCGGGCGAGGTGATCACCTCGATCATGCTGCCACCGCGCGGGAAACACGCGGGCGATGCCTATCTGCGCTTTATCCCCCGCACCGAAATGGACATTGCCGTCGCCGGATGCGCCGTCAGTCTGCGGGTCGATGGCGATGTGATCACCGAGGCGCGGGTGGCGTTGGGGGCCGTTGCGCCGACGGTGTTGCTGGTGCCGGCGGCGGCTGACGCGATCATAGGCACCACGCTGAACGATACGGCGCTGCAGGCTCTGACAGGGGCAGCGCGGGCAGCCTGCAAACCCATAGATGACAAGCGGGGCACGGTGGAATTCCGCATCGAGGTGGCGGGCGTACTGGCCCGCCGCGCCGCGAAAATCGCCTATGCCCGAGCGAAAGGAGGCAACGCATGACCAGGATTCACGTCACGACCACCGTTAACGGAGATCCGGTAGAATTTCTTGCCGACCCGCGCGAGACATTGCTGGACTGTCTGCGCGATCACCTTGGGTTGACCGGCTCGAAAGAGGGGTGCGGCACCGGCGATTGCGGGGCCTGTTCGGTCATGCTGGACGGCACGCTGGTCAGTTCCTGTCTGGTTCTCGGGGTGGAGGCCGGCGGCAAGCGGATCGAGACCATCGAGGGCATGGCCAACGGTTCGGGCCTGCATCCCCTGCAACGCAAGTTCCTTGAGCATGCAGCGCTGCAATGCGGGTTCTGCACGCCCGGATTCCTGATCGCGGCCAAGGCGTTGCTGGAACGGAACCCGGACCCGACCGAGACGGAAATCCGCTATTGGCTGGCGGGCAATCTGTGCCGCTGCACAGGCTATGACAAGATCATCCGCGCCGTACAGGATGCGGCGGCTGAAATGCGGGGGGCTGCGTAATGCCGAAAGATGAGATCAAAGGCGAATTCAAGCTGGTAGGCACCCGGCCCCTGCGGCCGGACGGGCTGGACAAGGTGACGGGGCGCGCGCGCTATGGGGCAGATTTCTCGTTGCCCGGCATGCTGCACGGGGCGGTGGTGCGTTCACCGCACGCGCATGCCCGGATCGTCAGCATAGACGCCTCGAAGGCGCTGGCACTGGATGGCGTCAAGGCCGTGGTCACGCGCGCCGATCTGCCCGAGGGGCTGACAGGCGAGGACTGGAACCTTCAGGAAAACACGCTTGCGGGGGAAAAGGCGCTTTATGACGGGCATGCCGTGGCGGCGGTCGCGGCGACTTCGGCGCTGGTCGCGCAAGAGGCCGCGCGGCTGGTGCAGGTCGAATACGAGGTGTTACCCCATGTGATCGACGTTGATGACGCGATCCGGCCCGACGCCCCGGCAATCCGGCCCGGATCGGCCGATTATTCGGTCCCCGAAGGCATGCCGCCCAATGTCGTGCGCTATTTCGAAATGGGGCGTGGCGATGTCGAGGCGGGCTTTGCCGAGGCCGATCTGGTGCGCGAACAGACCTACAAGACCGAGGCCACCCATCAGGGCTATATCGAACCCCATGCCTGCGTCGGCCAGATGGGCGTGGACGGCAAGGGCGAGATGTGGGTCTGCACGCAGGGTCACTGGTTCATCCGCCGCATGTGCGCCGCCGTTCTGGGCGTTGACGCGGCGCAATTGCGGGTGACGCCGTCCGAGATCGGCGGCGGGTTCGGCGGCAAGACCACGATTTTCATGGAACCCCTGCCCCTTGCGCTTAGCCGCAAGGCGGGCGGACGTCCGGTCAAGATGGTGATGTCCCGTGCCGAGGTGCTGCGCGCCACCGGGCCGACGGCATCCGCCTCGATGGATGTCAGGATCGGCATGAAGAAAGATGGCACGATCACGGCGGGCAAGGCCGTGTTCCGCATGCAGGGCGGGGCCTTTCCCGGCGCGCCCATTGACACCGCGCTAAGCTGCGCCTTTGCCAGCTACCAGATGCCTGCGGTTCATCATGAAGGTTACGATGTGCTGGCGAACCGCCCGAAATGCGCGGCCTATCGCGCGCCGGGTTCGCCCATGGCGGCCTTTGCCGTGGAAAGCCTTGTGGATGAGATGTGCCGCGAGCTTGGGCTGGACCCCATCGAGGTGCGGCTGAAGAACGCCTCGCATGAGGGAACGCAGGCCAGCTATGGCCCGACCTTCCAGAGGGTCGGCCTGATCGAGACGCTGGAGGCCGCGCGGAACCATCCCAATTATGCGGTGCCGCTGGGGCCCAATCAGGGACGCGGCGTCGCCTCGGGCTATTGGTTCAATCATGGCGGCGAAACCTCGGTCTCGGTGGCGATTGGCGAGGATGGCACGGTGCAGGTTTCGATCGGGACACCGGACATTGGCGGCAGTCGCGCCTCGATCGCACTGATGACGGCCGAGACATTGGGCATCCCCTATGACGATGTGCGCGTCAACGTGGTCGATACCGGCGCGCTTGGCGTCAATGAACCGACCCATGGCAGCCGCGCGACCTTTGCCAGCGGCAAAGCCGCGCATGAGGCCGCGCGCGGCGCGATCCGCGAGATGTGCCGCCGCGCAGCCGTGGAATGGGACATCGACCCCGATGCCGTCGAATGGGTGGGTGGTGCCGCGCAGCCCGCAGGCCCCAACGCCGGAGAGTTCCCGCCCATGCCCATCGCCGAAATCGCGGCAAAGATGGGCAAGACGGGCGGACCCATCTCGGGGCATCATGAATCGGTGCCGGGCGGGGTGGGGGCAAGCTTTGGCACCCATGTCGTCGATGTCGAGATCGACCCCGAAACCGGCCATACCAAGGTGCTGCGCTATCTGGTGGTGCAGGATGCGGGGCGGGCGATCCATCCGGCCTATGTCGAGGGGCAGTATCAGGGCGGCGCGGTGCAGGGCATCGGTTGGGCGCTGAACGAGGAATACATCTATGGCAAGGACGGGCGGCTTCAGAATCCGATCTTCCTTGACTATCGGATGCCTGTCGCCTCGGATCTGCCGATGATCGACACGGTCATCGTCGAGGTGCCCAATCCCGGCCACCCCTATGGCGTACGCGGCGTAGGCGAAACCGGCATCACCCCGCCCCTGCCCGCGCTGGCCAATGCCATCGCGGCGGCAACGGGCGCGCGGCTGCGCAGCCTGCCCATGTCGCCGCCAAGGGTGCTGGCCGCGATCAAGGCCACTGGCCCGAATGGTTGAGGTCAATCTGTGGTCCGGCTTGCGCCGTTTTGCCGATGGTGAACAGGTGGTCGCGGTCGAGGCCGCGACCATCGGGCAGATGCTGGACGCGCTGGTCCGGCGTCACCCCGGCCTTGGCCCGGTGATCGAGGCGGGCGTGTCCGTCGCCATCGACGGGGAAATCGTGACCGGCGGCAATCAGGTTGCCGTACCGCCCGGTAGCGAAATCTATCTGATGCAACGCGTCAAGGGCGGCTGATCGCCGCCCTTGCGCTTGTCCGGTCAAGCCAGATCGAAACGATCCGCGTTCATCACCTTGGTCCATGCCGCGACGAAATCCCGCACGAATTTTTCGGCATTGTCGTCCTGGGCGTAAACCTCGGCATAGGCCCGCAGGATCGAGTTCGACCCGAACACCAGATCGGTGCGCGTCGCCGTCCACCTGACCGTGCCGGTCTTGCGGTCGCGGATTTCATAGACGCCGCCATCGACCGGATGCCAGGAAAAGCCCATATCGGTCAGGTTGACGAAAAAGTCGGTCGTCAGCGCACCCTCGCGATTGGTCAGGACGCCGTGCCTGGTGCCACCGAAACCGGTGCCCAGAACCCGCATCCCGCCGACCAGAACGGTCATTTCCTTTGCGGTCAGGCCCATCAGTTGCGTGCGATCCAGCAACAGCTCTTCCGGCGAGACGGCATAGTCCTTTTTCAGCCAGTTGCGATAACCGTCGGCCAGAGGCTCCATCACGTCAAAGCTTTCGGCGTCGGTCATTTCCGCCGTGGCATCGCCCCGGCCCGGCGCAAAGGGTACCGCGATGTCAAAGCCCGCCGCCCTGATCGCGGCTTCCAGCCCGACATTCCCGGCCAGCACGATCACATCGGCAACCGAGGCTCCGTTCGCGGCGGCGATGGGTTCCAGCACCGCCAGCACGCGGGCCAGACGTTCGGGTTCGTTGCCCTGCCAGTCTTTCTGCGGGGCCAGCCGGATGCGCGCGCCATTGGCACCACCCCGCATGTCCGATCCGCGATAGGTCCGCGCGCTGTCCCACGCCGTCGCGATCATGTCGCCGCCGGAAAGACCGCTTGCCGCAATCTTCGCCTTCAGCGCCGCCACGTCATAGCCGGTCGGACCGGCCGGGACCGGATCCATCCAGATCAGGTCTTCGGCGGGAACGTCCGGTCCCAGATAGCGGGCCTTGGGCCCCATGTCGCGATGGGTCAGCTTGAACCATGCGCGGGCGAATGTATCGCGGAAATATTCGGGATCGGCCATGAATTTCTGGCAGATCGCGTTGAAGCCGGGATCCAGCTTCATCGCCATATCCGCATCGGTCATCATCGGATTGTGACGTTTGGACGGGTCCGAGGCATCGCGGGGCTTGTCCTCTTCCCTGATGTCCACGGGTTCCCATTGTTGTGCACCGGCGGGCGATTTCCGCAATTCCCATTCATGGCCGAACAGCATGTCGAAAAAGCCCATGTCGAACCTGGTCGGCTCGGTCGTCCATGCGCCTTCCAGCCCCGAGGATACGGCCTGCGCCGCCTTGCCATGCTGGTTCGGATTGGCCCAGCCAAGGCCCTGCATCTCGGGGCCCGCGCCTTCGGGGCTGGGGCCGAGGATCGAGGCGTCGCCATTGCCATGGGTCTTGCCAACCGTATGCCCGCCCACCGTCAGCGCGGCAGTTTCCTCGTCATTCATGGCCATCCGCGAAAAGGTCTCGCGGATATGGGCCGCCGTCTTCAGCGGATCGGGATTGCCGTTGACGCCTTCCGGGTTGACATAGATCAGCCCCATCTGCACGGCAGCCAGCGGGTTTTCCATCGTCGCGGGGGCGTTCACATCGTCATAGCGTTCGTCCGAAGGTGCCAGCCATTCGCGTTCCGCCCCCCAGTAGATATCCCTTTCGGGATGCCATATATCTTCGCGGCCAAAGCCGAAGCCAAAAGTCTTAAGCCCCATGGATTCATAGGCGATATTGCCCGCAAGGATCAGCAGGTCGGCCCAGCTCAGCTTGTTGCCGTATTTTTTCTTGACCGGCCACAGCAGGCGGCGCGCCTTGTCCAGGCTGACATTGTCCGGCCAGGAATTCAGCGGTGCAAAACGCTGGTTGCCGGTATTGCCGCCGCCGCGCCCGTCGGCCAGACGATAGGTGCCCGCCGCGTGCCACGCCATGCGGATCATCAGCCCGCCATAGTGACCCCAGTCGGCAGGCCACCAGTCCTGACTGTCGGTCATCAGTGCATGCAGGTCTTTCTTGACCGCGTCGTAATCCAGCGTTCTGACCGCATCCCGATAGGAAAAACCCTCGTCCATCGGATTGGTCTTGCTGTCATGCTGATGCAGGATGTCAAGGTTCAGCGCATGCGGCCACCAGTCCATCACATTCTTGCCGATCTCGGTATTTCCGCCGTGCATCACCGGGCATTTTCCGGCTGCATTCACATCATTACCGTCCATTTTGCCTTCCTCCGTAGCTGTTCTAACTGGCTGCAAAAAACCTGCGCCCCACCTGAGGCCCTGTTCTCGACGGACGCTAGCACAGCGCCCCGATAATCAGAATTCGCATTTTCTGATCAAAACCATTCGATGCCCTTATGCCGACTCTCCTCTGTGGCATTCTGGACCAGCAGCGCCACCGGGCCAATTTCTTTCAGGAAAATCGCCGGACGACGCAGCGTCCTGCCCGTTTCAGGGCATGCCGCATGAAGGACATGAGGCACTGTCAAGGCAGGCAGGTCAAGACGGGGATGTCCCTTGCGCAATGGTCGGGTGCCGGTCCCGGCCTGCGGACGAACGCGACACAGGGCCAACGGCGAACCACGGGGGTGCAAGGCGCTTTATGGTGCTGTCACATCGGACAGCCGTTCGATGCGAACCGGCGCGCAGAGATGGCATAGTTGACCGACAGGTCACGATCAGACAGGCTCCAGCGCCATGAAAGCGGATTGAACACCATGCCGCGCGCATCGGCGGAGGACAGGCCGGATCTGCCCATCATCTCGGACAGTTCGTCCGGAGTGATAAAACGGTTCCAGTCATGCGTGCCCTTTGGCAGCCAGCGCATGATCCACTCGGCCCCCAGAATCGCCGCGCCGAAGCTGCGGGCAGTGCGGTTCAGTGTGGACATGATCAGCAGCCCGCCGGGCCGCAGCAGATCGTGGCAGGTGGCGACGAAGGCGGCGGGGTCGGCGACATGTTCGACGATTTCCAGCGCCAGAACGACGTCGAATCCTTCGCCCGCATCGCGCAGCGATTCGGCGGTGGCTGCGCGATAGTCGATGGCCAGACCCTGCGCCTCGGCGTGATGGCGGGCGGTGGCGATATTGGCCTCGGCGGCGTCGGCACCGATGACATCCGCCCCAAGCCGCGCCATCGGCTCTGCGATCAGACCACCGCCACAGCCGATATCCAGCAGGCGCAGGCCGCGAAGCACCAGCAAGTCGCGTCTGTCCCGCCCAAACTCTGCCGCAATCCGGGTCACGATATAGTCCAGCCGTACCGGATTCATCATATGCAGCGGCCTGAACTTGCCATGCGGATCCCACCATTCGGCGGACATTGCTTCAAATTTGGCGATTTCTGCGGGGTCGATACTGGTCATGCTGTCTGGTCCTTCTGGCAGGTTGGGCCACTTGGCTCTATACTCTGATGATGGATCGATTGGCAGGACAAAACAGCGCGGCACCGGGCCGCCTTTATCCGGTGGGCGAGCCCTTTCGCCGCCACAATATCGATGTCGGCGACGGCCATGTGATCTATGTCGAGGAATGCGGCCATCCGCGCGGACGCCCCGTCATCGTGCTGCATGGCGGTCCGGGGGGCGGCAGCAGCCCCTATATGCGCCGGTTCTTCGATCCGCGTCACTACCGGGTGGTGCTGTTCGATCAGCGCGGCTGCGGACGTTCGCGCCCCCCGGCCTCGGTCGAGGCGAACACGACGCAGCATCTGATCGGTGATATCGAGACCATCCGCACCCGCCTGGGCATCGATTCGGCGGTGCTGTTCGGCGGAAGCTGGGGGGCGACGCTGGCGCTGGCCTATGCGCAGCGCCATCCCGAAAGGGTCAGCCAACTGGTCCTGCGCGGGGTGTTTCTGGGCCGACAGTCGGAACTGGACTGGTTCTATGGCGGCGGCGCGGGGCGGTTCTTTCCCGATCTGTGGCAGCGCTTTCTTGAGCCGATCCCCCTGCCCGAGCGTGACGACCCGATCGCCGCCTATCATCGCCGCCTGTTCTGTGACGACCCCGAGGAACAGAGCCGCCACGCGACCCCCTGGCTGATCTGGGAAAACGCGCTGGCCGGATTGCAGACCACTGCGGCCAGCCACGCCGCCCCGGAATATGCGCGCGCCTTTGCCCGGCTTGAGAACCATTATTTCGTCAATCGCTGTTTCCTTGAGGAAGGCCAGCTTTTGCGCGACCGTCATCTGATCGAACATATTCCGGCGGTGATCGTGCAGGGCCGCTATGACATGGTCTGCCCGCCGGGGACCGCGTGGGAACTGGCGAAGGGCTGGAAATGCTGCGATCTGCGGCTGATCCCGGCCTCGGGCCATGCTCTGTCCGAGCCGCTGATCTCGGCCGAACTGGTCAGAATAATGAATTTCTTGATTCATACTGAATAGACTAAGGAATAGACAAAAAGGTCAACCCGGTTCATATGTGCAGTCAAATAAGATTGCCGTGGCCCGGAAATGCGACCCGCTTTAATTGATTGGACTATTTATAAATTTCAACTGACGGCAGCCAGACTGGTCAGAGCAGGCAAAGGTTTTTCGCAACTGCCGCTTCCGGTTCTGGATACGGTGCCCGCCAATGTCCCGTGCCGCCCGGCGCTGTATGACCCCGAACATCTGTCCCGCGTCAAACGCTGCGCCTTCGACCGAACGCTTGACGATCTGGTGCGGGTGCTGGACGCCACCCATTATGTCGAGGCGCCGCTGGCCCGCCACCATGTCGGCAAGGCTACGGTGGTCGGCGGCGTGATATTTGCGGGAAACCGTCGCATCCTGCATTCGACATCGGTGACGGCTGGTTTTGCCGACAGTCTTGCCGCGTCAAAGCTGCACGAGGACGTGGCGCTGGTAAGTTCGATGCATGGATTGCACTATTTCGGGCACTGGCTTGGCGATGACACGTCGGCATTCGAGGCACATCGCGACCATCCCGGCCTGATGTCCCTGCCCCTGCCGGGGTGGCGCGATGCGGTCGAATATCGCAGGCTTTTTGAACAGACATGGCGGCAAAACACGATCATCCGCAGCCGCTCGATGACGATCATCCGCGATCTGGGTTTCAGCCGGGCCAAGGCCGCGCGGTATCGCAGGCTGCGCGAACGGCTGCGCCGGAACTTTGGCGCAACAGGCAAAGGCGGGCAGGTGGTTTTCCTCGGACGCGGGCCGACCGGCGAAAGGCGCGAGATCGTCAATGCCGGGGCATTGTACCAGCGCCTGTCGCAGGCCGGCATCCGCGTGGTCACACCCGAGGGCGATTTCAACGCCTTTCTGGGCGCGCTGCTGGACGCGGCGGTGATCATCACCGTCGAGGGCAGCCAGTACCGCCACGCCGTCTATGCGCTGCGCGAGGGCGGTGCGATCCTGACGCTGGTCCCGCCCGAACGCTTTTATGTCGCCCCCCACGAATCCGCGCGCTGCATGGACATGCATAGCGGCGTGGTGATCGGCTCGGTGGCCGAGGGCGGCTTTTTCATCGATCCCGACGAGGTGCTGGCGATGGTGGACCGGCTGCTGTCCCGGATCGAGGCTGCGGACGCGACGGATCGCAGCGCGCGGCTGGCGCGCTGAAAGCCGTGATGCGCGCGTCGGTCAAGCCGCTTGCAATCCCCAAGGGTTGGTCCTATATGACTGATCAACAGCGGCGCAGGCTTCCACCCCCTGCCCACCGGACGCACTCGCATGGGCCCGCTGCGGGCCCTTTTTCGCATCCAGAAGGACCGCATGTCGAACGACCTGATCGCCAAGACTGCCATTGACCGGCGCCTGGCCGAGATCATCACCCCGGTGATCGAGGATCTGGGTTTTGAGTTGGTGCGCGTGCGTCTGCAGGGCGGCAAGACGGCGACTTTGCAGATCATGGCGGACCGGCCCGAGGGCGGCATCAATGTCGATGATTGCGGCGATATTTCTGTCGCCGTCAGCGCCACGCTGGATGTCGAGGATCCGATCGAGGACGCCTATCACCTTGAGGTCAGCAGCCCCGGCATCGACCGCCCGCTGACCCGGATCAAGGACTTCGCCGTATTCGAAGGCTATGAGGCGCGGCTTGAAACCGCCCAGCCCATCGACGGGCGCAAGCGCTGGAAGGGCGTCCTGGCCGGAGTCGAGGGCGACGAGGTGCTGCTGAATATCGACGAAAACGGCGAAACCCAAACCATCGGCCTGAATTTTGACTGGCTGTCCGATGCCAAGCTGGTCCTGTCCGACGACCTGATCCGCGAGATGCTGCGCCAGAAGAAAGAGGCGGGCATCGAGATCGACAATCTTGACGAAAGCGCCTTTGACGCGATTGAAACCGAAGACCGGAAAGGCGCGGACGGCGCCGATGCGAAGGAGTGAGTGATGGCAATCACCTCTGCAAACCAGTTGGAACTGCTGCAAACGGCCGAGGCCGTCGCGCGCGAGAAGATGATCGAACCAGAGCTGGTCATCGAAGCGATGGAGGACAGCCTCGCCCGCGCCGCCAAGTCACGCTATGGCAGCGAGATGGACATCCGCGTCCGCATCGACCGCCGGAACGGCAACGCCACTTTCACCCGCGTCCGCACCGTCGTGACCGAAGAAGAGCTTGAGAACTATCAGGCCCAGTTCACGCCGGAGCAGGCAAAGCCCTATTTCGAGAAATCGCGGGACGGCCGCGCCATCTGGCTGCGCGAGGGCGAATTGATTGCCGATTTCGCGGGCGTACCACAACCCGGAGACATCCTTCAGGAAGAAGTGCCCCCCGTCGATCTGGGCCGCATCGCCGCGCAATCGGCCAAGCAGGTCATCCTGCAACGCGTCCGCGAGGCCGAACGGGATCGCCAGTACGAGGAATTCAAGGACCGCGCCGGCACCATCATCAACGGCGTCGTCAAGCGCGAGGAATACGGCAACATCATCGTCGATGTAGGCCGGGGCGAGGCGATCCTGCGCCGCAACGAAAAGATCGGCCGCGAATCCTATCGCCCGAACGACCGCATCCGCGCCTATGTCAAGGACGTGCGCCGCGAAACGCGCGGCCCGCAGATTTTCCTGTCGCGCACCGATCCGCAGTTCATGGCCGAACTGTTCAAGATGGAAGTGCCGGAAATCTATGATGGCGTGATCGAGATCAAGGCCGTCGCCCGCGACCCCGGCAGCCGCGCCAAGATCGCCGTCATCAGCTACGACAACAGCATCGACCCGGTCGGCGCCTGC
>NZ_JBKEBL010000135.1:0-15045 GCF_047973135.1 Paracoccus sp. (in: a-proteobacteria)
ACTTCGGCGGGCAGTTTCAACAATACATTCAATGGTGGCCAGACAATCGGCAAGGTGATTGATGCTCCAGGCGCGGATGCCGAGGAATTTCATGACCAGACCACGCATATCTGGTTTACCGCCGACAGCCTTGGCGGCGGGTTGGAGCTTTTGTTCGACTTTAATCAGGAATACGATATTTCGACCCTGCATTTCTGGAATTACACATCAGAAAGCTATGACGTAGACAACGTGGATTTCACCTTCTACGACAATACATCGACGCAGGTTGGCAGTCTTTCGATCATGCCGTCGCTTGGTTCCTCGCCCGGCATCAGGGCCGAAGACATCGCGTTGGCGGCACCGTTGAATGTGCAATTCGTCACCGCCTTCCTGACCGGAAGCAACCGAGAGGTCGATTTCCAGAATATCGGGTTCACCGCAGAAATATCGACCCCGAAACCACCCCCGGTGGTTCCGCTGCCTGCCGGATTGCCGCTGCTGCTGACGGGGCTTGCCGGGGCCGGTTTGCTGGCGCGGCGCGTGGAATCCGGCTAAGCCCGCGTTCCGTGCCCGTTGTCACAGGCCCAGTAACCGCCTTGCATTTTCTTTCAATATCAGTGGTTTGACATCATCCTTGATGCCGATCGTGTCGAAATCGGCCAGCCAGCGGTCGGGGGTGATCGCGGGCCAGTCGCTGCCGAACAGCATCTTTTTCTTCAGGATCGAGTTCGCGTAATGCACAAACATCGGGGGGAAATATTTCGGCGACCAGCCTGACATGTCGATATAGACATTGGGCTTGTGCTGCGCGACCGACAGCCCCTCTTCCGTCCAGGGAAACGAGGGATGGGCCAGCACGATGGGCATGTCGGGGAAATCGACGGCCACATCGTCGATATGGATCGGGTTCGAATATTTCAGCCGCATGCCCATGCCCCCGCGCATGCCCGACCCCACCCCGGTCTGGCCGGTATGGAACAGGGCAATGGCACCTTCCTCGGCGATAGCCTCGTACAGGGGATAGGCCATGCGGTCATTGGGCCAGAACCCCTGCATGGTCGGGTGAAACTTGAACCCGCGCACGCCAAATTCGCGCACCAGCCGCCGCGCCTCGCGCGCGCCCAGTTTCCCCTTGGCCGGGTCAATCGAGGCAAAGGGGATCAGGATATCGCTGTTTTCGGCCGCGATCTGTGCGACATCTTCGTTGGAATAGCGGCGAAACCCGGTCTCTCGTTCACCATCGACCGGAAAGATCACTGCGCCGATCCGGCGTTCGCGGTAATAGGCGGCGGTTTCCGGCACGGTGGGCAGCATCCCCCTTGCCCCCGCCGGGTTGCGGAAATAGGCGGCCATGCCGGCCTGAAATTCGTCATAGCCATCGTCACGCGGGCCGCAGCACGGTTCCTCGGCATGGGTGTGGATGTCGATGGCGACCAGATCGTCGATATTCATGTCCTCTCCTCTATCCCTGTGAATTTGCGCAGAAGGCCGATCAGTTGCCGCGCCTCATCGCCGGTCAGCCTTTCGGATTCGTGGCCCGCCTGATCCAGCATGTCCTGTTCATGCGCCGCCACCAGCGTTTCGCCCGCCTGGGTCAGTGTCAGCTCCACTGCGCGGCGGTCATCGTCGGGAATATGCCGCGCGATCAGAGACTGCCCTTCCAGATGGCGGATCAGTTTGGTCATATGCGCGCGCTTGATCAGCAGCCGCTGCGCCAGCACGCCCTGACGGATGCCCGGATTGCGCCGGATGACATACAGCACCGAATATTCGCCGGGTTTCACGCCGGTTTGCGCCAATCGTTCATAGAACAGCCCGAAGGCACCAAGCTGCGCCAGCCGCAACAGGAAACCCAGGGAATCGACAAGCTGCCCCAGATCGGGGTCGGCCTGTTCGGCACCAATGGTCCGGGGCGCGTTCATGCGTCGGGCCGGGCCACCTTGGCGGCGCGTTTCTCGACAAAGGCGCGCAGCCTTTCGCCCGCCTCGGGCGAGGTGGTGGTCATGGCCGAAACAAAGCTTTCCACGAACAACCCGTCGGCGCGCGACATGTCCTGAATGCGGGGCAGGGCGTTCAGGATGGCATAGTTCGACATCTCGGCGTTCCCCGCAGCCTTGCGCGCCAGATCGACTGCCGTTTCGCGGGCCTTGCCGGGGGCGACGACATATTGGCACAGGTTCCAGTCCTCGGCCTTGCGCGCGGGAACGGAACGCCCGGTCAGCATCATGTCAGTCATCCGCGCCACCCCCATCAGCCGCGCCGCCCGGACCGAACCGCCACCGCCGACAAAAATGCCGCGCGTCCCCTCGGGCAGGGCGAAAAAGGCAGTTTCATCGGCAATGCGGACATGGGTGGCGACCGCCAGTTCAAGCCCGCCGCCCACCACCGCGCCATGCAAAGCGGAAAAGAACGGAATCGGGCTGTGTTCGATCTGGTCAAAGATCGCGTGCCAGTGGCGCGAGTGATGCACGCCCTCGATAGGCGTGCGTTCGGCATGTTCGGCCAGATCCAGCCCGGCGCTGAAATGATCGCCCGCCCCGCAGATCACCGCCGCGCGGGCCTGCGTCCGGGCGCGCATGACCGCCTGATGCAGCGCCTCGACCAGACCAAGGTTCAGCGCATTGCGCTTGTCCGGCCGGTTCAGCGTCAGCACAGCGACATCCCCCTCGGCCTCATAGCGCACCATCGTTTCACCGCCCATCTTTCTGACCCTTTCACCAGCCTGATCCGAATTTAGTTTACAGATAGACTGTTTCCCTGTAAACAAAATTCGGATCAGGGGGAGGATATGGTAATGACAGACAGGGAACCCGCCGGTATTCGCGCGGTAAAGGTATGGCAGCCCGAACTGGCGTGGAAAACGCGCGAGGACGGCACGACGCTGATCTGGCGCGAGGATCCCTTGGGCGACTATCCCGACCGGCTGACGGACATGATCGATCACTGGGCCGACCGCAGCCCGGACCGCATCTGGATGGCGCAGCGCAGTGGCGACGACTGGCAGCGGGTCAGTTACCGCGAATTGCGTGACAAGGTGCGGCGCATCGGCGAATGGCTGTTGCGGCACGACCTGTCAGCGGAACGACCGGTGATCATCCTGTCGGAAAATTCCGTGGAACATGCGCTGATGGCACTTGGGGCTCAATATGCGGGCATCCCCTCGGCTGCGATCTCGCCCGCCTATGCGCTGGTCTCGACCGATTATGCCAAGCTGAAATCCATTGCGGAACAGGTCACTCCGGGGGTGATCTTTGTCCAGTCGGCAGAACCCTTTGCAAAGGCCATCGCTGCGACCTTTGATGCGGACATCCCGGTGATCGCGGTCGAGGGCAGGGCAGAGGGGCGCGTGTCCCATGCCTTTGCCAAACTTCTGACAACCGAACCCGGCGAGAGGATCGATGCCGCGCATCAGGCCATCGGGCCGGATACGGTGGCCAAGTTCCTGTTCACCTCGGGCACGACGGGCAGCCCCAAGGCAGTGATCCAGACGAACCGCATGCTGTGTTCGAACATGGTGATGGTGCAGGACTGTTTCGCCTTCATGGTGGACGAGCCGCCGGTGGTCTGCGACTGGGCACCGTGGAACCACACGGCCAGCGGCAACAAGGTGTTCAACATGGTGCTGTTCAACGGCGGCACCTTCTATATCGACGATGGCAAGCCCACGCCCGCAGGCATGGCACGAACGATCCGTAACCTGCGCGAAGTCTCGCCCACCTGGTATTTCAACGTTCCCGCCGGGTTCGAGGCGCTGGTCCACGCGATGGAGACAGACGACACCCTGCGCGAAAGTTTTTTTCGCGACCTCAAGCTGCTGATGTATGCCGGGGCGGGGCTGGCCGCGCATACCTGGCGCGATCTGGAACGGCTGGCCGTGCAAACTGTGGGCCAGCAAATCCTGATCGCGACGGGCCTCGGTTCGACCGAAACCGCGCCCTTCGCACTGATGTGCGTGGAACCGCAGACCGTTCCCGGCAATATCGGCGTACCGGCGCGCGGCGTGACGCTGAAACTGGTGCCCGTCGATGACAAGCAAGAGGTGCGGATCAAGGGGCCGAATGTCACGCCGGGCTATTGGCGCGCGCCCGAGCTGACCCACGACGCCTTCGACGACGAGGGCTTCTATCGGCTCGGCGACGCGCTGCGCCATGCAGTGCCGGGCGATCCGTCGAAGGGCTTTTATTTCGACGGTCGCATCGCCGAGAATTTCAAGCTGCGCACCGGAACATGGGTCGCGGTCGGGGCCTTGCGGGCGCAGATCGTGAACCAGATGGGTGGGTTGATCAGCGATGCCGTGATCGCGGGCGAGAATGAGGATGCGTTGACCGCCCTGCTGGTCCCGGCGATGCCCGCGTTGCGCGCGCTGGTGCCGGCGGGTACTCCGGACGACGCGCTTGCCGGGCACCCGGCGGTTCGCGCCGCCATAGCCGCCCGGCTGGCCGGTCACATCGCAGCCTCCACCGGCTCGGCCACCCGGATCGCGCGCGTGATGCTGATGCGTGAACCGCTGAGCCTTGACCGGGGCGAGGTCACGGACAAGGGCTCGATCAACCAGCGCGCGGTGCTGCGCCATCGCCCCGAACTGGTCGCCCGCCTCTATCGCGACGACACCGAGGTGATCCATCCCGAACCCGCCCGCGCGGCCTTGTGACGACAGGCCCCGCCTCTTGCGGCGGAAATGCAGTCGGGGCACCCGGCCCGCGACGCAGTTCATCGCCGCAGGCTTATGCCGGGGGTCCGGGGGGCGCATAGCCCCCCCGGCCACCGCGGGACGCAAATCTGCGGCGTTGCCGTCTCGTGTGGCGGGGCGGGTCAGGCATGCGGCGCTTGACAGGCGAGGCGCGGGATCCTAAGCAGGCTTCGCGGCTTCGTTCACGAATGCCCGCTTAAGCCCATTTGATTTTGCAGGATTTTTTCTGAAAACGGGGGCCTGTTTTTCGGAAGTCCTACGCAGCCGGGATGGGACGCCCTCATCCCCCGAAACAGGAATCGGCCGGAACCCGGCATGACGACGACCAGCTCTTCTCCGATCCGAGGCGTCGTGCTGAAATGCCTCAGCGTGACGGTCTTCACCGCCATGTCCGCCATTATCAAGGCAACGTCGGATGGCGGGCTGGGGGTGCCGGCGGGTCAGCAGGTTTTCTTCCGCTCCTTCTTTGCGATTCCGGTCATCCTGATCTGGCTGGCCTGGCGGCACGAGCTGACATCGGGGCTGCGGACCTCGCGGCCGATGGGTCATTTCTATCGCGGCTTTGCCGGGACAGCGGGCATGGCGCTGAACTTCTGGGCGCTGTCGCTGCTGTCCTTTCCCGAGGCGACGGCCATCGGCTATGCCGCGCCGCTGCTGGTTGTGATCTTTGCCGCGATGTTTCTGGGCGAGGATGTGCGGCTGTTCCGCCTGTCCATGGTCGGGTTGGGTCTTGTGGGCGTGCTGATCGTGCTGTCGCCGCAGCTTGGTCCGGGTGTCAGGGGCGATCTTCAGCGTACTCTCGGGGCGGTGGTCGCCATCGGCGGGGCCTGTTGCGCGGCGCTGGCGCAGATTTTCGTGCGCAAGCTGGTCCAGGTCGAGCGGACATCGGCCATCGTCTTCTGGTTTTCGGTCACATCATCCGTGCTGGGACTGCTAAGCCTGCCTTACGGCTGGGTCATGCCCGGTGCAGGCACGGCTGCGCTGCTGGTCCTGACGGGCATTCTGGGCGGGATCGGACAGATCCTGCTGACCTCGGCCTATCGTCATGCGGATGCCTCGCTGGTCGCGCCTTTCGACTATGCCTCGATGATCCTTGCCATCGCGATCGGCTGGTTCGTGTTCAGCGAGGCCCCGACCGGGGTGGTTCTGGCCGGGGCCTTTCTGGTGATTGTTGCCGGAATGCTGATCATCTGGCGCGAACGGCAGCTTGGTCTGGAACGCAACCGCCAGCGCAAGGCGATGACGCCGCAGGGCTGAACAGCGCGGCGCCCAGGCCCTCTGCCTCAGGCCGATATCGCACCGCCGCCGCCATCAATGCGGTAATAGGCGCCGGTGATGAAGCTGGCCTTCCCGGATGCCAGAAACACCGCCAGATCGGCGATTTCCGTCGCCTCGGCATAGCGTTTCAGGGGCACGGCGGCCTCGAACGCGGCGCGGGCCTCGGCCTCGTGTCCGGCCATGGCGTTATGTTCGATGCGGCGCATCATCTGGGTATCGACACCCGAGGGGCAGATCGCGTTTACCCGGACGCCATGCGGCGCGGCCTCAAGCGCAGCGGATTTGTTCAGCCCGATCACCGCATGTTTCGAGGCGACATAGGCGCTCATCCCCGGCGCACCCAGAAGGCCGCCGTTCGACGCCATGTTCACCACCGCGCCCGAGCCCTGCGCATACATGACCGGCAGCACATGTTTCAGCCCCAGAAACGCGCCGATGACATTCACCTCAAGCACGGCGCGCCAGTTCAGGACGCTTTGGTCGGGGATGTTCGCGAAATCGCCGTTGATGCCCGCGTTGTTGATAAAGGCGTCGATCCGGCCCGTCCGGGCCGCCGCCCGTTCGACAAAATCCCTGACCTGCGCCTCGTCGGTAACATCGGCCGCAATGGTCAGAGGATCGCCGCCGACCTGTTCCGCAGCCTCGCGCAGGGCTGTTTCGTTCAGATCGACCATTGCAAGGTTGGCACCCGCGGCAGCAAAGGCCTTGGCGGTCGCAAGGCCGATTCCGGCGCCCGCGCCCGTAATGAGGACAAGTTTTTCGCTGAATGACATGACACAATCCCAACTTGTGAACCGGGGACGGGACCGGTGACGGTCATCGCCCCCAAGGTTCATATGGGTGCGCGATTGACCACTTCCAAATCCGGGACGGGCGGCGCGTGGCTGGTCCCGATCATGGCGGCAAAGGTTTTTCTGACCTGCGCCAGACTGTAGGGCTTTTGCAGAAAGCGCCAGTCATGCGCGTTCAGGGCATCGAATTCCGGGCGCGACAGAAAGCCCGAGGCGACGATCACCTTCATGTTGTGATGGCGCCTTGTCAGTTGCTCGGCGACATCCAGCCCGGTAAATCCCGCCCCCAGGGTCACATCGGTAAACAGGATGTCAAACGGCCCGAACTGGCGGTCCAGATGCAGCGCTTCGTGCGCGGAACGGGCCACGACCGGCTGGCAGCCAACCATGCGCACCATGGTTTCGGCGATCTCGGCCAGATGATCCTCGTCCTCGATGATCAACACGCGGGTCAACACGGCGCATTTGCTGTCCGGGACATGTGGGCGTGCAACGATGGGGCAGGGCTCGACCAGTTCATTCAGCGGAAAGATCAGGCTGACGGCGCTGCCCACCCCCTCGCGCGAGACGATGGAAAGCTGCCCCTGAACAGACTGCATGAAGGAAAAGACCGACCACAGGCCCAGACCCCGCCCCTTGGAACCCGCGCCGCGATCCTTGGTCGAAAAGAACGGCTCGACCGCGCGTTTGCGGATCGCCTCGCTCATGCCCCTGCCATGATCGATGACAAGGATGCGGCCATAGCGCGGGGCTGGGGCCGGGGACTGCACACCCGGCGGCGAGGGCGGCAATTCGCTGGCGTCGATCAGATCAAGCACCACCTCGACCGCCTGACCCGGCCGCGATGCCTCTCGTGCGTTCGAGATGACATTGATGATCGCGTTCTCGAACAGTCCGCGCGTGGTCAGCAGCATGAAATTCTCGCCCTCGGCCACGCGCATGACGATGCGGGGGCCCTCGGGCGTGGCCTTGGTCAGCGATTTGACGCAATCGCCGACGACCTGCGCCATGCACAGGCGCGATGGCTCTCCGTCTGAAAAGGCGACCCGGCTGCGCAATTGGGCGGTAATCGCCGCAGCGGTCTGGGCGGCGTCCTGAATCGCCGTGGTGCGGCTTTCGGAAAACCTGCGTTCTTCCAGCATGATCTCGGCATGGGCGAGGATGATGTTCAGGATATTGTTGAAATCATGCGCAACCCCGGCCGAGATCAGCTCCATCATCTCGATCTTTTCGGAATTGGCCCAGCCTTCCGACGCCCGCGCGACATCGGAAATGTCGAACATGATGCCCATCATCTGCCGCCGCCCGCCAACCAGACGCGATTCGATCCGCTCGCGAATGACCCGGCGACCGAAATCGCGCGACTGAATGGTGCGCGTCACTTCTTCGCTGCCATCGCTGCGCGACAGGCGGCGATAGATGGTCAGCACCTTTTCAGCCTCGGCTTCCTCGCTCAACCGGGCCAAAGCTTCGGGAGTCGTGGGCAAATCCTGATGCCGCAGGCCCAGAACATCCTCGAAACCGGCCGAAAAACTTGCCGCGCCATCGCCGTCGCGGAACCAGTAGCAGATATGCGCCATACGCTGCGCGGCCAGAACCTGCGCGTTCTTGCGCGACAGTTCCGCATTGCGGTCGGCCAGTTCGGTCGTGCTGGCCAGCAGCGACCGCCTGCGCTGATCCAGCATCGCGAAGGCCGGTGCCAGTGATCGCGTCCACAACAGCCACAGCGCCAGAACAAAGCCCGTGACCACCACCAGAAGGATATAGACCAGCGGCCGCACGCATTGCTGGCTCATGATTCCGGCAAGGGTGGCACGGCGGTACAGCGGGGCCAGAAATTCATCATTCTGAAGGGCGATGTACAGCCGGTTTTTATCGGTCGTGCCCTTTGTCCGGGGATCGATATACTTGCCCATCACCTCTTGCACGGACAGGCGTAGTTGCGGGTCGATGTCCTGCCGTACGAATTCGTTCAACAGCGCGAAATCGAACAGACCCAGCTTTTCCATGAAACCGGTATCCAGCCGGTTGACGATGGCGTTCTCAGCCTGATGGCTGCGCAGCGCCTGATCATAGGCTTCGCCGACGGTCCGCTGCGCCAGCCGGGCAAGGGGGGTGCCATCATGGTGCCGTTCCTCAAGGCGCAGCAGCAGCAGGGTCCGGTCGGCGACGAAACGCCAGCTTTCCAGACGCATGGTCGCGGCGTAGGTCAGCCCCTGCATCTGCACCAGGGTGCTGATTGCGAAATAGCCCGCCGTCACCCCGACAAGGATCAGCGACAGGAACGCGATCAGTGTGGATTTGCTGAGCCGACGCAGGTTTACCTCGGCATCGGAGCGGCTCTGAAACTGTCCCGAAGCCGAAGTGAAGGTGCTGCCGTTCATCTGTCCGTCGCTCAGCTTGCCGCCAGGGCGGCCGAAATTTCATCAAGCTCCGAGAGGGCGGGTTCGAAATCCGGCATCACCTCCAAGGCATGTCCGTCGATTCGCAACTGAGCCTCGGCCTCAAGGATGGCGCGGATCTCTTTGTGATCGGTCAGCAGGATGAAATCCTGCGGGCGCCAGGCCGTGTCGGACGCGGCATCCGGGTCGATGGGTGTGCCAGCGGCCTCAAGTGCAAGCATCTGTTTCAGCGCCTCATCGGGCCGTGCAGCGACAAATTCACCGTAATCGCGATAGGCGCGCAACATCTCGATCATCCGGCCATGATGCTTGCGCAAGCTGTCGCGCGTGGTCAGGATGAACCCGTTTGACCGGTAAAGCCGGGGAATGGTGATGTCGATAAATTCCGGATTGTCACTGCTCTGCTGCTGTTGTTCAAGAAATACGCCATAGACGGCGGGCATGGCCGATGTCTCGACCAGCCGGTTCATCAGCACGAAGAACATGCTTTCGGGGCGTTCGATATGGACCAGATTGACGCCGCCATTCCCGATCTGGTCCAGTTTGCCGATGGCCCGCAGATGCGCCAGAACCTGCGATTCCAGGATCGTGCCCTTGGTGACGGCGATATTCCCCCGGTGCCAGTCGTCCACATGTTCGGCGCTGACGAACAACCGCACCTGATCATAGGAACGCATCACGACCCCGGCCACCACCAGATCGTCGCCGCCTTCCGCGATGGCGTGTACCACCGGCGGGGCAAAGGAATATGCGGCATCGACCGTCCCGTCCCGCAATGACGCGACCGCCCCCTTGCCCGCAACGCGAAAGGATGGCTGCACCTCGGCGACAAGCCCGCGGTGACGCCCGAATTCAAGCGCAAGATAGGCGCTGGCGGGCCACCCCGAAGGCCCCGGCCAGCCCAGTGTAGTCCGGCTTTCCGCAGGTTCCTCGGGCAGATTCATGGGCAACGCAAATCGCAGTGGCCGCGTTTGGGCATTCAACCAGACCCCAAGGAAAACCACCAGAATACCAAATGCTGCTGCGATCAGAAGCCAGCGAATGCGGAGGACGCCCCTCGCTGGGACAGAGTTCATCTGTGCTCCTTACAGGCGGTTCTTAACATAACAAATGATAGCCCGCGCCCGCCGGACAAGACAGGAATCATCCTGTACGGTTCAGCTACAAACTTGTTGCCGGAACCTTTCGGCAGACCTTCTGTTCCGGCAAGAAGGTGGCTAGTCTGCGCATATGACCGGTCCCGACTTCGATCCCGAGGAATTTGACGACGAAATGGGGGTGTTTGCGCCGCCCCTTCCGCGTGCGGACCGCCGCGACCTGATCCGCCCGGCAGAGTGGCGGGCGGCCGAGGCCGGGCTTGCCTCGACGCTGGCGGGGGCGGCGCTGGCAGTGGGGCGGCTGGACGCGATGCTGGCGGGAATGGACGACCGGGCGCGCCAGGGCGCCACCCGGCGGCTGGCCCTGATCGAGGTGGAAACGATGCTGTGGGCGCAGGGCACGCCGCTGCGCCGCGAGGAAATCGGCCGCGATCTGATGGAGGCGCGTGCCGATGCCGATCTGGACGCGATGCAACTGGCCCGGTGGGCGCTGCGTCGGCTGGAGGGGCAGGGCAGTCTGGATGACCTGCGCAACTTTCTTGGCCTGCACCGCAGCGACAGCCCCGCCCTTGGTGACGCGCTGGCGCTGCGCCCCGCCGGGCATGATTTCGATTCCGCCGCCGAGGGGTTCGCGCAGGGCCTGCACCTGTCGCGCGGCCTGCACCCGCTGTCATGCGGACCTTTCGCGCGGATGGTGTGGCGGCTGTCCGATCTGTCACCGGTGGACGATCTGGTCGAGGCCGCGACATGGGCCGCGCGCCACATGGCCAGGTGCTGCGAGGCTCTGCGCTTTGTGCCCATGGGGCGGCACGGGCGGCAGGTCTGGACCGACACGGGCGACCCGGCCACCCGTCTGGAACGTCACCTGACCGCCCTGTCCGAGGGCAGCGCCGAGGCCCGGTTGCATCTGGTCCGGGTCGGGGAATGGGCGGCGGACGCCCTGCGCCGCACCGCCCCCATCAAGGGCAGCAACCCGGCCCGTGTCATCGCCGCGCTGGCCGCGCAGCCGCTGATGACCACCGCCATGGTCGAAGAGGCCACCGGCGCCAGCCGCGACACCGCCGAACGGCTGCTGGCCCGGATGTATGACATGGGTCTGGTCCGCGAACTGACCGGCACAAGACGCTTTCGCCTGTGGGCCGCCGCCGCATGACCGGCCCGATCAGACCGCCAGTCCAGGGGTGACAGGACATGCTGAGCAATATCATCGACGGGTTCATTCTGGTGGCGCTTACCGTCGCGATCCACAGCCTTGCCCTTGGCTGGAGCCTCAAGCGTCTCAAGGTCCGCGCCGTCGAGGCCAGGGCCGAAATCTCGACCCCGGCGATGGTATGGCTGCTGTCGCGGCTGGCCGTTCTGGTGATCATGGCGCATCTGGTCGAAATTCTGGTCTGGGCGGTCTATTTCGACTGGCGTGGCGTGATACCGGGGGTCGAGCAGGCCTTCTATTTCAGCGCCGTAACCTATGCCACCATAGGCTATGGCGACATCGTGCCTCCGCAATCATGGCGGCTGATCGCCTCGATGGAGGGGCTGACAGGCATCCTGATGTGCGGCTGGTCGGGCGGCTATTTCTTTGCCGTCGTTTCGCGCCTGACACATCTGGAATGAACGGAGGCGCGGATGACCGTCATCGCGATCTTTCTGGCGCTGGTCTTTGGCTATAGCCTGATCTCGGAACGGATCGAAAGGCACCGCCTGACCGCGCCGATCGTCTTTACCGGCGCAGGCATCCTGACCGGGCTGATGACCGGTGCCATCAATCTTTCCCGGTTCGAGGGCGAAATCTTCCTGACCGTCGCCGAAATCGGTCTGGTGCTGCTGTTGTTCACCGATGGCAGTCGCGTCAGCTTTCGCTTTCGCGGCGATCTGCGGTCGCTTCCGGGGCGGCTGTTGACGGTGGGCATGTTCCTGTCCATCCTGCTTGGGCTGCTGGCAGCGCTGCTGGTCTTTGGCGACCTGACCCTGTGGGAGGCGGGCATCCTGGCCGCGATCCTTGCCCCGACCGATGCAGGTCTGGGCCGGGCCATCGTGTCGGATGCCCGCGTGCCCCTGCCCATCCGCGAATCGCTGAACATCGAGGCAGGGCTGAATGATGGCCTGTCCGTTCCCTTCCTGCTGTTCTTCATCGCAATGGCCTCGCCCGCCGCCGGAATTGGCGCAGGGGCGGGGACGGGGGCCAGCCTTGCGGAATATTTTGTCCAGCAATTCGGCGTGGGCCTGATGATCGGGCTGCTGGTGGGCGGGTTTGGTGGCCGGCTTTATGCACGGGCCGCCGAACGGGGAACCATCGGCCCCGATTACCGGCAACTGGGCTTCGCCGCGCTGCCGATGATCTGTGTGCTGGCCTGCGAGGTGACAGGGGCCAGCATGTTCATCGCCGCCTTCGTCGCGGGCCTCGCCACGCGCGGCAGCGACCGGAAACCCGGTCTCGCCGCCCATAGCACGGCCTTCATCGAGAACTGGGGCCAGTCGATCAACCTGTCGGTCTTTTACCTGTTCGGCCTGCTGGTCGCAGGCGAATGGTCACAGATGACAGCGACGGCCTTCGCCTATGCCGCGCTCAGCCTGACGGTGGTGCGGATGCTGCCGGTCGCGGTGGCGCTGACGGGAACCGGGCTGGACTGGCGGACGGTGCTGTTCATCGGCTGGTTCGGACCGCGGGGGCTGGCCTCGATCGTGCTGGGGCTGGTCTATCTGCAAAACGCGGCGGGGCAGGAACAGCCGACAATCCGCGTGGCGGTAATGGCAACGGTCCTGTCAAGCATTCTGGCCCATGGGATGACGGCGGGCCCCGGTGTCCGCCGCTACGCCATGACCGCCACACGACACCCCGCCCCATCCCCACGCTGATCCCCCGCCACGCGCAAGGCGGGGGGTCCGGGGGGCGCAGCGCCCCCGGCCATCGCGGGACGTAAATCAGCGGCGCTGCCATCGCATCCGGGCTCGCTGTGACGCGAGGCGGCGGGTGTCGGGTTGCATGTCCGGGCATCTTGGGGCCAATCGCGAAGCGCTTCAGGCGCGGCTGCCCGATCAAACGAAAAAAAATTTCACGGTGCGCCCGAACGGAAACGGAAAATCTTGAAATCCCGGCGATTCGCGCATTATCCTGAAAACAAATTCCTTGTTGCTCGGGCCAGCCCTGACCGATACCAGTCCCCCACCCCTGAACGAAAGTCCCCTTAGGCAAATGAAAGTCCTGATCCACCCTACCGAGACCGGCGCGGTCAATTGCGTCGCGGACCAGATTGCAACCCGGCTGGTCCGGCAACCCGACGCGGTGCTGGGTCTTGCGACCGGCGGCACAATGGAATCGGTCTATCGCCGGCTGATCGAACTCAACCGGCAAGGTTATGCCAGCTTTGCCAGAGCGACCTCGTTCAACCTTGACGAATATGTCAGGCTGAAGCCGGATCATCCCTGTTCCTACTGGTATTACATGCGCGAGCATCTGTTCGATCATGTCGATATCGACAGCGCCCGCACCCATCTGCCGCGCGGCGATGCCCCCGACCCCGAGGCCGAGGCGGCGCGCTATGAACAGGCGATCCGCGATTCGGGCGATGTTGGCCTGCAATTGCTGGGGCTTGGGGCGAACGGGCATATCGGTTTCAACGAACCGACCTCAAGCCTGACTTCGCTGACCCGGATCAAGACCCTGACCCGATCCACCCGCGAGGCGAATGCACGCTTTTTCGACCGCTTCGACGATGTGCCGCGTCTGGCCATTACCATGGGCATCGGCACGATCCTGCGTGCGCAGGAAATCGTGCTGCTGGCCCTGGGCGCGGGCAAGGCCGACGCGACCGCCGCCATGATCGAGGGGCCGGTCTCGGCGGCCTGCCCTGCCTCGGCCCTGCAAATGCACCCCAAGGTCACGGTGGTGCTGGACGAGGGCGCGGCCAGCAAGCTGACGCTGCGCAGCTATTACGAAGAGGTTCACCCTGCCGGGCGCGAAGCGGTGATCTGATCCAGCAGCGCCCGCATCCCGGCCACGCGCGCGGCATCGGTTCCGCGCGCGCCCGCTGGCTGAAACCCGAAGCCCCTGACCTTGGGATCCCCCGGGACGGGCAGGGGGCCGGAACAAGAGGCGTGAACCTCGGTCAGCCGCAACCGCGCGTCAAGCTGCGCGACATTGTCGGCGGAAACACCGCTGCCCGGCATGATCGTCACGCCCTGCCCCTGCATCTGCGCCAGCCGGTCGATCCCCTCGACCGCCGTGGCCGCCCCGCCCGAGCTGAGCACCCGCCGGATACCCAGTTCGCGGCATAGCGACAGGGCCTCGGACACGTCCGGGGTCAGGTCGATGGCACGGTGAAGCGCGATGCCCATGCCCTCGGCCTCGGCCATCAGGTCGGACAGGGTTTCGGCATCCAGGCGGCCATCGGGCAGGTTCGCCCCGATCACCACGCCCGCCAGCCGCTCGGCGCGGGCGGCAGCGATTTCGGCACGCATCGCTGCTCGTTCACGGCGGATCCAGACGAAATCGCCCGAACGCGGGCGGATCATCGCCAGCGTCGGCACCCGTGATTCCGCCGCCAGCCGCATCAGCCCGGTCGAGGGTGTCAGCCCGCCCAAAGCCAGTGCCGCGCACAGTTCCAGCCGGTCAGCACCGCCCTTCGCCGCCGCCGCGATCCCTGCCGTGTCATCCACGCAGACCTCAAGTGTGATCCGTGTCATCATTCCTCCCTTTCCAGAATGATCAAAAGCCCCGCGCCTGCAACGCCCGCCAGCCCGCCAAGGACCGCAGCCCCCTGATAACCGGCAATCGCCGTCCCAAGCGCAAAACACGCCGACCCGAAGGC
>NZ_JBKEBL010000224.1:0-4399 GCF_047973135.1 Paracoccus sp. (in: a-proteobacteria)
TCAAGGAAAGACAAAATGACTGACCCCGTGTTGCATCGCGATCTGGCGCGGGTCGAAGGCAGGCTCGACAGGATCGAAGAGGCCATCTCGGCCCTCGCGCGGATCGATGAGCGGCTGACAACCCTGTTCAAAGCCATGGGACGGCAGCAAGCCGACATGGCCGCGCTGGAAACGCGCAGCCAGACCGACATGCGCGACCTGGCATCGCGCCTGACCGACCTCGAACACCTGACAGCCGCCCGCAGCCCGCTGTTTGCATGGCTCAACCGCATCGCAACCGCCGCCATCGGCGCAGCAGTCGTCTTTGCCTTCGACCGTTGGAGGTGAGGGCATGTTGCCGGAGACAGTGTTACGCGCCGACCAGTTCACGCCGCGCCGAGGATGCGATGAAGGACGATCTGGTCATCCCCCGCGCCTTTGCGGTCTCATCGATCGCACGCAGCAAGCCGCGCTCGATCGAGATATTGACGCGCGCCAGCGCGGTATCGGCCGGAATATAGGGCACCGGCATCAGGGTCGCGCCGCCGGCCAGTTCGCGGGCGACATCGTCGCGCTGCCGGATCGCGTCAAGCGATGCGGGCTGAACGTCCGGCTGATCCTCGAACCACAGGTCGAGCGCCTCGGCGGCGGCGGCGGGGATGGCATCCCAGCTATCGGCTGCGGCAAAGCAGCCGGGCAAATCGGGGAAGCTCAGCCCATAGGCGCTGGCCTCATCCTTGTGAACGATGGCGGTGAAATATTTCATTGATCCATCCTGACGATACGAGGGCGAAGGGGAGCGGGGCTAGATCAGCCCCGCCTGTCTATAGATGCTTCGGACGGTGCCAAGGGGCAGGTCTTTCTTCGGATGCGGCAGGATGACGGTCCTGTCGCCTTTCCGAAGCTTCAGATGCGATCCGCGTTTCTGGATTTCCTCGAAGCCCTCGTCCTTCAACCGTTTCAGTAGCTTTCGTGAATCGGTTTCAAATTCCATCGCCCCTCCGTGATGTGCAAATATATACACATGGCGGGCTGTGCCTGCAAGGAGAATGTGTAAATATGTGTGTTTCATCGCCCACCCCTGCGTCAGTGGGGCATCACCCAAAAGGAGACCGTCCATGCATGTGACAATCCACACGGCCGCACTTGATGGCGGCGAGGCCACGATCACCAACTCTGCCGCCGAACTGGTGCGCATGGGGTTCAATCCGTCTGTTTTGCCGGAGGTGGACCGCCTGAAGGCGCTTGCGGCTGCATTCATCAGCGCGTGCGAGGCGATCCGCGACAAGGGCGGCAAAGGGGCACGCGAGGCCTCCATCGCCATCACCGACATGCAGGGGGCTAGCATGTTCGCCGTCGCGGCGGCGACTGCCGATCTTTGAAGCGGTCATTCATGGAGGACTGACATGTTTCCCCTGATCTTTCTGCGCCCGCTGCGCGGCGCGCATGGGCGGAACTGGCCGGGCATTGCGGTCATCGGCCCGGATGCGCCGTGGAAAGGCCGGGCCGTCAGGGTCGGTCAGGATCAGTTTGAAGCCGCCGTCCGGCGCTGCAATCTGGAGCCGCAGATCATTCAGGCGGTCTGGGCGGTGGAATCTGCCGGGCAGCCATTCCGCGCCGATGGCAGCCTCGAACGCCGCTATGAACCCCATCACATGCCCGGAAGCGGCATCGCAAGCTGGCGCGACAGCCTCGGGATCCCCTTCGCCACCCGCGAGGCGATGTTCGCCAGCGCCTGCGCCCGCGATCCCGACAAGGCGATGGCGGCATCCAGTTGGGGCGGGCCGCAGATCATGGGCTTCAATGCCGCTGCGGCGGGGTTTGCCTCGGCCCGCGACATGGTCGTGGCAATGGCGGATGATGAGGCCGCGCAGCTTGACGCATTCCTGCGGCTGATCGGCGGATGGGGCCTGATCACCACCCTACGGGCGCATGACTGGCTGCGATTCGCGGCGCGCTATAACGGCTCTGGTCAGGCCGCTGCCTATGCGCGCAGGATCGAGGCCGAATATCGCTGCCTGACCGGGCGGGCCTCGCCCGTGGTGCTGCGGCTCGGGCGGGCGGGCGACAGGGCGGCGGTGCGGGAATTGCAGCGCGCGCTCGGGATCGGGGATGACGGTGTGTTCGGGCCTGAGACCGACGCGGCGGTCAGGGCATGGCAGGGGCGCAACGGCCTTGTCGCGGACGGCATCGTCGGCGCGGAAACATGGGCGGCGCTGCGGGACAGGCGCGATGCGCATCCGGTCGCACAGCCCGCCACCATGGATGTCGCGGCCCGGATCACCACCTGGGCCAGCGCGGCCACGGCAGCCGCAGGCGCGTTCACGGCCCTGGGCGAGACCCTGCCCGACAGTGCCATGACCGTCCTCGTCACCGGCGCGACCGTCGCCGGGGTGCTGGCGATCGCTGCGGCGCTGTTTGCGCGCCTGCGACGGCAGCGGGCGGTGTTCTGATGTGGCTTCGGGTTGGGCTGGCTGGGGCCATCCTCGGGCTGGCCGGGGCCGGGTGCTGGCTGATCGACAGCCGCGCCCGGCTGCTGGCCGAGATCGACACCCTGCGCGCACAGATCGCGACACTGGAGAGGATGCGGAATGCCCAGAACCATATCATGCGCCTTGACGACGCTGGCATTGCTGGCTGGCTGCGCGACCGGGCCGGTCAGTGAGACGGCGATCTGCACGGCCACCCATGATGCGCGGCAGACCCATGCGGCGGCGCTGGTCGCTGACGGCGGCCCGCAAAGCCGCAGAACCGGCGCGGCGCTGATCAGCGCGCTGGACGCAGGCTGCGCCTAAGCAGATATTCGTGGCTTTGCCCACGAATGCCTGCTTAGGCTTGTTTGATTTTGCAGGATTTTTATCCGAAAAGCGGTGGCCACTTTTCGGAAATTCTGCTTAGCCCAAAGGCCATTCCGGAGGCCGGAACCCCGCCAGCATCCAGCGCATGACCTGCGCAGCAACGGGGTTGGGGTTGCGCGACGTGCTGCGATCTTCCTCCGCTTCCCATTTGCGGATGGTTGTCGGGTTGGTGTCCAGAATCACGCCCAACTGCGCCTGCGAAAGGCCCAGTGCTCTCCGGGCCTTTTTGAATTCCGCAGGATTCATCCGGCGAACTTCAAAAGCACGCCAAGGGCACCGATATACGCCGCCGCCAGAACCCAGAAACGGTACCGCATATTCTGAATGATTTCGGCGGTTTCGGCATTGAGTTTGGCGATCTCGGCACGGGCCTTGTCATCCGCGAGTGACTGTTCTGCGCTGGTCATCTGGTTTCCCTGTAACCGAGCTTCATTGCTCATGAACCCGTTATAGCGCCAATGGCGCTATAACGCAAGGCAAAACGACACCCGTTCTCGCGGCTTCCCGGACGATTCTCGCAATTTATAGCTGACGGAAGCCAATTTGATCATCAAATTTGCGCAGCATCAGCGTGAAATCAAATGGTTATAGCCTGAAAACATAATCAAAAAAAGTCGTCAGGCTGTACAAAACCCCTGTCAGTCACCCTCCGGCAAGCGGGTAAGCATTCCGTATTTTTCAGAGGTTCGGTTGAATTTCCGGGCAATGGCGGGATGCAGGTCAATGCCCATCTCGCCAGCCAGAAGATCAATCGCGATGACCGCGTCGGCAATCTCATCAGCAACGTCGCCGATGGTCGCGGTAGACCCCTTGATGCCGCGCACGGCGCGAAGATGCTTCTTCACCGCCTCCAGCATTTCGCCAACTTCGCCAGCAACTTCAACCGCCCGGAAAGCAAGGTCCGCCTGATCACTGCCGGGCCACTCCTGCTGTCTGGCATTATTCGCGGCGCGTAATTCATCGAAAGTCAGGAGGGGCATAGGTTTCCTCTCTGGTTTGCTGGTCGGCATGTGCGTTCCTCGGTTGGTAAGTGACTGCTGCGGATCAGAACGGGATTGGGTCATCTTGCCCGGTCTTCTTTCCCAGCCTGATCGCTCTGACGCTCGGGGATTTGGCGAGCACGCCGCCCACTGCCTTGAGGACGAAGAATTCCCTCTCGGGGATTGCCTTCGCCAATCGCGTCGCCTCATCGTCGGCGCTTGTCTTATGGGTTCATCAGGCTTCTGAGGGATTGGAAGCCATTGCCCGCCACGCCATTTATGGCGGGCAATGACGGCGGCTGGATCGTAAGGCGCTTGGTCTTTTCAAGGACCGTTCGAGAGTTTGATCGACCGCCGTCTTCCCCTTGGGCCTGAACGGATACGCGTGTTTGAGCCACGCATGACAAGCATAGGACTGGAGAAGATGACAGAGCATACCATCGGCGTAGACATTTCGAAATCCCATCTGGATGTTTTTGATGCAGACCGCAGCGCGGCGAAGCGTTTTGAGAATTCCGCCAGCGGGTTTCGGGCCTTTGAAAAATGGCTGGGCGAGGCGGCCATCGCCCGTGTGGTGTATGA
>NZ_JBKEBL010000067.1:0-8045 GCF_047973135.1 Paracoccus sp. (in: a-proteobacteria)
GAGGCTCCGCGCCGCCTGCCCCAAACGGTCCCCGTGGCGGTATGCGCAGTTCGACACGCTGCGCCTGTATCTGCTCAAGCTGGCCGCTACCATCGTCGAAAAGAAGACCCGGATCATCATCACCCTTCCGGCCTGCTGCCCGCGCAGGAAACTTCTCACCTTGCTGTTCCCAGCCCTCGAGCCACCGTGTCCGGCCTGAAGCGAAACGCCCCGCTCATCCAGAAACATCAACCTGCACAACCTCACATGACGTCAGCGGCCCGAAAAAACGGTCGCCGAAGTCCATTGTGTGGGTCAAACCGGAATGGGCGATGCCATGCCTACACGGTGCGATACCGCAGCTTCATGAATTATTGCGGTTAGGTTATGGCGCGCATCCGAAGCATGGCCATCCGGGAATGCCGGTTTTGCGGAACGAAGCCGCCGTTGCACTATGCAACCGCGTCTAACGCGATGGCCTGTTTGACCAGCTTACCCAGTTTGCCTCGATCTGCATCGGTCCCCAAGGGTAGTTTGACGTGCCGCATCTGGCCGCCGTTCCCTTCCAGAACTTCGTCTGGATCTGTCAGTGACGCGCCTTTCCCAAAGCCCAAAGAGACGTGGGATTTTGCTTTCTGAATATAACAGACCATTGAATTTCCATAGAAACACGGCTGCCCCCATTTGAATTCTTCACGAAGCTGCGCGCCCTGCGACAAGACGATGCTCCGCAGATCGACAGCCGTTTTCCGCTGCTCGTCTGTCAACTCTGAAAACCACTTCTCGATTGCTGGCAACATGCGACCTCCTGTTCTGAACGGAACATAGGGTGAAAGTAAGCCTGGCGAATTTTAGCAGGTAAATGAATGTCGAGGAAGGGCTCAGGGCTGCCGTTGGCGTTGACACAGGTCAGTCCGCAGGGCCGTTGGCATGAGCTTGTCAAAAAATGTTGTAATCCCGTGACATATGTGCACTTTTAAAGAAGCTGCGATCTAATTTCCCTTTGCCACCCCATTTTTGAATTGAAAACTATGGAAATTTACCCCATGAATCTGAAATCCGTTCTTCTCTCCCTGGCTCTTGGCGGGATCGCCTTGTTTCCCGCGCCCTCGCAGGCCGTCACCTATGGCGACACAATCACCTTCACCGCAGAGCTGGTGGAGAAAGTTTTCAACTGCGGTGAAACCTCTTACGATCCAGCCCCACCCTGTGTGGATACCGATCCCTTTTACAACGCCGTGACAAGCTCGCACGTGCCATATGGCCTGAATATTGGCGATGGTGTTACCGGAGAAATACGTCTCGATCCGGCTCAGACAGTCTGTACCATCGGCGGGAACAACTGCTTCTTTGGTGACTACTGGCTGTTCAGCCCGAATGATCCAACGGCGTTTGATCCAATGGCGTTGGATTTTAGTGACACACAATTCTTAAAGTCGTCGTATTTTCATCTTGCCGGCAGGTCCTATCAATACATGACCGATTATTTGTATCACCCTAATCGTAGCGATTATTTCTATTATGGTATCGCACGATTCGATCTTTCCGACATCGTCATTAACGGGACGCCGCTTCACGGCAATCCGCCCGCCGTTCCGCTGCCCGGCGGGTTGCCGCTTTTGCTGGGCGCGGTGGCCGTTGCCGGGCTTGGGCGCAGGGTCATGCAACGAAGCTGAGATACGGCCTGCACGGCGCGTTGCCGCCGCAGTCGGAAACCGATGACGAGGCGCGGGGCCAACCCGCGCCCGTTTTTGTCTGAAACGAACCGGGTCGAACCCTGCACCTATCCGAATCGTACCGCCGCCGGGGCGGAATCGTGTTTTACCTGAACAGTTCGCTGGCGGTTCTGATCGGGGTCGACACGCTGACATGCGAGGAACTGACCGAGGATCCGCGCGATTTCATCGCCATCCGGCGACATGCGGGCTTGCACTGTTTATCTGGGTTCCTCACAAAAAAATTTGCTATTATAAAATATATGTGCTCTTTTATATGAGGTTGCGATTTAATTTCCGTGGCCGCTCAAATAATTTTATTGAAAACTAAGGAAATTTACCCCATGATTCCGAAATCGGTCCTTTCTGCCCTGGCACTCGGCGCGATCGCCTTGTCCCCCTCGCCCTCGCAGGCCGTCACCTATGGCGACACAATCACCTTTGCCGCAGAGCTGGTTCAGAAAGTTTTCATCTGCGATGTTTACCCCTCCGATCCGCCCCCAGCACCCTGTGTGGACACCGATCCCTATTACAACGCCGTGACAAGCTCGCACGTGCCATATGGCCTGAATGTTGGCGATGTTGTTACCGGAGAAATACGGCTGGATCCGGCTCAGACAGTCTGTACCATGGGCGGGAAAAACTGCTTCTTTGGTTACTCCTGGCTGTTCAACCCATTGGATCCAGCGGCGTTGGATCCAATGGCGTTGGATTTTAGCGACTATTACTTCAACCCTGTGTCGTCTTTTCATCTTACCGGCAGGTCCTATAGATACAGGACCGATTATTTGTATCACCCTAATGTTGGTGGTCATTTCTATTATGGTATCGCACGGTTCGATCTTTCCGACATCGTCATTAACGGGACGCCGCTTCACGGCAATCCGCCCGCCGTTCCGCTGCCCGGCGGGTTGCCGCTTTTGCTGGGCGCGGTGGCGGTCGCCGGGCTTGGACGCAGGGTCATGCAACGAAGCTGAGATACGGCCTTCGCCGAGTAATGGCAAAGCGCGGGGTGGCCCACGTCCTTGCGACAGGGGCCACCCCGGCTAGTCTGCCTTCAGCGCCGCGACATAGCTTGACGCATCCACACCGCTGGCGTCCAGTTCCCCAATCACCTTATCCACGACCGGGGCCGAGGCGGCGTTGAAGCGGGCGGCTTCTTCCGGTGACAGGGTGATCATCTCTTTGCCGTCCATTGCAGCGAAATCGGCAAAGCCGCGCGCCGCGCCCTCGATCTGAACGCGATGGGCCGCCATTGAGGCGTTTCGCCCGGCCTCAAGGATCGCGGCCTGCTGTGCGTCGTCGAGATCGGCGAAACTGTCGCGGTTCATCAGCATGAAGAAACTTGAAATCGAGCTGTCCATCCCGGTGGTGATGTAGTCGGTCACTTCTGACAGCCGGAAGGAATAGGTGGTCGTGCCGTCGATAAAGGCCCCGTCGATCACGCCGGTCTGCATGGCGTTATAGATCTCGGGGGCGGGCATCGAGATCGGGGTGCCGCCCCAGGCCTCGATCACCAGCCCGGCATTGCGCGACGGCACCCGGATTTTCATGCCCTTCAGATCCTCCAGCGCCCGGACCGGCTTTCGGGCCATGAACAGCGCATTGGGATCGTTGGTCCACAGCCCGATCAGCGTGACGCGCCGGTATTCGCCCGCCAGCATGTCCAGATGGGCCAGCACATGCCTGGTCCCGGTCTCGGCTTCGATCACGCCGGGCAGTTCCGTCACCAGCGTGAGCGGGAAATTCGACGCCGTGTAACCCGGCAGGCCAAAGACGATATCGGCCACGCCATCGACGGCGCGGTTATACTGATCGGCCGGACCGGGGCCCAACTCGCCGCCGCCATACAGCCTGACAGTCACCGCGCCGCCGGTCGAGGCCGCAACCTCGTCCATGAAGGGCTTGTAGACGGCTTCGATATAGGGATGGGTCGCGGGCTGGAAATCGGCGAATTTCAGTTCTTTCGCCTGTGCCGCGCCGGTCAGGACCACGGCACCGGTCGCCATCGCGGCGGCAAGTTTCATCAGGGTCATTCGTCTCTCCGTTGCTATGCGCCGCGCCGGAGGGGCGCGGACCGTAGGGGCTGATTCAGCCGTCGAACATCGAATTGGGAATCCACAGGGCGATGCCGGGGATCATCACGATCAGCAGCAGCCCCAGGATCATCGCCAGAAGGAACGGGGTCACGCCTCGGAAAACCGTCGTCATCGACACGTTCTGCGCCACGCCCTTGACCACAAAGACATTCAGCCCGACCGGTGGCGTGATCATGCCCATCTCGATCACGATGACCGCAACCACGCCGAACCAGATCGGGTCAAAGCCCAGTTGCACGATCACCGGAAACACGATGGGAATGGTCACAACCAGCATGGACAACCCGTCAAGGAACATCCCCAGCACGACATAGGCCAGAATGATCGCCAGTAGGGTGCCGTATGGCCCAAGGCCCATACCGACCAGCGCATTGCCCAGGGATTCGGGAATATGCGTGACCGCAAGAAACGGGTTCAGCACATTCGCGCCGATCACGATCATGTACAGCATGGCCGATGTTCTGATCGTGTCCATGACCGCGTTTCCGAAACCAGGCGCATCTATTCTGCGGGTGCCAAAGGCCAGCAGGACCACCAGCCCGGCACCGATGGCCGATGCCTCGACCGGCGTGAACGCCCCGGCATAGATGCCCCCGATCGACACCACGATGACGCCGATCAGCGGCATGGACCGGCCCAAAAGCCGAAACTTCTGCGCCAGCGGCACCAATGGCCCGCGCGGACCGGCGGCAGGATCAAGGGTCGCGACAATCGCCACCGTGGCGATGAACAGCGCCATCAGCAGGATACCCGGCAGGATACCCGCCATGAACAGGCGGCCGATGGATTGTTCGGTCAGGATGGCATAGATCACGAACCCCGTCGAAGGCGGGATCAGAAACCCCAGCGTTCCGCCCGCCGCGACCGCGCCCGTGGCCAGCGAATCGCCATAGCCAAGGCGCTTCATCTCGGGCAAGGCGCTTCATCTCGGGCAAGGCGACCTTGCCGATAGTCACTGCCGTTGCGACCGACGACCCGGAAACAGCCGAAAACATCGCGCAACCGATCACCGAGGCCGAGGCCAGCCCGCCCCGGAACCGCCCGACCCAGGCAAAAGCCGCATCATACAGCCCGCGCGAAAACCCGGCATGGGACGAGACATTGCCCAGCAGAATGAACATCGGCACAACGATCAGCGAATAATTCGACACCGCGCCATAGCTTTCGGTCAGCAGGACCGCCCCGGCCGCGCGCGGGCCGTCAAGCAGATACAGGCCGCCATAGCCCACGGCCAGCATGGCAAAGGCGACCGGAGTGCGCAGGATCAGAAATCCGAACAGGCAGATGATGCCGATCACGCCAGCCATGGTCGGGGTCATCGTGCGCTCTCCTTCATGATTTGCAGCAGTTGCGCGATCAGCACCAGCACGCACAGCGCCATCCCCGCCGCGATCATCGCGTAGAACGGCCAGATCGGCACTTGCAGCATGTTGGTCGCGTCGCCGAACTCATGCGCGTCAAGCGCCTTGAGGATCGCCCGCCGGACCAGCACGATCAGCACCAGCGCGGCAATAGCGCGCGCCTGGATATCGCCCAGAAACCGGCCCAGACTGCCGATCTTTCCGTCCAGCACGTCCACCCTGACATGCGCCCCCTCGGCCGTGCACCAGGGCAGCGCCAGCATGACGATCCCGACCGAGGCAAGCTGCACGATCTCGTTCACGCCGACAATCGGCGCAGCAAAGATATAGCGCATGATGACCGACACGAAGATCAGCGCCAGCACCAGCAAAAGGCCGGTCCCGGCAATCACCGCCAGAACATGCGCCGCGCGGTCGATATGTGACAGACGCAGCGGATGGCGCTTGGGTCCGGTGGGCATAATGTGATCCTCCCTTTCACATCCTGCACAGTTAAACATGGCGGGAATTGATCACTTATTCCAACCTTGGTATTATGCATTACATAATTGTTATATGCCTGAGACCGGAACCGGAACAGTGCCAGCAAGCCGCGCCCCTGCGCACAACATTTTGGAAATAAGGGAAATTATCGCCATTGAGGCGGTGTCGCGCACGCGCAGCTTCAAACATGCGGCCGAGGCGATGAACACGTCGCAGCCGACTTTGTCACGGCTTGTCGCGGCGGCTGAACGGCGGCTTGGCTGCAACCTGTTCCGGCGCGGCTGGTCCGGCGCGGACACCACGCCCCAGGGCGATGTCGCGGTGCGGATGTGCAACCTGATCACCGCGATGATCGACGACGCGCAGGCCCGCCTGTTCTCTGATCCCCAGGCGGTGCCGATGCTCAGATACAACCTGCGCTCTTACCAGCTTCAGGTGATCGAAGCGATCTGCCGCGAGGGCAGCGTTACCCTTGCCGCCTCGCGGCTTGGCAAATCGCAACCCGACATCAGCCGCACTCTGAACGAATTTTCCAAGCGGTTTCGTCTGCGGCTGTTCCAGCGGACCGCGACCGGCATGACCATGCTGCCGCCCGCGCGTATTCTTGGCGATCTTGGCAGCAGCATTGCCTACAGGCTTGATACCCTGCCTGACCAGCTTCGAACGTTGGAGCGCGAATTTGTCGGTCGGGTCAGCGTCGGGATGCTGCCCTTTTCCGGCCAGGATCTGATTCTGCGCGCCTTTGCGCGGATCACCAATGCCCATCCGAATGTGCGGCTGGCCTGCGTTCCGGGCAGCTATAACAGCCTGATCGAGGCGCTGCGCCGCAACGAAATCGACCGGATCGTCGGCATCATGCGCGGCCCGCTGCGTCCCGCGGGGTTGGACGAGGAATTTCTGTATAACGAACGTTACGCCGTGATCGTTCATCAGGGCCATCCGTTGCTGGCCGGTACGCCGGACCGAAAGGCGCTGGCGGGAACCAACTGGATCGTCGCTCCGCATGGCACGCCCGTGCGCGCCTATTTTGAAACGGTCCTGTCCCGGATCGGCGTTACGCCACCCACCCAAACCTGCGAGCTGCTGTCCTTCGGCTCGGCCGAACAGATGCTGCTGGACAGCAATTCCGCCGCCATGCTGACCTATAGCACGCGCAAGCTGCGGCAGCTTCGTGGCGATCTGGCCGAGGTTCGCACCGGCTTTCCCGAAGAAATCGCCCCTATCGGGGTGACGCGCCTGAAATCCGCGCCTGCAGATCCGGCGTTGCAGGAATTCGACCAGATCCTGCGAGAGGTTGTGTCTCAACAGGCCTGATCCTGCATTATAACAATAACGAAACCCGCATTCGTCAAAGCGAATTATGCGCAGCCGCTCGGCACCCCTATCCTTGCCCTGCAAAAGCAAGGAGGTCGTATGTACCGCATTCGCTTGATGGCTGTCCGGCATTCACGGACCTTCGAATGGATCTATGCCCGACTGGAAAACGCCCTTGTCCGGCTGCATCCGCTTTTTGTCCGGATCGGCTATGACCGGCTTGAACGGCCCTTCGCGCTTGCCGAACGCGGTGTAAAGGGGCTGCTGTTCGATTGCCGGATGTGTGGCCAGTGCGTGCTGTCCTCGACCGGCATGTCCTGCCCGATGAACTGCCCAAAACAGTTGCGCAACGGCCCCTGCGGCGGCGTGCGCCCCGGCGGCTTTTGCGAGGTCAGGCCCGACATGCGCTGTGTCTGGGTGCTGGCGTGGGATGGCGCGTCGCGGATGCGCGGTGGCGAGCGGATCAATAATGTCCTGCCCCCCGTGGACCGCCGCCTTCAGGGCTCTTCGGCATGGCTGCGCGCCAGCCGCGAGCGGGCGCATCAGGACGACTTGTCGCCCGAACGGGAACGCACAGCGCTGGCGCAGGCTTTCCCTGCCGCCCGCAAGACCGAACCCGCCTCGGCCCCGCTGGCATCCGAGCCGCGCAAGGCCCGCCACTGAGGACCGAAAGATGAGCCTGTTCCACACCGATCCGAACGCCATCCGCCCCTATGCCCCTCCGCCCGAGGGCTGCAAATCGGGCAGCGCGCTTGAACTGGCGCTGCGCGCGGGGGAATTTGCGGTGACCTCTGAACTGAACCCGCCCGACAGTGCCGACCCCGCCGATGTCTTTGCCGCCGCCAAGCCGCTTGCCGATGCGACCGACGCGATCAACGCGACCGATGCGTCGGGCGCGAATTGCCATATGTCGTCGATCGGCATCTGTTCGCTGCTGACGCGCAAGGGGCTTGGGACGGTGTATCAGATTTCCTGCCGTGACAGGAACCGTATCGCGATTCAGGGCGATGTTCTGGGAGCGGCGGCCATGGGGGTGCGCAACGTGCTGTGCCTGACTGGCGACGATGTCGGAGCAGGCGATCAACCCGGAGCCC
>NZ_JBKEBL010000235.1:0-27467 GCF_047973135.1 Paracoccus sp. (in: a-proteobacteria)
CACGCCGGGCAGGGCCATCAGGCTGATATGGACCCGTACGAAGGCCTCGTCGACGATATGCAGGCCGGATTCGGGCAGCAGGCGGTGAATGTCGGCCACGCGCCCATAGGTCGAGTTCTCGACCGGCACCATCGCCAGATCGGCGCGGCCTTCTCGAACCGCCGCGATGACATCCTCGAATGCCGGGCAGGGCAGCGGCTCCATTCCGGGCCGCGCATTGCGACAGGCTTCGTGGCTGTAGGCGCCGGGTTCGCCCTGGAAGGCGATGCGGTTCGTCGTCATGGGGTCGCACTGTCCGAATTTTGAATGTCGGCAAGGTAACTATACCTTGATCCCGGAAAGCGAAAGCGGATAGATACCGGGCCAATTGACGTGCTTACCAGACGGGGATCGCCGCGATGTTCGACACCATGACCGTGACCAAGGCCGCCGGCGCGCTGATCGGGGCGCTGCTGTTTCTGATGCTGGCCAACTGGGCGTCCAGCGGCCTCTATCATGTCGGCCCGGCCGGTCATGGCGGCGAGGGCGAGGAACACGCCCAAGCCTACACGATTCCCGTCGAGGAAAGCGCCGGCAGCGACGCCGAGCAGACGGAACAGATCGATTTCGGCGCGTTGCTGGCCGCTGCCGATCCCGCCAAGGGCGAAAAGGATTTCGGCAAGTGCAAGGCCTGCCACAAGCTCGACGGCGGCGACGCGACCGGCCCGCATCTGAACGGCATCGTCGGCCGCCCGGTCGCCTCGGTCTCGGGCTTCAGCTATTCGGATGCCATGCACGCCCATGCCGGCGAGGCGCCGAACTGGACCCCCGAGGCGTTGCAGGAATTCCTGACCAACCCGAAAGGCGTCGTGAAGGGCACGAAGATGTCCTTCGCCGGCCTGAAAAAGCCCGAGGACCGCGCCGACCTGATCGCCTTCCTGCAATCGCAGCAGTAACGGCACCCTCGTCGTGGAATGCGGAAAGGCGCGGCACCGGCCGCGCCTTTCTTCGTTCGAGGCGGTCCGGCGCTCACGAAATCGCGGCTTGATCCCGCGCGGCCCGCTGGCCTAGCGTGACGCGAACATCCCTTCGCCGGAGCCTGACGATGCGTCCCGCCGCCCTGATCGCCGCCCTGTCCCTTGCCATGGCCGCGCTGCCCGCCCTGTCGCAGGAGACGGCGGATACCGAAAGCGGCGGGGGCGACGGCAAGATCATCAGGTCGTATGGCATCGGCGTGTTCGACGAACTCAGGCTTCCTGCCGATTTCGATCACCTGCCCTATGTCTATCCCGACGCGCCCAAGGGCGGCGAGATATCCGAGGCGATCCCGAACTCCACCGGTTTCGACAACTATAACCCCTTCACCTTCCGCGGCCGTGCGGCGGTGCTGTCCACCGTGATGCTGGAATCGATCCTCGCCGGCACGGCGGACGAGATCGGGTCGGCCTATTGTCTGCTGTGCGAAAGCCTCGAATATCCCGAAAACCGCGACTGGGCGATCTTCCATCTGCGCCCCGAGGTGAAATTCAGCGACGGCACGCCCCTGACCGCGCAGGACGTGCTGTTCAGCTATGAGACCATGCGCGACAAGGGGCTGTCCTCGTTCCGCGTGGTGATCGCCCAGCAGGTCGAGAAGGCCGAGGTGATCGACGACCGCACGATCAAATTCACCTTCAAGCCCGATTATCCGCGCCGCGACGTGATCCAGTCGGTCGGCGGGCTGCCGGTTTTCAGCCGCAAGGATTTTGCCGACAACCAGCGCGATCTGGAACAGCCGATGGGCAAGGCGCTGGTCGGGTCCGGTCCCTACATGTTCGAAAGCGCCGATATCAACCGTCGCGTGACCTATCGGCGCAACCCCGATTACTGGGGCGCGGATCTGCCGATCAACAGGGGGCGCTACAATTTCGACCGCATCCGGTTCGAGTATTTTTCGGATTACGACGCCGCGTTCGAGGCGTTCAAGGCCGGCGAATACGCGTTCCGGCGCGAGGTCAGCAGCATCATCTGGGCGACGCGCTATGACTTTCCGGCGCTGAACAGCGGCTGGGTCGTCAAGGAGACGCTGCCCGACGGCAATATCGCCTCGGGGCAGGCCTGGGTGCTGAACCTGCGCCGGCCGGATTTTCAGGATATCCGGGTGCGCGAGGCGATCGGGCTGATGTTCAATTTCGAATGGTCCGACGATTCGCTGTTCTACGGGCTTTACGACCGTGTCAGCAGCTTCTGGGACAACAGCGATCTGGCCGCGACCGGCACACCGTCCCAGGCGGAGCTGGATCTGCTGACCCCGGTGGCAGGCGATCTGCCCGAGGGTATCCTGACCGACGAGGCGGTGATGTCCCCCGTCAGCGGCAAACGGCAGCTTGACCGTGGCAATGCGCGCAAGGCGGCGGCGCTGCTGGACGCGGCGGGCTGGACGGTCGGCAGCGACGGCATGCGACGCAACGCCGGGGGACGGACCCTGAAGCTGGAGATCCTGAACGACAGCCAGACCTTCGACCGGGTCATCAACCCCTGGGTCGAGAACCTGCGTGCCATCGGCGTCGACGCAAGAAATGTCCGCGTCGACAATGCGGAATACGAAAACCGTTCCCGCAGCCACGATTTCGACGTGATCTCGGATCATCTCGGGCAGGATGCGATTCCCGGCTCGGGATTGCAGCAGTATTTCGGCTCGGCCAATGTCGGGGATGTGTTCAACGCTATGGGGCTGGCCAATCCCGCCATCGACGCGCTGATCCCGGCCGTCGAAAAGGCCGGCAGCCATGCCGAACTGCTGACCGCGACCCATGCGCTTGACCGCGCGCTGCGCAGCCTGCATTTCTGGGTGCCGCAATGGTACAACGCCTACAACCTCGTGGCCTATTACGATCAGTATGGCCGCCCGGAAACGCTGCCGCCCTATCAACTGGGCGAGCTGGATTTCTGGTGGTATGACGAGGCGAAGGCCCGGAACCTGCGTGACCAGGGCGCGCTGCGCTAGGGCAACCGGCTTGATTTCCGGGGCCGGATTGCCGACAAGGCAAGACAATCGAACAGGGCCGCATAAGGTCCGTTGGCCCCGAGGGGCGGGCAGAAGGACAGGCGGATGGGTGCCTACATCCTGCGGCGGCTGCTGCTGATCATCCCCACGCTGATCGGCATCATGCTGGTCAATTTCACGCTGACGCAATTCGTGCCGGGCGGTCCGATCGAACAGATCGCCGCGCAGTTGCAGGGCGAGGGCGATGTGTTCCGCAATATTGCGGGCGGCGGGAACGAGGCTGGCGGCGGCGCGGTTGACGAACAATATCAGGGTGCGCGTGGCCTGCCGCCCGAATTCATCGCCCAGCTTGAGAAGGAATTTGGCTTTGACAAGCCACCGGTCGAACGGTTCCTGACGATGCTGGGGAATTATCTGCGCTTCGATTTCGGGACAAGCTGGTTCCGCTCGATCAGCGTGGTCGATCTGGTGGTCGAAAAGATGCCGGTGTCGATCACTCTGGGGCTGTGGTCCACGCTGCTGGCCTATATCATCTCGATTCCGCTTGGGATCCGCAAGGCTGTGCGCGACGGTACGCGCTTTGACACCTGGACCTCGGGTATCATCATCATGGCCTATGCGATCCCGGCCTTTCTGTTCGCGGTGCTGCTGATGGTGCTGTTCGCGGGCGGCAGTTACTGGAAGATATTTCCTCTGCGCGGGTTGACCAGCGACAATTTCGCCGATCTGTCCACATGGGGCCAGATCAAGGACTACGCCTGGCACGTCACGCTGCCGGTCGTGGCCTCGACGATTTCCAGTTTTGCGACGCTGACCCTGCTGACCAAGAACAGCTTTCTGGACGAGATCAACAAGCAATATGTGATGACAGCGCGCGCCAAGGGGCTGACGGAACGCCGCGTCCTTTACGGCCATGTCTTCCGCAACGCCATGCTGATCGTCATCGCGGGTTTTCCGGCGATGTTTCTGGGCGTGTTCTTCGGCGCGTCGATCCTGATCGAGACGATCTTTTCGCTGGACGGTTTGGGCCGGCTGGGCTTTGAGGCCGCTGTGCAGCGCGACTATCCGGTGATTTTCGGCACGCTTTACGTCTTTGGCCTGATGAGCCTGATTGTCGGCATCCTGTCGGATCTGATGTATGTCGTTGTCGATCCGCGCATCGACTTTGAATCGAGGGCCGGCTGATGGCGATTTCGGAACTGAACCGCCGCCGCTGGCGCAATTTCCGCCACAATCGCCGCGCCTTCTGGTCGCTGGTGATCTTTGTCGTGCTGTTCGTCGTGGCGATGCTGGCCGAGGTGGTGGCCAATGACAAACCCGTCGTCGTCAGCTATCGCGGCGATCTGTATTTCCCGGCCTACAGGTTTTATCCCGAAACCGCGTTTGGCGGCGATTTCGGGACCGAGGCGATCTATCGCGACGAGGCGGTGCAATGCCTGATCGTCACCGGCGGACGCGATGCGTGCTGGGACGATCCCTACACGCTGATTCAGGCGGTGCAGGACGGCAGCAGCGATGTGCCCAGGGCAGAGCAGGGCTGGATGATCTGGCCACCTGTTCCCTTTCACTTCAAGACGATCAACAATGTCGGAACCGCGCCAAGCGCGCCCGACAAGGATCACTGGCTGGGCACCGACGATACCGCGCGCGATGTGCTGGCCCGTGTGATCTATGGGTTCCGCACGTCGATCCTGTTCACGCTGATCGTGACGGTCGTGGCCTCGACCATCGGCATCGCCGCGGGGGCCATTCAGGGCTATTTCGGCGGGCGCACCGACCTGATCTTTCAGCGCGTGCTGGAGATATGGGCCTCGACGCCCAGCCTGTACGTGATCATCATCCTGTTCGCGATCCTTGGCCGCAGCTTCTGGCTGCTGGTTTTCGTCACGATCCTGTTTGGCTGGCCCGCGCTGGTCGGCGTGGTCCGGGCCGAGTTTCTGCGGGCGCGGAATTTCGAATATGTCCGCGCCGCCCGCGCGCTTGGGGTATCCGACCGCAAGATCATGTTCCGCCACATCCTGCCCAACGCCATGGTCGCGACGCTGACCATGCTGCCTTTCGTGGTGACGGGAACGATCAGCGGGCTGGCGGCGCTGGATTATCTGGGCTATGGCCTGCCCGCCTCTGCGCCCTCGCTTGGGGAACTGGCCTTGCAGGCCAAGCAGAACCTTCAGGCGCCCTGGCTGGCTTTTACCGCCTTTTTCACCTTTGCAATCATGCTGTCCCTGCTGGTCTTCGTCTTTGAAGGCGTGCGCGATGCCTTTGACCCACGGAAGACCTTCAAATGAGTGTTGCGCCCGATCTGAACCCGCCCGATGCCGTACTGGAGGTGCGCGACCTTCGGATCGCCTTTCAGCACGAGGGTCGGTTGCTTCCGGCCGTCAAGGGTGTCAGTTTCTGCATCGGCAAGGGCGAGACTGTGGCGCTGGTCGGCGAATCCGGTTCCGGCAAGTCGGTGACGGCGCTGTCCACCGTGCAGTTGCTGGGCGATGCCGCGATGGTCGAGGGCAGCGTCCGCTATGAGGGGCGCGAGATGGTCGGCGCGCCCGACCGCGTATTGCGCGAAATTCGCGGCAATGACATCAGCTTCATCTTTCAAGAGCCGATGACCTCGCTGAACCCGCTGCACACGCTGGACCGGCAATTGGGCGAAAGCCTTGCGCTGCATCAGGGGCTGACTGGCGCGGCGGCACGGGCGCGGATCGTCGATCTGCTGACGCGGGTGGGCATCCGCGATCCTGAAAGCCGGCTGGCCGATTATCCGCATCAACTGTCCGGCGGGCAGCGGCAGCGGGTGATGATCGCCATGGCGCTGGCCAATGGGCCGGACCTGCTGATCGCCGATGAACCGACGACGGCGCTGGATGTGACGATTCAGGCGCAGATCCTTGACCTGTTGGCGGAACTGAAGGCCTCGGAAGGGCTGTCGATGCTGTTCATCAGTCACGATCTTGGCATCGTGCGCCGCATCGCCGACCGGGTTTGCGTGATGAAAGATGGCGAGATCGTCGAACAGGGTCCGGTGCAGGCGATCTTTGCGAACCCGCAGCACGATTACACCAAAAAGCTGCTGGCGGCAGAACCCGGCGGCGAGGCCGGGCCGGTGGCAGAGGATGCCGAAACCGTGGTCGAGACACAGGATCTGAAGATCTGGTTTCCGATCCAGCGCGGCTTGCTACGCAGGACGGTGGGGCATGTCAAGGCTGTGAATGGCGCAAGCCTGGCTGTCCGCGCGGGCGAGACATTGGGCATCGTCGGCGAATCGGGCAGCGGCAAGACCACACTGGCCCTTGCCATCATGCGGCTGATCGACAGTGACGGGCCGATCCTGTTCATGAGGCAGGATATTTCCGGTTGGGGCAGCAGACAGTTGCGCAGGCTGCGCCGCGACATGCAGATCGTCTTTCAGGATCCCTTTGGCAGCCTGTCGCCCCGGATGACCATCGAACAGATCATCGCCGAGGGATTGGGCGTTCACGGCGTCGAACCGGGTCGCGACCGGCGCGGCATGGTGACAGAGATCATGGCCGAGGTCGGGCTGAACCCCGATCTGATGCACCGCTATCCGCATGAATTTTCCGGTGGCCAGCGACAGCGCATCGCCATCGCCCGCGCCATGATCCTGAGGCCAAAGGTTGTGGTGCTGGACGAACCCACCTCGGCGCTGGACATGACGGTTCAGGTGCAGATCGTCCAGCTTTTACGCGGGCTTCAGGCGAAATACGGGCTGACCTTCCTGTTCATCAGCCACGATTTGCGCGTGGTGCGGGCCATGTCGCATCAGATCATGGTCATGCGCGCGGGCGAGGTGGTCGAACACGGGCCTGCCGCCGCTATTTTCGACAATCCCCAAACGGATTATACCCGAACCTTGCTGGAGGCGGCCTTTCGCGACCATCACCGATGAAGATATTGTTCGTGCATCAGAATTTCCCCGGCCAGTTCCCGCATCTGGCCCCTGCGCTGGAAAAGCGCGGGCATCAGGTTCTGGCCTTGACGGACGAAAAGAACCGCCGGCCCAGTCCGGTCAGGACGGTGCGCTACAAGGCACCCGTGCCGGTCAAGACCAATGGCGTTCTGGGTCGCACCTATTCCGATCACGCCGAACGGGGCCTGCTGGCGGCGCGCGGCGCGCGGGCTCTGCGCGACCGGCACGGCTTTGCCCCCGATGTCATCATCGGGCATTCCGGCTGGGGCGAGACGCTGTTTCTCAAGGAAATCTGGCCCGAGGCAAAGCTGCTGGTCTATGCGGAACTGCTGTACCGGACGCGGGGCGAGGATGTGGGCTTTGACAGCGAGATCAGCCCCGGCACCGATGACGGCCGGTTTCTGACTGTCACCCGATCCGCGCATCTGATCCAGGGCATCGTGCAGGCCGACGCGGCCATCGCGCCGACACGCTATCAGGCGGAAAGCTTTCCGCCGGAACTGCGCGGCAAGATCACGGTGATCCATGATGGTATCGATACCGACCGCGTCTGCCCCGATCCGGGCGCAAGCCTGACCCTGCCCGGTGGCCGGCAGGTCGGGGCGGGGGATGAGGTGATCAGCTATGTCTCGCGCTCGCTTGAACCCTATCGCGGCTTTCATGTCTTTATGCGCGCCCTGCCCGAGGTACTGGCGGCACGACCGGATGCGCAGGTGGTGCTGGTCGGCGGGGACGGGGTCAGCTATGGCGGCGCGCCCAAGGACGGGCGCAACTGGCGGCAGGTGATGCTGGGCGAACTGGGAGACAGGCTGGATCTGTCGCGGGTGCATTTCCTGGGCCGCGTGCCCTATGACGCCTATCTGTCGCTGATCCGGCTGGCGCGGGTGCATTGCTATCTGACCTATCCCTTCGTCCTGTCATGGTCGCTGACCGAGGCGATGGGGGCGGGGGCCTATGTCGTGGCATCGGACACGGCACCTGTGCGCGAACTGATCCGTGACGGGCAGAATGGTCGGCTGGTGCCGTTTTTCGACATATCCGCGCTATCGGCGGCGCTGATCCGGGGGCTGAAGGGCGACCCCGATGCCCCGCACCTGCGCGCGGCGGCGCGGCAGACGATTCTGGACGGCTATGACCTGCATCGCCACAGCCTGCCCCGGCAGATCGAATGGGTGGAAAGCTTTGCGCCGATGCGTTAAGCCCCTGTGACTTTGTGACAGAGGCGCATCATGGTCGAGATCAGGTTGACGAATACCCGTACGCGGCGGAAAGAGGTTTTCACGCCGCTGGACGCCCGGAATATCCGGCTGTATCTGTGCGGACCGACCGTCTATGACCGCGCCCATCTGGGCAATGCCCGTCCGGTGCTGGTCTTTGACGTGCTGGTGCGGCTGCTGCGTCATGTCTATGGTGCCGGTCATGTGACATATGCGCGCAACATCACCGATGTGGATGACAAGATCAACGCCGAGGCGCAGCGCCGCAAGGCCCTGGGCAGCAAGCTGACGCTTGAGGAACTGATCGCCGAAAGGGCCGATGAAACGGTCGCCTGGTATCGGGCCGATATGGCCGGACTGGGTGCAGACAGCCCTGATCACGAACCCCGCGCCACAGAATATATCGCCCAGATGATCGCGATGACCGAAACCCTGATCGCGCGCGGCCATGCCTATGCGGCCGAGGGACATGTGCTGTTCGACGTGCGGTCCTATCCGGAATACGGACGGCTGTCGGGCCGGTCGGTCGATGACATGATCGCCGGCGCGCGGGTCGAGGTCGCGCCCTTCAAACGCGATCCGATGGATTTCGTGCTGTGGAAACCCTCGGATGCCGATCTGCCGGGCTGGGACAGTCCCTGGGGGCGGGGGCGGCCGGGCTGGCATATCGAATGCTCGGCCATGTCGGCAGCGTTGCTGGGGGAAAGCTTTGACATTCATGGCGGCGGGATCGACCTGCAATTTCCCCATCACGAAAATGAGATCGCGCAAAGCTGCTGCGCCCATCCCGAGGCGTCTTTTGCGCAGGTCTGGCTGCATAACGAGATGTTGCAGGTCGAGGGAAAGAAGATGTCCAAATCCCTGGGCAATTTCTTCACCGTCCGCGATCTGCTGGACCGTGGCGTGCCGGGAGAGGTGATCCGCTTCGTGATGCTGTCCACGCATTACCGCAAGCCGATGGACTGGACCGAGGCCAAGGCGGCAGAGGCCGAAGCGGTGCTTCGGCGGTGGCGTGGGCTCGGGGCGGGCCTCGAGCCCGCCCCGAGCCCGGCACCCGCCGTCATCGCCGCGCTGGCCGACGACCTGAACACCGCGGGTGCCATTGCGGCGCTGCACGAGCTGGCGGGCCGGGGCGATGTGGCGGGGTTGCTGGCTTCGGCCCGCATGCTGGGGCTGCTGCGGTCCGACATGGGCGATTGGGCCGAGGCGGGTGAGGATGCTGCCGCAATGATCGAGTCGCTGCTGGCGGCGCGGGCCGAGGCGCGCATGGCCCGCGACTTCGCCCGTGCCGATGCCATCCGCGATGCCTTTGCCGCCGCCGGGGTCGAGGTCAAGGACACGGCAGGGGGGGCGGAATGGAGCCTTGCCGCCGGTTTCGACGCAGAACGCCTGAAGGGCGTGATCTGAGCCTCTGAAGGACAAACAAGCCTTATGACCGAACGCCTTTACCTTTACGACACCACGTTGCGCGACGGGCAGCAGACGCAGGGCGTGGATTTCTCGGCCGCCGAAAAGGCCGAGATCGCGCGGCTGCTGGACAGTCTGGGACTGGATTACATCGAAGGTGGCTGGCCCGGCGCCAATCCTACCGACAGCGAATTTTTTGCCAATGCGCCCGAGACCCGCGCCACCATGACCGCCTTCGGGATGACCAAACGCTCGGGTCGGTCGGCCGCGAATGACGATGTGCTGGCGGGGGTGATGAATGCGGGTACGGCGGCGGTCTGTCTGGTCGGCAAATCCCACGAACTGCATGTGCGCGAGGCATTGGGGATTCCCCTGGACGAGAACCTTGCCAATATCCGCGACTCGATTGCGCATGTCGTCGCGCAGGGCCGCGAGGCACTGTTCGATGCCGAGCATTTCTTTGATGGCTGGACGGTGGATCCCGGCTATGCCTTGGCCTGTCTGCGCGCAGCGCATGAGGCGGGTGCGCGCTGGATCGTGCTGTGCGACACGAATGGCGGGACGCTGCCTGCTGAAATCGGCCGAATCGTGGGCGATGTGATCGCGGCGGGGATACCGGGCGAACAGTTGGGCATTCACTGCCATGACGATACCGGCACTGCCGTTGCCGGGTCGCTGGCCGCCATTGACGCGGGCGTGAGGCAGGTGCAGGGAACGCTGAACGGGCTGGGGGAACGTTGCGGCAATGCCGATCTGGTCAGCCTGATCCCGACGCTTCTGTTGAAGGAACCCTATGCCAGCCGCTATGAAACCGGTGTTCCGGCGCAGGCGCTGACGGGGCTGACCGGGCTGTCGCACCGACTGGACGAGATCCTGAACCGCATGCCGCGCCGGGGCGCGCCCTATGTCGGCGGCTCGGCCTTTGTGCACAAGGCGGGGCTGCATGCCAGCGCGATCCTGAAGAACCCGGCCACCTATGAACATGTCGATCCGGCGGTGGTCGGCAATGCGCGCATCATCCCGATGTCCAATCAGGCCGGGCAGTCCAATCTGCGCGCCCGGCTGGCGGCGGCGGGATTGCAGGTGGCGGCGGGCGATCCGGCGCTGGGGCGGATCCTCGATCTGGTCAAGGCGCGCGAGGATGAGGGTTATGCCTATGACAGTGCGCAGGCCAGTTTCGAGATTCTGGCGCGGCGCGAGCTGGGGCAATTGCCGAAATTCTTCCAGATCGACCGTTTTCGCGTCATTGTCGAGCGGCGGCAAGACGGGCATGGCGGGCATCTGTCCGTGTCCGAGGCGGTGGTGGTGTTGCGCGTGGGCGACCGGCGCATGTTGTCGGTCAGCGAAAGCCTGGGTAACGAGGGCGGCGACCGGGGGCCGGTCAACGCGCTGTGGCGGGCGCTGGTCAAGGATCTGGGCCCCTATCAGGCCGTTATCGACGAAATGCAACTGGTCGATTTCCGGGTGCGGATTACGCAGGGCGGTACCGATGCGGTCACGCGGGTGATCATCGACAGTGCCGACCGGCAGGGGCGGACATGGTCCACGGTCGGGGTTTCGGCCAATATCGTCGATGCCAGCTTTGATGCGCTGATCGATGCGATTACGTGGAAGCTGATCCGCGACGGCGTGACCCCGGCATGACGCTGGCCGCCTGCACAGATGCGATCCGGCAGCAGGATCCTGACCGCTTTGGCGCGGTTCTGGTCGCGCCCTCGGAACATCGCCCGGCCCTGATCACGCTTTATGCGCTGAATCTGGAAATCGCCCGCGCACCGTTTCAGTCGGCGGAACCGATGCTGGCCGAGATGCGCCTGCAATGGTGGATTGACCGCCTGGCCGGGATGGGGCAGGGCACGGCACCGCCTCTGCACGACGTTCTGACGCCGCTATGGGACATCTGGGGCGTCAAGGCGGCAAAGTTGGCCGGTCTGGCCGAGGCGCGGCGGCGCGATTGCGCGCGCGAGCCCTTTGCCTCGCCGGAAGATGTGGCCGGCTATATCGACGGGACGACGGGGGCGCTGATGTGGATCGCGGCGCAGCGCCTTGGGGCACCCGTCGCCACGCGCGGCATGGTGGCCGATCATGCGCGGGGCGCGGGGCTGGCCGCATGGCTGCGCGCCCTGCCGCGTCTGCAACCGCTTGGGCTGGGGCTGCGCGGCACCCGGCCCGAGGAGGCAGTAGATCTTGCCGATCTTGCACTGGATTCGCTGCGCATGGCGGCGCGTGCGCATCGGTCGGTGCCGAAAACGGCGGCAGCGGCGCTGTATCCCGGTCCGCGTATTCCGCGTCTGTTGCGCGAAATCCGCAGGGGAAATATCGATCCTTTCACCGACACGCCCGAAATCTCGCCGTTTCAGCGGCGGGCATCGTTGGCGCGGCTGGCGCTTACGGGCCGCTGGTGGCGCTGAGCGCGGGGAATGTCAGCGTTCAAGCACCATCAGATCGCCCTCGAAACCGACCCGCGCAAAGCGGCGCAGATATGACATCCCCAGCAACGAGCCGTCCAGTTCGCCGCCGATGACCACGGCGGGGACGTTGTAATCCACGATATCGCCGATGGCGAATTCGTCGATCGAGACATTGGCTGTCCGGACCTCGCCATTGGCTGTCACGCTGGTGCCCAGATAGGCCAGATTGTCGGGGTCAAGGCCGACGCGGCGCGCATCGTCGGGACCAAGTGCGATGGTCGAGGCTCCGGTATCGACCAGAAAGCGGACGGGTTCGCCGTTCAGTTCGGCAGTCAGGCTGAAATGGCCATCGCGGCCCATGGGGATCTCGATCCGACCGCCTTCGGTGACGCGCTGACGATTGCCGTCCTGACCCAGCCACAGATTGGCCGCAAAGACCGTGCCGGCAAAGATCACCGCCCACAGCGCCAATTGCCGCAGGGCCGGACTGCCGCGCCGCGTCACTTCCAGCAGGACGCCGCCGCCGATGACCAGAAGCAGCAGCCCGTAATAGATGAGGGCCGCCCAGTCGAACTCAGCCATCAGAACAACCCCGACCCTTTCAGCCCGTCGATCACGAACTGGATCGACAGCGCCGCCAGCAGCATGCCCAGCAGTCGGGTGATCACCATGACGCCCGTGCGCCCCAGTGCCCGCGCCAGAGGCGTCGCCAGGTGGAACAGCATCAGCGCGACGGCCAGCACCGCCAGCATGACCAGATGCACCATCACAATATGCCCGATGCCGCTTTTCTGCCCGACCAGCAGAATCATCGTCGCCATCGCGCCCGGCCCGGCCAGCAGTGGCGTGGCCAGCGGAAAAACCGACGGGTCGTGATCGGGCAGGTCGGCATGACCCTGACCCTCGCGCCGCTCGGTCCGGCGTTCGAACAGCATGTCCATCGCGGTCAGGAACAGCAGCAGCCCGCCCGCGATGCGGAAGGCCGGGATCGAAATACCGATCCCCGACAGAATCGCATCGCCCGCCAACCCGAACAGTGTCAGCAGGATTGCCGCGATGCAGACCGAACGCAGGGCGATGGCGGCGCGCGCGGGGCCGCTGTGATGGGGGGTCAGCGCGATGAATATGGGGGCCAGGCCAATCGGGTCGATGACCACGAACAGCGTCACGAAGGCGGTGATGTACAACGACGGATCCATGCCCCCTTATCGCCTGCCAGCGAAACCGTGCCAAGCGGTCTTGATCGGGTTGGACAAAGCGCCTCTGCGCTGCAATCGGGCTTTGCATTCCCGTGCCGGAATCCCTAAATATGCCACGCGGGCGGTCGTGCCTGCCCGGCAAGGGAGTCGTCTATGCTGAACAATATTGGCCGTCCCGGCCTTCTTCTGATTGCTGTCGTCGTGCTGGTGCTGTTCGGGCGCGGCAAGATTTCGTCCCTGATGGGCGAGGTCGGCAAGGGTATCACCGCCTTCAAGAAAGGCGTCAAGGACGGCACTGATGAGATCGAGAAAGCAGCGGATGAATCGCGCGATGTGCCGGGTGACAAGGCCCGTGACGTGACGCCTTCTTCCTCTGACCGTAGCTGATCGCGAAAGGGCGCGGCCCATGCTGGACATCGGCTGGAGCGAGCTTTTGCTGATCGGGATCGTGGCGCTGATCGTGATCGGCCCCAAGGATCTGCCACATCTGTTTCATTCGCTGGGGCGCTTTACCGCCAAGGCGCGTCGGATGGCGCGCGAGTTTTCTTCGGCCATGGAGGATGCGGCAAAGGGCTCGGGTCTGGACGAGGCCGCGAACAGCCTGCGCGAGGTGAAATCCCTGACCTCGAAAAAATCGCTTGGCCTTGACGCACTTGAGCGTGCGGCAGACCGGTTCGAGAAATGGGATCCGAAAATTCCCGACGGCAATGCGCGTCCGAAACAGGATCCGGCATCGCCGCCCGAACCGGAACCCGCTCAGGTCACGGATGACCCGGCCCCCGCCCCGGTGCCTGAACCTGCCGCCGATGGGGCCGCCTCCGGCAAGCGTCGGCTGCATGCGGTGCGCCGCGCGGATATGAAAGACCAGTGAATTGGCCAGCAACACCCAATCCGAAGACGAGATCGACGAAAGTTCGGCCCCGCTGATCGAGCATCTGGCCGAGCTGCGCACCCGGATCATCTGGTCGCTGCTGGCCTTTGTCGCGGCGATGGTTGCCTGTTACGGCTTTTGGAAACCGGTCTATAATTTCCTGACCCAGCCCATCTGCGGCGCGCTGGCCGCGCGCGGGCAGGATTGCCAGTTGCAGATCATCAAGCTGCAAGAGGGTTTTTTCACCGCCATCAATATCTCGTTCTTTGGCGGGTTCGTTCTGGCCTTTCCGATCATCGGCTATCAGTTGTGGCGGTTTGTCGCGCCGGGGCTTTATCGCAGTGAAAAGCAGGCGTTCATGCCCTTCCTGCTTGCCTCGCCGATCATGTTCGCTGTGGGCGCATCCTTTGCCTATTTCGTCATTCTGCCAATGGCTTACGATTTTTTCCTTGGTTTTCAGCAAGGTCCGGTCGTTGCCACGAAGGACGAAGTGACCGAGGCGGGCAAGCATGTCGCGGGCATCGCCTTTCAGGGGTCGATGCAGGAATATCTGGGGCTGACACTGAAATTCCTGCTGGCCTTTGGTCTCAGCTTTCAGCTTCCGGTGTTGCTGACGCTGATGGGTAAGGCGGGGCTGGTTTCCGCAGCCGGTCTGGGATCGGTGCGCAAATACGCGGTGGTGGCGATTCTGGTGTTGGCGGCCATTGCGACGCCGCCGGATGTGGTCAGTCAGGTAGTGCTGTTTTCGGTGATCTATGGGCTTTACGAAGTCTCGATCCAGCTTGTCCGCCGCATCGAACGCAGGCGCGAGGCGGAATTGCGGGCCGAAGGTCTGTGGGTGGACGACGAGGACTGAGGGTATGTCGCAAAACAGCGAGGCGCTGGAACGCATCGCCGCCGCGCTGGAACGGCTGGCTCCGCCGCCCGCGCCGGTGCCCGGCTTTTCCGAGGCCACGGCCTATGTCTGGCACCCCGATCCAGACCGGCTGGAACCGGTGCCCACGGTCAACCGCGTCGATCTGGTGCAATTGATCGGCATCGACCGGGCCAAGGACATTCTGCTGGCCAATACGCTGCAATTCGCGCGCGGGTTCGGGGCGAATAACGCGTTGCTGTGGGGCGCGCGGGGGATGGGCAAGTCGTCGCTGGTCAAGGCCGTCCATGCCGAGGCCGCCGCGCAGGGCCTGCCTTTGGTTCTGGTCGAGATTGCGCGCGAGGATCTGGGCTCGGTCGGGCGGCTGCTGGCCATTCTGGGACGGGCCACGGACCGGCGCTTTCTGCTGTTTTCCGACGATCTGTCCTTCAGCCATGACGACACGCAATATAAATCGCTGAAGGCGGTGCTGGATGGCGGGATCAGCGGGCGTCCCGCGAATGTGATTCTCTATGCGACATCGAACCGGCGTCACCTGATGCCGCGCGACATGATCGACAATGAACGCTCGACCGCGATCCATCCGGGCGAGGCGGTCGAGGAAAAGGTCTCGTTGTCGGACCGTTTCGGGCTGTGGCTGGGGTTCCACCCCTGTTCGCAGGACGAATATCTGGCGATGGTGCGCGGCTATTGCGATGCTTTTGGTCTGGTGATTTCCGACGAAGACCTGCGCGCCGGGGCGATCGAATGGCAGGCGACGCGGGGAGGGCGCTCGGGCCGGGTCGCGTGGCAGTATTTTACCGATCTGGCGGGACGTCACGGTATTGCGGTATAGGCTTGCGTGACCGGGGCTTGCGCTGTTTCATCTGCATATGAACCCGCGCGGTGCCACCCATATCCTGACCGGAACCCGAATCCGCGAACGCCGCCTTGCGCTGTCACGGCGACAGGCGGATGTGGCGCGCGAGGTCGGGATCTCGCCTGCCTATCTGAACCTGATCGAACATAACCGTCGTCCGGTGGGGGCCGATCTGGTCACGCGGCTGGCCGAGGTGTTGCAGGTACCTGCGGACGAACTGGCCTCGGGGCGGCAAGAGGCGCGGATTTCGGCACTGCGCGAGGCGGCGGCACGGGCACCATCGCCGGCGGGCGATGCCGCGCCCGAAGTGGCGCAGGCCCCGGAATTTCTGGCGCGGTTTCCCGGTTGGGCGGGCGCGATGATCGCGACGGGGCGGCGTGCCGACGCGCTGGAACGGCAACTGGTCAACCTGTCTGACCGGATGACGCAGGACCCCTATCTGCTGACGACGCTGCACGAGGTTCTGTCGGCCGTGACCTCGCTGCGCTCGACCGCATCGATTCTGGCCGATGAACGCGAAATTCCCGACGAATGGCGGCACCGCTTTCACGCCAATCTGGCCGAGGACAGCCTGCGCCTGTCCACGACCGCGCAGGCGCTGGTCGCCTATCTGGACAGTTTCGAGGCTGAGGGCGGGATTTTCACTCCGCAGGAAGAGGTCGAGGGCTGGATGGCGGCGGGCATGGCCCCGATCGACGAAGCGCCCGATCTGGCCTCGGACGCGGCGCGGGCGCTGGCACGTGATCATCTTGCGCGCATGCAGGCGGAACAGGCGGCACTGCCTGATGCCGCACTGGCCGGGGCTGCGGCCGGGGGTGATCCTCTGCGCATCTCGGCACGTCTGGACGCGCCGCTGGATCTGGTGATGCGGCGGCTGGCGGCGCTGCGTCCCGCCGGGTTCGAGACGGCAGGGCTGCTGGTCTGCGACGGCTCGGGCGCGCTGACGCTGCGCAGGCCCGCGCCGGGCTTTCCGTTGCCGCGCCCCGGCGATGCCTGCCCGCTTTGGCCATTGTTTCAGGCATTGGCCGCGCCCCAGACGGCGATCAGCGCAAGGGTCAGGACGCCGCAGGGGGACGAGTTTGTCACGCTCAGCTATGCGACCCGCAGTCAGCCGCAGGGTATCGACGGCCCGGTCCTGACCCGCGCGCAGATGCTGATTCAGCCCGCCGAAACCGCCGCCGTGACGGGCGGGCCGCTGATCAATATCGGTCCGTCATGCCGGATCTGTCCACGTTCCGATTGCGCGGCGCGGCGTGAACCCTCGATCCTGTCACCGCTATGAACCTTCCGGGGCTTTCCCATCCGGCGGCCTTGCTGCAAACTGGTCGGGGCAGCAATCCGGAGGCGCCACGGCAGGCATGACGCTCGACATTCTGATGATCGAGGACGAACGCAACATCGCCGAGGCGGTGCGCTTTATCCTGACCCGCGACGGCTGGCGGCTGGCGCTGCATCATGATGGTCTGGGGGGGATCGAGGCCATCCGTGAAATGCGCCCGCGTCTGATCATTCTGGACCTGATGCTGCCGAACCGATCCGGCACGGAAATTCTGGCCGATCTGCGCAGCGATGCCGATCACGGCCTTGCCGCGACGCCGGTGCTGATGCTGACGGCGCGGGGGCAGGATTCGCCGGGGACGGCGCAAGCCGATGCGGTGTTGGCAAAGCCCTTTGCAAATGATGAATTGCGCGAACAGGTGCGTCGGATGCTGACGTGACGGAGGCCAAGAAATGACAGAGCTGCCATTGTTTCTGGAACGCGCCTCGTTCCGCCGCCGCCGTCTGGGCGACGCGGCGCGGGTGCTGCCGGTCTGTGCGGTGCTGGCGATGATGCTGCCGGTCTGGTGGATGCCGCGCCAGTTCAGCTTTGGCCTGGGCACGCTGTGGTTGTTCGGCATGTGGGCGCTGCTGATCCTTGCCGTTCACCTGCTGCATCGCGCCCTGATCCGGGCCGAGGCGCGGACCCTGAACGCGGGCAGCCCCGTGACCGGGCCCGACGGAAACCGCCCCGATGCCCTTTGAAACGCTGGTCGCCTGCTGTCTGGCCTATGTCGCGCTGATGTTCGGAGTGGCCTTTGCCGCCGACCGCGCGGCGCAGCGGGGCAGGGTACGCTGGCTGGATCATCCGCTGGTCTATACCCTGTCCTTGTCGGTCTATTGCTCGGCCTGGACGTTTTACGGCGCGGTTGGCTATGCCAGCAGGTCCGGGCTGGAGTTTGCGACGATCTATATCGGGCCGACCGTGGTTTTCACCGGGGCGTGGTGGGGGCTGCGGCGCCTGGTGCGGATCGCGCGGATGCATCATGTCACCTCGATTGCCGACCTGATCTCGGCGCGGTTCGGCAAATCCAATGCGCTGGCGGGTTTTGTGACGCTGATCGCCGTCATCGCGGCCACGCCCTATATCGCGCTGCAACTGCAATCGGTGCGCCTGTCATTCGAGGTATTCGCGACGCAGGCCCCGAATGGCGACCCGCTTGGCGGCGGAACGGCGCTGTGGGTGGCGGCGGGGCTGGCATTGTTCACCATCCTGTTCGGAACGCGCAATCTGGCCGCGGATGAGCGTCATCACGGCGTCGTCACAGCCATCGCGCTGGAGGCGATGGTCAAGCTGGTGGCATTTCTGGCGCTTGGGGCGTTTGTCGTCTGGGGGCTGGCCGATGGTCCCGCCGACATCATGGCGCGGATGGCTGCGGCGGCCAGCGATCCCGCGCGCGAGGGTTGGGTGCTGCGCCCTGACCGCTGGACCGCGCTGATCGCGGTCTCGGCTGCGGCGGTCCTGACCCTGCCGCGCATGTTTCAGGTGATGGTGGTCGAGGCCGCGGACGAGGAACGGCTGCATGTCGCGGGTTGGGCTTTTCCGGCCTATCTGTTCGCGATGTCGCTGTTCGTGATGCCGATTGCCCTTGTCGGGGCCGATATGCTGCCCGCCGGTTCCAACCCCGATCTTTACATGTTGACCCTGCCTCAGGCTTCTGGACAGAACCTTTTGGCATTGCTGGTTTTTCTCGGCGGGTTTTCAGCGGCGACCTCGATGGTGGTGGTCAGCGCCATCGCTCTGTCCACGATGATCTCGAACCACTGGCTGACGCCCCTGTGGCTGACGCTGCGCCGCCGCCCGGCCGCCGATGGCGAACCCGAGGATCTGCGCGGTTTTGTCCTGAACGCCCGAAGGCTGGCGATCCTTGCGGTGGTCGCAGCCGGCTGGGTCTATCATCAGGCATCGGGCGGGTCGGCGGCGCTGGCCTCGATGGGACTGGTGGCCTTTACCGGCATGGCGCAGGTACTGCCTGCGCTGCTGGGTGGGCTGCTGTGGCGCGGGGCGAACCGGCTGGGGGCCTATTCCGGCGTCGGCTGCGGATTTGCGATCTGGATGGCCATGATCTTTCTGCCGTCGGTCGGGATCGGCCATGCTTTCGTGCCGCCCGCCGGGGCCGACCCGCTGGCATTTGCGATCTTCCTGTCGCTGGCCGTCAACACAGCCGCCTTCATCACGGTGTCGATCTTTGGCTTTCCCGACCCGGTGGAACGGTTGCAGGGCCTGTCCTTTGTCAGCGCCGTCCAGCCGATCCGCCACAGCCGGACCGCCAGCAGCGAGGACCGGGCCGAGCCGCTGCTGGCCATGGCACGACGTGTCTGGGGCGGCGATCCGGCGCTGCGCTATTTTCAGGCCGAGGCCAGCGCGCAGGGCAAATCCGGTTTTCTGCCCGATCTGACGCCGAATTTCCTGACCGGGCTGGAACGGCGGCTGGCGGGTTCGGTCGGGGCAGCCACGGCGCATGCGATGATCGAGCGGGTGGCGGGCGGAATGGCGCTGACCGTGTCCGATCTGATGGAGGTGGCTGACGAGGCGCAGCGCGCCAAGGAAGAGGCGCAGCGTCTGGAAACTGCCACGGCCGAGCTGGAACGAACCGCCCGCAAGCTGCGCGAGGCGAATGACAAGCTGACCGCGCTGTCGGTACAGAAGGACGCGTTTCTCAGCCAGATCAGCCATGAATTGCGCACGCCCATGACCTCGGTCCGGGCCTTTTCCGAAATCCTCAAGACCCCTGACCTGTCGGATGAAGAACGCACCCGCTTTGCCGACATCATCCATGCCGAGGCCGGGCGGCTGACCCGGCTGCTGGACGATCTGCTGGACCTGTCGGTGCTGGAAAGCGGGCGGGCGCAACTGGCCGTCTCGGCCACGAATGTGCATGACCTGATCACGCGTGCGCTGTCGGCGGCCTCGGCCACCCGCCCGGAACGGATTTTCACCGTCGAACGCGATATTCCCTCGGAACATCTGGGCGTGATCACCGATCCCGACCGGTTGTTGCAGGTGCTGATCAATGTCATCACCAACGCCCGCAAATATTGCAGCGCCGAACGGCCGGTGCTGACGATCCGCGTTGCCCGCCGTCCGGGTGGCGGGCCGCAGATCGACATCATGGATAACGGGCAGGGCATCGACAGCGCACGCCAGTCCCTGATCTTTGAGAAATTTGCCCGGCTGAACGATCCGGCGCGGGCGGGTGGCGCGGGGCTTGGCCTTGCCATCTGCCGCGAGATCATGGAGACATTGGGCGGCGATATCAATTACCTGCCCGGTCAGGGCGGCGCGGCCTTCCGGATTGGCCTGCCGAAACGCCCGCCCCTGCGCCGTGACGGTGAGGGGCAGGAAATCGCGGCGTCGTAAACCCTTTCTCAACCCATTCTTGCCAGATTGACGGCATGAAGGTGACGATTCGGAATTGGGCAAATGGTGCAGAACGCGGCGATGAATAATCCTGTCAGGGATGACGATACGGGCGTCCTCAGGCGGCTTCTGCGGGCGCGGAACCGGGCTGACACCGGTTCCGGGCGCGCACCGCAATTGCCGCAACTGCCCCCGCCTACGCCCGCGCGCGCGGCGGCGACTGCGATCGGGCGGATTGCGAACCGGCTGTACCACCTGCCCGTGCAGCCGGTGTCGGTCGCGCCGGGGGCGATGACGCTGGCTGAACTGCCGGAATTGCTGCCCGCGTCCGGTCTGCTGATCGTGTTGCAGGGACCGGGCGAAGCGCTTGGCGTGATTGCCCTCTGCGCCGAGACGATGACGTCGCTGATCGAAATCCAGACCCTTGGCCGGATCACTGCCCGGCCTGCCGAAAGGCGCAAGCTGACCCGCGCCGACGCGCTGATCTGTTCCGAATTTGTCAACACGCTGATGGCCGAACTGGATGCCGAACTTGTGCCGCTGGACGGGTTCGAGGGGTTGTCGGGTTTCCGCTATGCGACCTGGCTGGACGATCCCCGGCCGTTGGCCCTGATGCTGGAAGACAAGCCTTATCGCAGCATCGATTTTCGCCTGCGCCTTGGCGGGGCGGAAACCCGCGACAGTCAGATTCTGCTGGCCCTGCCGCAGGATATTCCGGTTCCGGCACCCAGGCCCGACAAGGACGACAAACCCAGGGAAGGCGAAGTGCGGCCCGCGCGGAACGAGGCAGCAACCGAGGCCCGGCCGGACATGCCTGCCGCAGCGTCGCTGGCCCACGCCATTCAGACCGCGCCGGTCGAACTGGTCGGCATCCTCTGCCGCCGCCGGATCACGCTTGGCGAAATCCGGGCGCTGGTACCGGGGCAGGTTCTGTCGCTGCCCCGCGCCAGCCTGACCGAGGCGCGGATCGAAACTCCGGGCGGGCAACTGATCGCACGCGGCAAGTTCGGCGAGGCCGAGGGATGCCATGCCATCCGCCTTCATGATCCCCGGCTTGCGGCGCAAAACCCGGTCAGCGCCGCCGGATACGAACCCCCGATCGACGATCTTGCGGACCGGGATGCATTTCGTGACCCCGCCGCGGATGAGAAAGGGGATGCCGTCGTCGGGATCGCAGCGGCAAAAGCCGCGAATCGGAATTGAGGCAACGCTTTTCCCTTGAACTCACCGCAGCATGGACGCATCTAACGCTGGTCCTGATTCTCAGGAGCAGTCTTGATGGAGTGACCATGGCCAAGGAAGAAATGCTCGAATTCCCCGGCGTCGTGAAGGAACTCCTGCCGAATGCGACGTTCAGGGTCGAGCTTGAGAACGGCCATGAGATCATCGCCCATATGGCAGGAAAGATGCGCAAAAACCGCATCCGTGTTCTGGCAGGCGACAAGGTGCAGGTCGAAATGAACACCTACGACCTGACCAAGGGGCGGATCAATTACCGCTTCAAATAGGCCCGGCGCGCAATGCCGCAACCGATACCGTACCGGCTGATCCTTGGATCAGCCAGCCCGCGAAGGCTTGAACTGCTGGTCCAGATCGGTCTGGTGCCCGCAGAAATACGCGTGGCCGATATCGACGAAACCCCGGCAAAGGCCGAAGCGCCGCGCGACTATGTCCTGCGCATGGCGCTGGAAAAGGCCGCTGCGCTGCCGCTGTCGCCGGGCGAGGTTCTGTTAACCGCCGACACCACCGTCGCCGTTGGCCGCCGCATTCTGGGCAAGCCCGCCGACCGCGCCGAGGCTGCCGCCTTCATGCGCTTGATGTCGGGCCGCCGTCACAAGGTTCTGACCGCCATCGCGCTGCGTGACGCGGATCGGACCAGATCGCGGCTGGTCCAGACGCAGGTTCGGATGCGCAGCATCGACGATGCCGTGTTGGAACGCTATCTCGACATTGGCGACTGGCAAGGCAAGGCGGGCGGCTATGCCATTCAGGGCGCGGCGGCGGGGTTCATCCCGTGGATTCAGGGCTCGTTTTCCGCCGTGGTCGGCTTGCCGCTGTCGGAAACCGCCGCCATGCTGGCCGCCGCAGGCATATTCGGAGGCCGGTCATGAAGGGCAGGATGGTGGTGCTGGGGCACCTGAACAGGGAAGAGGCTGCCGCGCTGATGCAGGACGGTCAGCTTGTCGATCTGATTCTGACGCCTGATGTCCTTGCGCCCGGAACCATCGTTCGCGGCGTTGTCGAACGGCTGATGAAGGGTCAGGGCGCGGCCTTCCTGCGCCTGCCCGATGGCCAGCGCGGCTATCTGCGCGAACGCTCGGGCCTGCGCGAGGGGCGGCCGATGCTGGTGCAGGTCCGGGGCGTGGCCGAGGATGGCAAGGCGATCCCGCTATCGGCGCGGCTGTTGCTGCGCGGACGTCATGTTCTGGTCACGCCGGACGCACCGGGTGTCAGCATCTCGCGCCGCATCCGCGACCTGGAAATCCGCGCCGCGCTTGAGGCTTTGGGGCGGGCGCAACTGGATGGGCGCGACTATGGCATGATCATGCGCAGCGTCGCGGCGACGGCCCCGCAGGACGAGGTTGCCGACGAACTTGCCGCCCTGATCGAGGTTGCGGACCGGCTTTTGTCGGAAGGCGATGGCCCGCCCGAATATCTGCTGGATGCCCCTACCGCCTGGGAACAGGCTTGGATGGAGTGGGCCGAACCCGCCCCCGACGCCATCGAGGAAGGCGAGGACAGTTTTGACCGCTGCGGCGTGACCGACGCGCTGGAGGCGTTGCTGTCTGATCTGCTGCCGCTGCCCGGCGGTGCCAGCGCCGCGATCGAGCCCACCCGCGCGCTGGTGGCCATCGACGTGAATACCGGCAATGACACATCGCCCGCCGCCGCACTGAAAGCGAATATTGCGCTGGCGCGCGACCTGCCGCGCCAGTTGCGCCTGCGTGGCCTGGGCGGTCAGGTCGCCGTGGACTTTGCCCCGATGCCCAAACGCGACCGTGCCACGCTGGATCAGGTTCTTCAGGCGGCCTTCAAGGGCGAGGCTGCCGAGACGACGCTGATCGGCTGGACGACGATGGGCCTGTACGAGATCAACCGCAAGCGCGACCGTGTTCCCCTGATGCGGTTGATCGGGGAATCGTGATGCCCGCCTGTCCGATCTGCGGCAAGGAAAGCGCGGCTGCCTACCGGCCGTTTTGTTCGAAACGCTGTGCGGATATTGACCTCGCGCGCTGGCTGCGTGGCGATTATGTGGTGCCGGGCACTCCGCTGGAGGATCTGCCCGCACAAGACGACGACGGGTTGAAAAAATCATGAGATATGGTCTGGACAGTCCCGCGATGTCCTCGTAAACACCGCCCTGTGCCCGGATCGAAGATGGTCGGCAAGGGCCCGGATAGCTCAGTTGGTAGAGCAGCGGACTGAAAATCCGCGTGTCGGTGGTTCGAGTCCGCCTCCGGGCACCATTTTCTTCAGAAGATTGATTTCATCGCATCTGCACCGCAGATTTCCCAAGGAAATCAACTGTAGCGCATTTGCGACATGAGAAAATCGACCACGATCTATCTTCCCATGTTGTATAGCCGACAGAAGCTAATTTGATGATCAAATTGGCTTCCGTCAGCTATATCCGAAAACCCGTACCCGCTTTTCGGAAGTTCTGCCTAACCGCCGAAATCCGGGATCAGACCCTCGCTCCAGCAGCGCAGGATGATCTGGGCGACGGCTCCTTTGCGGGCGGGGGCGATCTGGTCGTCCTGACCGGCAAGCGCCCGCGTGATCCGGGCCTTGCTGACCCAAAGCGCCTGTTCCAGCTCCTGCGTGTCGATGCTGATCCGTGTCGTTTCGGCCCGTGCCGCGCAGCCGATCATCAGCGAGGCGGGGAAGGGCCAGGGCTGCGAGGTGACATAGCGCACCTCGCCCACGCGGACGCCCGCTTCCTCCATGACCTCGCGGCGGACGGCCTCTTCCACGGTTTCGCCTGGTTCCATGAAACCGGCCAGCAGGGAATACATCCCCTCGGGCCAGACCGACTGACGACCCAGCAGCACCTTGTCGCCATCCAGCACCAGCATGATGACCACCGGGTCGGTGCGCGGAAAGTGCTGGCGACCGCAGCCGGGGCAGTCAAAGCGCCAGCCGCCATGCGCGACGCGGTTGCGGTGCCCGCAATTGGCGCAAAAATGATGTGTCGCGCGCCATTCGAACATGCCCTTGGCAGCGGCGGCGATGCCGGCGTCACGGTGGTCGATCTCGCCCATGACCGCGCGCAGGTCAATGAATTTGCGGGTTTCGGACAGATCCAGTGTCCGCTGATCGACGAAATCGGCGGGCCGTTCATCGGGCGGCGCGATGGTCGAGACATCGGCGGCGAAATGCGCAACGCCCTGATCGTCCAGCCCCATGAAGATCGTCGGTTCCGTGCAGCCCGTGATCAGCTTGTCCTGCGCCGACAGCCATGCCAGACGCGGGCCGTCATCGGTCAGGTCGAACAGGGGCTTGCCGTGCCAGAAGGGCGAGACGCGGCTGGCCGGGTCGGCCAGATGGCGGGCAAGCGTGACCGCATCGCCGCGCAGACGGTCCGCGCGGTCGAGAAAGCTGCCTGCGAAGGTGACGAGGGATTCGGGAATCATGGGCGCAGGGTGCACCGGGCGGCGGCGGCGGGCAAGCCCGCCTGTTTCGTTCAACCTGACCCCGGCCCGGCGTTAGCCCGCCTCTGGATAACCCACATCCTTCAGCGCCGCAGTGATCTCATCCAGGATGGCGGGGTCGTCGATGGTCGCGGGCATCCTGAATTCCTCGCCATCGGCGATCTTGACCATGGTGGCGCGCAGGATCTTGCCCGAGCGGGTCTTGGGCAGGCGGTCCACCACGCAGGCCAGCTTGAAGGCCGCGACCGGGCCGATCTGGTCGCGGACCATCTTCACGACTTCTTCGACAACCTGCGCATCCGGCGTCTGGACGCCTTTCTTGAGGCACAGCAAGCCAAGCGGCATTTGCCCCTTCAGCTTGTCGCTGACCCCGATCACTGCGCATTCGGCAACGGCAGGGTGCGAGGCGAGAACCTCTTCCATCGCGCCGGTGGACAGGCGGTGCCCCGCGACATTGATCACGTCATCGGTGCGCGCCATGATATAAAGATAGCCGTCCTCATCCACATAGCCCGCATCGCCGGTTTCGTAAAAGCCGGGGAAATGGTCCAGGTATGATTTCCTGAACCGCGCCTCGGCATTCCACAGCGTCGGCAGTGTGCCCGGCGGCAAAGGCAGCTTCACAGCGATGGCCCCAAGCGTACCGGGGGCGACGGGCTGACCACCCTCGTCGAGGATCTGCACGTCATAGCCCGGCATGGCGACCGAAGGGCTGCCCTTCTTGACCGGCAGATGTTCGATGCCAAAGGGGTTGGCGGCGATGGACCAGCCGGTTTCAGTTTGCCACCAGTGGTCGATTACCGGAACGTTCAGCTTGTTCTCGGCCCACTGGATCGTGTCGGGATCGGCGCGTTCGCCCGCAAGGAACAGCGCCTGAAGGCTGGACAGGTTGTAATTGCCGATCAGCGTACCGTCCGGATCCTCGCGCTTGACGGCACGGATGGCGGTGGGGGCGGTGAAAAAGCTTTTGACCTTGTGGTTCTGAATCACTCGCCAGAAAGTGCCCGCATCGGGGGTGCCGACGGGTTTTCCCTCGAAAACGATGGTGGTCGCGCCCGCGATCAGCGGCGCATAGCAGATATAGCTGTGGCCCACGACCCAGCCCACATCCGAGGCCGCCCAGAACACGTCACCCGCGTCGATATTGTAGATGTTCTTCATCGTCCAGTTCAGCGCGACAAGCTGCCCCGCCGTGTGCCGGATCACGCCCTTGGGCTGGCCGGTCGTCCCCGAGGTGTACAGGATGTATGAGGGGTGGTTTCCCTCGACCGGGACGCATTCGGCGGGTTCGACGCCGTACTGGAATGTGTGCCAGGCGACATCGCGGCCCTCGGTCAGTTCGGCGACCTCTTGTTCGCGCTGGAAGATGACGCAGAAATCGGGCTTGTGGCTGGCCAGTTCGATGGCCTTGTCGAGCAGCGGCTTGTAATGGACGACGCGCCCCGGCTCTAACCCGCAAGAGGCGGCGATGATCGCCTTGGGCTGGCAGTCGTCGATGCGCACGGCCAGCTCATGCGCGGCAAAACCGCCGAACACGACCGAGTGGATCGCGCCAAGCCGCCCGCAGGCCAGCATCGCCTCGATCGCCTCGGGGACCATGGGCATATAGATGATGACCCGGTCGCCCTTTCCGATCCCCTTGGCGCGCAGCGCGCCCGCAAGGCTGGCCACGCGGTCGCGCAATTCGCGATAGGTGATGCCCTTGTAGGAATGGGTGATCGGGCTGTCATGGATGATGGCAAGCTGATCGCCGCGCCCGGCCTTTACATGGCGATCCACGGCGTTCCAGCAGGTGTTGACCATGGCGTCGGCGAACCATTCGCCCGCTGGTCCCTGATCAAAGAAGGCCCGGCCGGGGGCGCGGTCCCAATCGATCAACCCCGAAGCCTTCATCCAGAAGCTTTCCGGATCGGATTTCCAGGTTGCATAGACGTCTTTGTATGCCATGGTATGCCCTCCGCGACTTTGGGGCGTTCGTTACGCGAGCCCAAGGCCATTTGCAAGTTTCTTGCGCGATGCTGCGACGTTTTGACAACAAAATTATCAACCGGGATGGACCGGGTTGCAAGCCGCCTTGGCGGAATGCCGGGGGGGGCAGGGCCGGTCGGAACCGGCCTTGCCCCGCAGCCCTAGCTGTAATGCGCAACGGGCGTGCCGGCCAGGGCGCTGATGTTCAGCAGGCCGCGCGCGGAGATCGAGCGGGACACGACATGCGCGCGGCTGCCCAAGCCCATCAGGAACGGCCCGACCTCCAGCCCGCCAGCCTTGATTTTCAGCGCATTGCGCGTGGCCGAGGCCGCATCGCTGCTGGAAAAGATCAGCACATTGGCCGCGCCGTCCAGCCGCGCGCCCGGCAGCAGCCTTTCGCGCAGCAGCGGATCCAGCGCGGAATCGACCTGCATTTCG
>NZ_JBKEBL010000085.1:0-4649 GCF_047973135.1 Paracoccus sp. (in: a-proteobacteria)
CGCGCTGATCGTCGCCTCGCAGGGCCGCTTGCCAGCCGGTCTGCCTCGCGCCGCACGCGAGGCGGCGCAGCGCGCGCTGGAATCCGGGGCAGGCAAGGGGCTGAAACCCGGCGAGGCGCTGGAACTGGCCTTTCCGGCGGGTATGGCCGCCGAGGCGCTGCACCTGATTGCCCTGCCCGCCAATGCCACCGTGGCCGAGGCACGCAAGGCGGGTGCGGCCATCGGTGCAAGGCTGGGCAAGGTTCATACGCTGGTTCTGGCCGGTGTGCATAAGCGCGCCGATCAGATCGCCCTTGGCCTCGCGCTGCGCGGCTATGATTTTTCGGCCTACAAGACCGCCCCTGAGGCGAAGGATGGCGACGAGGGCGCGGAAAAGCCGCGGGTCAGCTTTATGGTCAAGGATCCGCAGGCTGTCGCCAAGGCCGCGCAGGATGGCGCGGCGCTGGCCGAGGCGGTGTTCTTTACCCGCGATCTGGTCAACGAACCCGCCAATATCCTGACCACCACCGATTTCGCCGACCGCCTGAAGGCGATGGAGGAAATCGGCCTCACCGTCGAGGTGCTTGAGGAACCCCAGCTTGCCAGGCTGGGCATGCGTGCCTTGCTGGGCGTTGGGCAGGGCAGCGAAAGCCCCTCGAAGGTGGTGGTGATGCGCTGGAACGGCGGCGGGGACGAGGCGCCGCTGGCGCTGGTCGGCAAGGGCGTCGTGTTCGACACCGGCGGCATTTCCATCAAGCCCGCCGCCGGGATGGAGGAAATGACCATGGACATGGGCGGCGCGGGTGTCGTGGCGGGCGTGATGCGCGCGCTGGCGCTGCGCCGGGCCAAAGCGAATGTCGTGGGCCTTGTCGGTCTGGTCGAGAACATGCCCGATGGCCGCGCGCAGCGCCCCGGCGACATCGTGAAATCCATGAAGGGCGATACGATCGAGGTCATCAACACCGATGCCGAAGGGCGGCTGGTTCTGGCCGATGTGCTGTGGTACGCGCAGACCCGTTTCGAACCGGCGGCGGTGATCGATCTTGCAACGCTGACCGGTGCCGTCATCATCGCGTTGGGGCATGAAAACGCGGGCGTCTTTTCCAATGACGACAGGTTGGCAGACGGCATCCTTGCCTCGGCGCGGGCCGAGGGCGAGGGTGCGTGGCGTCTGCCCCTTGGCGCGGCCTATGACAAGCAGATCAAGTCGCGGCTGGCCGATATGAAGAACACGGGCGGCCGCCCCGCCGGCTCGATCACGGCCGCCCAGTTCCTTCAGCGGTTCATCCGCGAGGGGCAGGCATGGGCGCATATCGACATCGCGGGCGTGGCCCTGCCGCCATCGGCGACCGAATTGGCGCCCAAGGGCGCGACGGGCTGGGGCGTCATGACGCTGGACCGGCTGATCCGTGACCGGTACGAAACGAAATGAGGCGCGCGCACCGGTATCGCGCAGGCTGAGGGGGGCGAATGGGCAACGCGCTGTTCTATCACCTCACCCGCTCGCCCGCCGAGGATTTGCTGCCCGTGCTGATTGGCAAATCCCTTGCGGCGGGCTGGCGCGTAGAGCTGCGCGGCTGTGATTCCGCCCGTATGGAGTGGCTGGACGCGCAACTGTGGCTGCGTGACGATTTCCTGCCCCATGGCATCGCGGGCGGCCCTCATGACCCCCGCCAGCCGGTTCTGCTGACCCTGCCGGGCCAGCCCGCCACCAATGATGCATCCTGTCTGATGGCGCTTGACGGGGCCGAGGTGACGACCGCCGAATGCACAAAGCTTCAGCGCGCCTGCATCATCTTCGACGGCGGCAATTCCGACGCCCTCACCCGCGCCCGCGAGCAATGGAAAGCCCTGACGGGGGCGGGTATAAATGCGGAATACTGGTCAGAAGAATCAGGGCGTTGGGAACGAAAGCGATAGGCTGCGCCGGTCAGGCGTTGAACAGGAAATGCAGGACGTCGCCATCCTTGACCTCATAGGTCTTGCCCTCGACCCGCAGCTTGCCTGCCTCGCGCGCGCCCGCTTCGCCCTTGCCTGACACATAATCGACAAAGGCGATGGTTTCCGCGCGGATAAAGCCCTTTTCGAAATCGCCATGGATCTCGCCTGCCGCTTGCGGGGCCAGCGTGCCCTTGCGGATCGTCCAGGCGCGGGCCTCTTTCGGGCCGACGGTGAAATAGGTCTGCAAGCCCAGCAGGTCGTATCCCGCGCGGATCAGCCGGTCCAGCCCGGCCTCGTCCAGACCCAGCTCACCCAGGAACATCTGTTGTTCGTCGGTGGCAAGCTGACTGATCTCTTCCTCGATCTTCGCGGAAATCACCACATGACCCATGCCCTGCGCCCCGGCCATTTCGGCCACGCGCGCGGACTGGCTGTTGCCCTTTGCCGCGTTTTCCTCTTCGACATTGCAGACGAACAGAACGGGCTTTGCAGTCAGCAATTGCAGCATGTTCCACGCCTTGCGGTCGTCCTCGGCCACCTCGACCGAGCGCGCGGGCCGGCCCTGTTCCAGAACGGCCAGCGCCGCCTTCAGCAGACGTTCCTGCGCCACCGCCTCTTTGTCGCCACCCTTCAGCTTGCGCGCAAGATTGGCGAGGCGGCGTTCGATGGATTCCATGTCGGCGATCATCAGTTCGGTCTCGATCACCTCGGCATCGGCGATGGGATCGACGCGGCCCTCGACATGGGTGACATCGCCATCCTCGAAACAGCGCAGCACATGGGCAATGGCATCCACCTCGCGGATATTGGCCAGAAACTGATTGCCCAACCCCTCGCCCTTGCTGGCCCCCTTCACCAGCCCGGCGATATCGACAAAGGTGATCCGGGTAGGGATGATCTGCTTGCTGCCCGCGATTTCTGCCAGCTTGTCCAGCCGGGGATCAGGAACCGCGACCTCGCCCACATTCGGCTCGATCGTGCAAAAGGGAAAATTCGCGGCCTGCGCGGCGGCGGTTTTCGTCAGCGCGTTGAACAAGGTGGATTTGCCGACATTCGGCAGCCCCACGATTCCCATGCGAAAACCCATTATCCCACCTCGCCTTTCTTCGTTCGATGCTGGCCGCTTCTAAAGGCCCGCCCGCATCGGCGCAAGCTCCGGGCCGGGGCGCGGCGCGGACCATGCGTCATCACGTCATCGGGGGCGGCGCAGGAAATCGCCCGCCGCCGGGAACCAATCCCGGCGGGCTGTGTTGGCCACCTGCGAACGCGACACAATTTCAACCATGGAGTGCCAGTTATGTATTCGATCAAATGGACCGTCAAAGCGTTGGCCTCGGCCGCCGCCGTCGCGATGCTGGCGGGGGTCGCCTCGGCTCAGGTTCTGTCGCCCGGCACTGACAGTTTCGAGCAGGTCGGTGAAGCCGGGCCCTGGATCATCTATGCGGATGTGCAGCGCCAATCCTGCCTGGCCGAGGGGCAGGACTCGAATGGCAACGTAGTTCAGATGGGTCTGACCGCCGACCACAGCCTTGGCTATGTCGGCGTATTCACACCCGTCGATCTGGGCATCACGGCCGGTGAGCAGGACATCACCATCACCGTCAACGGCAATGCCTATTCCGGCAAGGCCATGATGCGGGAACATGGCCTCTCCGAGGGCTATCAGGGCGGCTATTTCGTCGCCAACAACCCCGATTTCGTCGCCGATATGGAGGCCGGGCAGACGATGCTGGCCTTTTCGGACACGAATGGCGAGGGTGTTGCGATCGACCTGACCGGCAGCCACGCCGCCATCGAGGCCGCCCGAGCCTGCACGGCACAACTGGCGGCGAACTGATTCGTCCGACTTTGGGGCATCGTGCCCGGTTGCGTCCGGCCCGTTCGTTCGGCAGGCCGGACGCTTGCGCTTTTCTGCCTTCCGCGCGGCGATTTTGCATCACCTGCGGGCTTTTCCATCACTTCTTGCGGTCAGCGCGCTTGCGCAACAGCGTTGCATGGCGCCAGCTTGGGGAAATACGTATGCCTATGAGTGAGTGAAGGTTATTGCGGGATGTCCAGGGCCGGAATTTCCGCCGCTGCGGTAGTGATGTTTCTGTGCGGCGGCATTGCCGCCGCGAAAGAGGTCACGCTGGGGTTGGGTCGGACGCAGTTCAGCAACAGCAAGGCAGATGACAGCGCGTTCGGAACTGTGGAATACCACCACGACCCCTTCACCTCGTGGATGGGCTTTGATCTGGGGCTGACTGCCGGGCTGTACCGCGATGGTCAAAGCAACGGCTTCATCGGTGCCGGGCTGGTTGCGACGCGCGATCTGGGCAAAGGCGGCTGGTTCGTGCAGCTTAGCGAGATGCCGGGCTATTACCACAGCAGCGACGATGCGCATGATCTGGGCCTTGCTCTGGAATTCCAAAGCCAGCTTGCCGTTGGCTATCGGCTGACCGACGGCAACGCGCTGTCGCTTGGCGTGGCGCATATGTCGAACGGTAAACTTGGCGACCGCAATCCGGGGGTGAACCTGTTGCAGATGCGCCTGCATCACCGTCTGGGGCGCTGAGGAACGAAATTGGCGCCGCCTGTGGAGAACTGTGGAAAAGCCGGTCCGATGCCGGACCGGCCTTGGCGTGGTCATGATACGCAGTGTGACCGCGTTCAGGAATTCTGCGAGGCAGAGCGGCGGCGACAAAGGCCAAGCGCACCGACCCCGGCAACCAGCAGCCAGCTTGCAGCAG
>NZ_JBKEBL010000011.1:0-23976 GCF_047973135.1 Paracoccus sp. (in: a-proteobacteria)
TCGAGGAAAAATGGGCCGGGAAATACGCCTCCATCGCCCCGGCCTGGCGCCGGGCCTGGGCCGAGGTAATCCCGTTCTTCGCCTTCGATCCGGCGATCCGCAAGATCATCTACACCACGAACGCCATCGAAAGCCTGAACCGGGTGATCCGCAAATCGATCAAGACACGCGGCTCGTTCCCGACCGATGATGCCGCAACCAAGCTGATCTACCTCGCGATCCGCAACTTCGAAAAAGACGGCCGAAACGTCCGGGAATGGTTTGCGGCCCGCAACCAGTTCGCCATAATGTCCGGCGAGCGCTTCGACGCTTGAGTATCAGAAACCGCATGGGCCGGGAAAGATACACAGAGTTCAGGACACTCCCGGCATCCGGTGGCCTTGGGGTATTTCGCCTCGAAGGTTTTGATGAACAAGTCGAACGCGCTGTGTGCATCCTCTCGCGTTTCCGCCTGCCAAATGTCGTGCAGCATCTTTTTGGCCTTCGGTTGGGTGCGTTTGGGCAGCGAGGCGCGCTCTTGGCACGGATGGCACCGGCACATGAGCCTCGTGATGGCCGCGGCCGCCTTCCTCGCCAGCATCGCGGCCGCTCAACGCTGCGCCGCATTTGGCAAACAAAACGAAACGAGTCCGCAGCACCAGACAGCAGCGGCGTGATCGCAAAGCTCACCCAAACCCTGACAACTGCGGACCTGCGATACCTCATCGCGCGCCTTTTGCAACCCGGCGCGCCAATGGCCAGCTTCATCTGGCGCTGGTCCCGATGGCGACGACAACACCAGATCGCCGCAGCCCTCGCGTATCGAAAACTCGCCAATATATGTAACTGTAGTACCAGACCTGGCTTGCGCAGCGTCGGCGGACAGGCCCGGTCGGGTGGCCCCCTGAATGCTGGTCTCGACCCCGTTGGCATAGATGCTGCCCGGCCCCTCCAGCAGCAGGTGAAAACAGGTGAAGCCGCCGCAATCGCTGACCCGGCTGACCCCGTCAAGCGGCAGCAGCCTTTTGGCCATGACCAGCAATTCGTCGATCCCGAACAGGTGCCGCGACACCTCGGATGTCACGCGCACCCATTGCTGTGGAGAGAGGTACAGGTCGCGGTTCGGCAGCGAGGGACCAAGTGCGCCCGCGCGGATAAGGATCGGGCGCTGATCCGGCTCAACGGACAGGAGCCGCTGCGGCAGTATTCTGGCCCCGATCCATGCGATTGGCTGCATTCCGCAGTCGCGCGTCACGACCAGATCGCCGCGCCGCAGATTCTCGACCGGGACGGGGCCGTAATCGGTCAGGATCCGCGTGCCGGCGGCCGGGTCCGCGACGACAAAGCTGTGCGTGGCCGCGTCGATCTGCCATGTCTCGAACCGACCATCGCCGGCGACCCGCGTGACGCTATCCTGCCCGTCCTGTCGGTCAAGCACCATGTCGGCAGCGCCGCCCAACAGGGTCTGGACGCAGGAACAACCAGTCGGGAGATCGAAGAGAGCCATGGGACAGGTCCATTCAAAACCGCGATGCAAGCACCGCCCTTGCCTGACACGTTAGCAAATCCTCTGGAAAACCTGCATTGCGCGTCCGGGTGGCGCGCCGCGCGAATGGATATGATCAATGTTAATCACTTGCCAGCGGTGCGGCCTGCCTCAGCGCCTCGGCCGCACGGGACAGGCCCGGCACCAGCGGCAGAAGATCGGCCTGAAGGGCGTGGTAAATGTCAGGCCGCCCCGCGAATTGGGTTGAATCCGGCTGGTTCCGGTCATCCAGTTCGGGGATCCAGCCGCCCTGCGTGTGGTCAATCAAATGGCTGTCGGCAAAGGCCCACAACCGGCGATACCATGCCTCGTCCGCCGGATCGCGGTCCAGCTTCAGCAAAGCGGCCAGAACGCCGATGGCCTCGGTCACGGGCCACCAATAGCGCGCGGAGCTATCCACCCCGCCCCCGAATTTCAGCGTGTAGGCGAACCCGCCAAGCCCGTCGTTCCAGGCATCAGCCAGCGCGGTCCGCACCAGTTGCCGCGCCTGCACGGGTGCGCCCGTCGCGGGTCGGCCCGACAGATCCCAGTGTTGCAGGCGTAAACGGGCCATTTCAAAGGAATGGCCGGGCGTCGTACCCGCGGGGCGGAACATCGGATTGCCCGCATAGGCACGGTCGGGCTGCCAGTCATCCGTGTAATGTTCAGGGATACGCCAGCCGCCATTTGCCGCCTGCCCCGCGACGAAGAAATCCAGAATGCGGCCCGCGCGGGACAGATATTCCGCATCCCCCGTGGCCTCGAACGCGGTCAGCAGCGCCTCGACCCCATGCATATTGGCATTCATCCCGCGATAGGTGGAAAAGGGCTGCCAGTCGCGGCCAAATTCATCGCGAAAAAGGCCCCGCGCTTCGTCCCAATAGTGCCGGTCCAGAATGCCGGAAATATCAGCCAGCAGGCGGTCGGCATCGGGATGCCCCGCCATTTTCGCGCTGGAGGCCGCCAGCAGCACAAACACATGCCCATAGGCCAGTTTGGTGCCGTCGCTGATGCCGTTGTCGTCAAAGGACCAGACATAGCCGCCGTGATCAGAATCACGGTGCCGCGTCCACAGATCGGCCATGCCCCGGTCGATGATCCCGGCGGCGTCGGGCCGCCCGGCCATCTGCCCAAGGGCATAGGAATGCACCAGCCGGGTCGTGGTATGCAGTTCCTGCAAACTGCCCGGCAGGGGGTGGCGCTGCCCGTCCAGAATCGCGAAACCGCCGCCGGGGCGCGGGCTGGCATCAAAGAAATCCAGCGCGCGGCGCGCATCCATGACCAGAAAGGCACGATGCGCCGGGTCGTCCAGCCAAAATCCGGCTGCCTCGGAATCTCCGGATTTGGTCATCTTTTTCTCCCTAACGTTTGCGCATGGCATCCATAAGTGCCGCGCCGAATGAACCCTGTCCGTTATCCGTGCCCCGTGGCGCGGATGTGCCGCCCTTCGGCCCGCGCGGTCCCTTGGCCGCCGCCGGACGCGGACCGCGATCAGCCGCCCCGCCGCCATCCTTGCGCATGGTCAATCCGATGCGCTTGCGCGGGACATCAACCTCGGTCACGCGAACCCTGACCACATCGCCAACCTTCACCACCTCATTCGGATCCTTGACGAAACGGTCGGCCAACTGGCTGATATGAACCAGCCCGTCCTGATGCACGCCAATATCGACAAAGGCCCCGAAGGCCGCGACATTGGTGACGGTGCCTTCCAGCGACATGCCGGGCTTCAGATCCTTGATATCCTCGACCCCGTCGGCAAAGCTGGCGGTGACAAAGCCGGGGCGCGGGTCGCGGCCGGGTTTTTCCAGTTCGGACAGAATGTCGCGAATGGTGGGCAGGCCGAAATGCTCGTCCACGAATTGTTCGGCCCGGATCCCCCGCAGCGCCGCCGGTTCGCCCATGATCGCGCGTATGTCGCGACCGCAGGCGGCAACGATCTTGCGCGCGACGCCATATGCCTCGGGGTGGACGGACGAGGCGTCCAGCGGTTCCTTGCCGTCGCGGATGCGCAGGAAGCCAGCGCATTGTTCGAAGGCACGCGGACCAAGCCCCGTCACCTTTTTCAGCGCCGTCCGCGAAGGAAAAGCTCCGTTCGCATCGCGATGGGCGACGATGGATTGCGCCAGCGACGGCCCCAGCCCGGCAACATGGGCCAGCAGAGGTGCCGAGGCGGTGTTCAGATCGACGCCCACGGCGTTCACCGCATCCTCGACCACGGCCTCAAGAGTTTTCGCCAGTTGCCGCTGATCGACATCGTGCTGATACTGGCCCACACCAATGGATTCCGGCGGCACCTTGACCAGTTCGGCCAGCGGATCCTGCAAGCGGCGCGCGATGGACACAGCGCCGCGCAGCGACACGTCCAGATCGGGAAATTCCTTCGCCGCCAGTTCCGAGGCCGAATAGACCGAGGCCCCGGCTTCGGACACCACCACCCGCGTCGGGGATCTGACGCCCTTTGGCAGGCGTTTCAGCACATCCCCCACCAGACGCTCGGTCTCGCGGCTGGCGGTGCCGTTGCCGATGGCGATCAGGTCGGCATCGTGCCGCGCGATCAGGGCCAGCAGCACCGCCTCGGCCCCGCGCAGGTCATTCTTGGGCTGAAAGGGATAGATCGTCGCGGTATCGACCAGTTTGCCCGTCGCATCCACGACCGCCACCTTGACGCCTGTACGGATGCCCGGATCCAGACCGATTGTCGCGCGCGGACCGGCGGGCGCGGCCAGCAGCAAATCCTTCAGATTGCGGCCAAAGACGCGGATCGCCTCGTCATGGGCGCGTTTACGCAGCTCGGTCATCAGGTCGATATACATCGTGTTCGACAGCCGCACCCGCCATGTCCAGCCTGCGGCCTGCCGCAGCCAGTCGTCACCAGGACCATTTCCCAGCCGCCCGATGGCCTGCACCACGATCCCCTCGGCCCGCGCCGCGCCGTTGTCAGGATCGGGCGCGATGTCGATGGTCACGATTTCCTCTTTCGCAGCCCGCAGGATCGCAAGCGCGCGATGCGAAGGGATGTCGGCCCATTTTTCGCGATGATCAAAATAATCGCTGAACTTGGCCCCCGCATCTTCCTTGCCCGCCACCACCTTGGCCGCAATGAACGCCCCGGTTCGCATGAATTCGCGCAACGCCCCCAGCAGCGCGGCGTTTTCCGACAATTCCTCGACCAGAATGTCACGCGCGCCGGTCAGCGCCGATTTCACATCCGGCACGGCCTCGCTCACGTAACCCGCTGCCAGATTTTCGGGATCGGCGGCGCGATCGTCCTGAATGGCGCGCAACAGCGGTTCCAGCCCGTTTTCGCGCGCGATCATGGCCTTGGTGCGGCGCTTGGGCTTGTAGGGCAGATAAATATCCTCAAGCGCGGATTTGGTCTCGGCCCCGGCGATGGCGCGCGCCAGTTCGTCGGTCAGCTTGCCCTGATCGCGGATCGAGCCGATGATCGCCTCGCGCCGCGCCTCCATCTCGCGCAGATAGGCCAGCCGGTCGGCCAGCGTGCGAAGCTGGGTATCGTCCAGCCCGCCCGTCACCTCTTTGCGGTAACGCGCCACGAAGGGCACAGTCGCCCCGCCATCCAGCAGACCGATGGCAGCCGTCACCTGCGCGGGGCTGGCACTGATCTCGGATGCGATGAGGCGGGCGATACGGGGGCTGGTGTCCATCGGGCTCTCCTGCGGGATCGGAGTGCCGTTCTAAACCTCTGCCGACGCCTCGCCAAGAGCCTTGGCCCGCTCTTCGTCCGCCTGTCGGTACTTTGCGCTTTGCTGACGAATTTCGCGCAGGAAACGGTCGGTCCGTGCCGCCGCCCCGGGCGAAGGTTCGCAGGCCACGCGGACAAGCAGCGCATCGGCCTTGCCAGCAGCCGGGGGGCGAACGGGGCGGGCCGGCGCATCGGACAGACCGGGCAGGTGCGTCAGGAAAAATTCGGCGTCCTCCCTGTCCAGCACATAGGGCACACCGAAGGCAGAACCCGCATCGTTCAGGGACAAGCGGCCTTGCTGGAAGATCAGCAGATCGGGACGAAAGGCGCGAATGACGCGCGCCCGCCCGCCGCGTTTCAGCGTTGGTGGAACCGCCGCTGCAACCCAGCCTTGCGCCGCCAGTGCGCGCGCCATCTTGCAGGCACGCAGCATGCTTGCCCCTTGGTCATCCCCCGATGGGAAAAACAGAACCCTTGGGCCGTCGCCGCCGACCAGCCGTGCGGCAAAGGACCGGCGAAGCAGCCTGAATTCGTCGCGGCTACGCTGCCACCCATCGCAAATCTGTGTCGCGAAACCCATTTTTTCAACCCAAGCTGATAGCTCTTATGAGAGAAAACATCTCTGGGTTGAGATTGCACTAATAAAACAAACCGTTCAATAAGAAACAACCCGTCTGTTAACGATTCAGTTCGGATAAGGTTCCGTCAGACTTTCAGTCAAGTGCCAATTCGGGCAGGCGCATCAGTTCATCTTCCATGGGTTTGCCCGCCACGCTGTCACGCACCGCCTGACGCAACGCGGCGGATCGTTTCAATGCGCGGCGAAAGCGTTTTTCGTCCAGTTCCATCAGGCTTGTGGGGGTGATGGCGCGAACCTCGGCGCGGCGGGGACGGTTGGTCAGCAGCGCCATCTGCCCAAACATGTCACCCCGGCCCATCAGCGTGATGTGGCCGGCGATGTTCTGTTCGATCGCGCCCGAAGCCACGAAAAACACGCTGCGCGCCATGCTGTCCTTGCGACAGATCACCTTGCCCGCATCGACATAGCGCGAGCGGAACGCACGGGACAGCATCCGCAATTCGGACGGGTCCAGATCGGCGAACAGCGGAAATTCGCGGACCAGTTGCTCGCGGCGCAGGACCAGATCCAGATGCGGCTGGCCGTCTGTCTGTGCCCGCCGCCGCGCAATGTCCTGCATCAGCGCGGTATGCACCTCGGCCCCGATCAGCCCGTCATCCAGCATCGAGTTATATTCGCGTTCCTCCATCCGCAGGGCGGTGCGGCGGATAAAGCGGCGTTCCAGTTCCTCGGCATAGCCGGGATATTGCAGGCGCAGCCCCTCCAGCGCGGTATCGACGGCCTCGACCCGGCGGTTCAGCAATTCGTGCAGCAATTCGCCGACGCGTTTGCCATGGATCCGGCGGATGCGGCGGTCCAGGAAATCGTGCAGGTCGCTGATGATCAGCTTTTTGGCCAGCAATATCTCGAACCGGTCAGCGGTCAGCCGGGCCAAGGGACGCGACAGACCCAGACGATTGCGCAGAAGCGCCGCAGCCTTGAAGGCAGGACCATAGCGCAGATTGCGCCGGGCCACGCGCTGATAACCGGTGCGCCCGCCGATCCGCGCACCTTCGATCAGACGGTCGGCGTCGAACAGCATGGTTTCCGACAGGCGGGCGCTGATCGCCCTTTCGCGAATGCGTTCCAGGATCGTCTCGCGTTCATGGGCGGCCAGCGCGATCAGGCCCAGGGTAATCCGGTCCCGGTCGAGGATTTCGGCGTTATCCTCGGCCTCGGCCCGGTCAACGGCCTTGTCCAGACGCGAGGCGAAACGCTTTGCCTCTGACCGGACGGTGTCATGGGTCAGTTCGTATTTCGCAGTGGCTGTCGCGACCTCTTCCCGAACGGTTTGCAGGGCGACGGCGATGACCTGATCAGACAGGGCCGCATCCAGCGGAGACAGCCGGTTCAGCCCCAGCCGCCCGATCACCCAACGCAGCGTCGTCCCCTGTACCATCAGCGTATAGAGGGTAAAGCCGGTGGCCAGAATCCCGACCAACCGCTTGGATTCCAGCGGAACCTGCAGGCTTTCCGTCACCGCCAGCGCCAGCGCCAGCGTGACCGCGCCGCGCAACCCCCCCCACAGGATCGCAATGCGGTATCGCGGCTCGACCTGAGGCGACAGGCGCAGCGACATCAGGATCGGCAGCAGTCCGAACAGGATAACCGCGCGGGCAAGGATCGCGGCGACGATAACCACCAGGATCAGCGCGTAATCGCCGGGCCGCACATCGCCCATCAGCCGCGGGATCAGCAGCGCCGCCAGGATAAAGATCAGCGCCCCCGCCCAATGGGCCAGCAGTTCCCACGTCTCGCGCAGATTGGTCCAGAAGGCCGGTGACAGGCGCGCAGGCCCCATCAGGTTCAGCGTCAGCCCCGCGCCGACGACACCCATCACGCCCGAGGCCCCGCCCAGATGCTCGGCCCCGATATAGGCCAGATAGGGTATGGCAACCGACACCGAAAGCTGCGCCAGTTCGAACCGGGCGATAAGCTGCATCACCACCAGCGCCACCCAGGCGATCTGCACCCCGACCAGCAGCCCGCCGGCAATCAGCAGGGGAAAACTGCCCGCCGCCTCGGCCAGGCTGGGTTCGGGCACACCCAGCATGACAAAGCTCATGAACAGGCCGAACAGCGCGATGGCGGCAGCGTCGTTCAGCAGGCTTTCGCCCTCGATGATCCGGGCCAGCCTGCGCGGTGCCTACAGGGACAGGAAAATCCCCACCACGGCCGAAGGGTCCGTGGTCGAAACGATGGACCCGACCAGCAGGCACAGAACCAGAGGCAGGCCACTGACCCATGACAGCGCATATCCGATGGTCAGCGTCGCCACCACGACCGCGACCACGGCCAGGGTCAGGATCGGCACCCAGTCGTCCAGCATTCGTCGGACGTTCATTTCCAGCGTGGCCTGAAAGATCAGGGTCGGCAGGAACACATACAGAAAGACGTTGGACCGGATCGGCAGGTCCAGAATCGTCGCGGCCACCGGGTTCAGCGCATCGGTCAGTTCGGTGCGCAGCAGAAAGGTTGCCCCCGCCCCGATCAAAATCCCCAGCACCGCCAGAATCACGCTGTAGGGCAGCGACAGCCGCGCGGCAAGCGGCTCTGCCAGACCGATAACGACAAAGAGAGACGCCGCGATGGCCGTCAGAAGCACGATGTCCATGGCGCTGATATAGCGGCATGAATTGCGCCGGGGAATATCGCTTGGGCGAAAAATGCAGCGCATTTTCGTGATGGGCGGTCAGAAGCCCGAGGGCGGCGGGGGCCGCTGGCCCGACGGATGCGATCAGACCTCGACCACCACGCGCCCGATAGGGTGAGAACAGCAGGCAAGAATGAAACCCTCGGCGATGTCCTCGTCCGAGATGCCGCCGTTATGGACCATGTGCACCTCGCCCCCGGTCTTGCGGATCTTGCAGGTGCCGCACAGCCCGAAGGTGCAGCCCGAGGGGATGTTCAGCCCGCTTGCCCGCGCCACTGTCAGCACCGTGTCGGTTTCGTGGCAGGGCACGGTCACGCCCGACGCGGCAAAGACCAGCTCGGCGCCCGTCGCGCTGTCTGGAACCACGTCCTCAAGCGGGGGGGCCTCGGCCTCGGTCCGGACCGGCGCGCCAAAGCTTTCCTGATGGTAATGCTCCATCCCGAAACCAAGCGAGATCAACATGTCCCGCACCGCCTGCATGAAGGGCTCGGGGCCGCAGCAGAACGCCTCTCGCTCCAGATAGTCGGGGGCCATCAGGCCCAGCATGATCTGGCTCAGCCGCCCGCGATAGCCGGCCCAGGACCGGAATTCGTCATTTTCCTCGACTGTCAGGTGAAGCTGCAATTCCGACGAACGGCTTGCCATGTGCTTTAACCGGTCGTGAAAGATCACGTCCGAGGGCCGCCGCGCAGCATGAACAAACACGATGTCGTGGCCCCCGGCCCTGTCCGCCAGCCAGGTTGCCATCGACATCATCGGCGTGATCCCCGATCCGGCCGAGATGAACAGATATTTGCGCGCCGGATGCCGCATCAGGCTGAACACGCCCGCCGGGCCAAAGGCCCTGATCCGCATCCCCGGCCGCAGATTGTCCATCATCCAGCGCGTCGCGACCGAACCGGTCTGCGCCTTGGCTGTGACCGAGATAGACAGTGGCCGCGAAGGCGAAGAAGACAGCGTATAGGTCCGCTGCACATTCCCGCCCGGCACCGGCAGATCCAGCGTGATGAACTGGCCCGGCTGATAGTCGAACCACCGCCCCGAGGGCGAGCGGAAAGAAAAGGTCCAGGTATCCGCCGTCTCGGGCAGGACATGGGCGCATTCCAGCATCTCGGAATCGTCCCAAGGCTCTGCCGACCAGTTCGCAAGGGTCGTTTTCATCGTTACTCTGCCGCCACGGGCACGTTCAGGCGGCTGGCCATCAGCGCGCAATACCAGTCGATCAGGTGAATCACCCCCGCCTCTTGCCGGGACGAATAAGGGCCGGGTTCGTATGCGGGCGACAGGATGCCAGCCTGATTTTCCTCGACCACGCGGCGATCTTCGTCATTTGTGGCAAGCCATACCTCGGTCAGCCGGTCCGGATCGTAATCCACCCCCTCGACCGCGTCCTTGTGGACCAGCCATTTCGTCGTCACCTCGGTTTCGGTCGGGCCGATGGGCAGGATGCGAAAGACAATGGCGTGATCGGGCAGGAAATGGTTCCAGCTTGTCGGGAAGTGATAGAACATCAGACTGCCCGCGTCGTTCCACGGGATCGTTCCCATCCGCCGCGCGACAGCGGCCTTGCCCGACATGGTAAAGCTTTCCTGCTGGTCCATCAGCGGTACCCGCGCCATACGCCATTGCATGTCGGGCGCATTCACGAACCGCGCGGGCAGGCCCGCCGCATCGCAACGGTCCCAGTGGCGCAGGATCTCGGCGCTGGCGGATTGCGGCCCCTCCATCACCGTCATCAGCGGATCGTCCGAATAGGTCCGGCACAGCGAAGGGTGCGAGCCGCCGCAATGATAACATTCGCGGTTATTTTCCAGCACCAGCTTCCAGTTGCCCTTTTCCACGATGGTCGAGGAAAAGGCGACTTTCGCGTCGGCCAGCAGGCTGGGGGCCAGACAGGCCGTCAGGTTACGGGCCAGATCGGCGATGGCCGGAGGGATCTGCGCCAGACAGATGAAGATCATCCCGCCCAGATCGGCGCAATGCACCGGCTTCAGCCCGTAAGCCGAGATGTCAAACCCCTCGCCCATATCGCGCGCATAGACCAGCTTGCCATCAAGGTCATAGGTCCACTGGTGATAAGGACAAACCAGTTTCGGATTGCTGCCATTGCTTTTGGTGCAGATGCGCTGCCCGCGATGGCGGCAAACGTTGTGAAACGCGCGCACCCGACCGTCATTGCCCCGGACGATCACCACCGGAAACTGTCCTGCGGTCAGGGTCACGAAATTCCCGGCCTTCGGGATCTCGCAGGCGGGCCCGGCAAACAGCCATTCGCGATACCAGATCTGTTCCAGATCGTCCTGATACGCCTGCCGCCCGCAATACAGATCGCGCGGCAGCGAAAAGCCGGGCCGTCGTGCCGCGATCAGATCGGCTGTCGAAATAGATGTCATGGTCGCGCCTCCATGGTCCGGTTGTCGCGGAACAGAGTAGCGGTCGATTTTTTTTGTCAGTGATGAATTACGACCTAACGGTGACGGTTTCAGACATGGCCAGGCCCGTCACTGCAAGGCGGGGGGCGCGGCGACCGGATCGCCGCGCAAATCGCCGCCCCCGTGAACCAGAACCGATGCGGTCTGCCCCACCCGCAGGGTGATCCCTTCAGGAAGATCGTCGATATGGATGCGCACCGGCAGGCGTTGGGCAAGGCGGATCCACTGGAAGGTGGGGTTGATGCTGGGCAGTAGTTCCTGCCCCGTCGCGCCATCGCTTTTGGCGATCCCCCAACCGATACTGTCCACCACACCCGTAAACGGCGTGTCGGATTTGCTCATCAGGGTGATGACAGCCGGGTCGCCGGGCCGGATCGCCTCGATCAGGGTTTCGCGGAAATAGGCGTCGATCCAGAAGCTGTCGGCGTCGATCAGCGCCAGAATCGGCTGGTTCGCGACCGCCTGACTGCCAAGGCGCAGATCAAGATTGGTGACATAGCCATCGACCGAGGCCTGCACGGTCGTAAAGCTCAGGTCCAGCCGCGCGCTTTCCAGTTGCGCGGCGGCGGCGCGGATGCGTTCGTTGTCAGCCCCCTCACCACCCAGATTGGCGCGCGCCTGCGCCAGTTGCGCCTCGGACTGGGCAAAGGCGCTTTCGGCCTGCGCCCGGGTCGCCTCGGCCTGACGTTTGCCGGCCAGATCGACGTCGTAATCGCGCTGGATCTGATCGAACCGCGCCTGCGAAATGTCGTTGGCCTGCAACAGCGCGGCGTTGCGGCGCACCTCTTGCGTGGCTTCGCGCAGGGTCGAATCGGCGGCGTTTACCTGACTTTCTGCCTGCGCGATGGCGGCGCGCGCCTGCGCCACCCCGGCTTCGGCCGCCGTGACCTGCCTTGCCAGCACCTCGACCCCGTTGATCGTCTGTTCATAATTGGCCTCGGCCGCGTCCAGCGCCGCCCGATAGGTGCGCGGGTCGATCTGAAACAGCGTCTCGCCCGCCCTGATGAACTGGTTGTCACGGATGGGCAGCGCCACCACCGGCCCCGAGACGCGCGGCGCGACCTGAATGACGCTGGCCCGGATCTGGGCGTCCCGCGTCCAGGGATTGCGCAGGTAATCAATGTAGTGAAAGGCCACCGCAGCTATGGCGGCAAGAAGAATCGCCGAGGACAGGATATAACGATAGACGGGGCGCATGGATCAGATCCTGATGATGAACGTGCCGAATGCAATGGTGTAAAGTGCAACAAAGGCGACGAATACGACGCGCGGAAAGGCGAAATGCCGTGCCAGCCTGAACCGGTTCAGCAGCCAGGCCGTCGCCCAGGCCGAAATCAGTGCCATGACAAAGACGATCAGAAAGGGCGGAACGTAAACGCCGTGAATATTGATTTCGCGGGGGATCATGGCCACCTCATGTTCAGAACCGTGCCTCTTGCATCCGGTCCCAGTCAACGCCCCGCGCCAGAGGCAGCAGGCCCGACACCGCCTCGCCAACGCCGCGCAGGGCCGTCAGTTCCCGCAGCAGATCGCGCCCGTCCTGCGGCCCGTCACCCTGCGTCGCCCCGGCATTGCGCAGCACCAGCGAGGCCGCCAGATCCCGCAGCCGCGTCAGTCTGACCGGCCCGATAGCGCTGTCAGGCCGGGACAGTGATTGCGGATCGTCACGCAGCGCCCGACAGATCGCGGCCACCCCGTCGCACCATTCCCGCAGGCCGGGCATCAGTTCCCTGTGGCGTCGGCGACCGGCCCCCGCCCGCGACAGCAGAAACAGATCCTCGATCCGGTGCGACAGGGCCTGCAACGCCTCCAGCAGTTCTTGCGCCCGCGCCCGCCCCTCGCCCGGCAAGGCTGCGTCGGGCATGGCGTTCAGCCAGGGCGTCATCTGCTGCGGAATTGTCTGGATCAACCGCAGGTTCCAGGCCCGAATCTGCCGCTGCCACCAGCCTGCCGGGACCGGACGGTCGCCGGTCATCGTCTCAAGCAGCGCAAGGCAGGCCCGCATATAGCGGCGCAGCAGCCGCCGGAACGCGTCCTCGGGCCGGAACGAAACCGGGAAAATCCCCGTCAGCCACACGATCCCGAAGGGGACCAGAAAAGCCGTCGCCAGATTGGCCGCGTACAGAAAGCTATAGCTCTGCCGGTTCTCAAGCTGCATCAGCACGATCATCATGGCCAGCCCCAGCGTCCGCCCGATTGCCACCTTCGGATCGTGAAACATATAGGTAATCGCGAAACTGACCACGAAGATCATCACCGCGAGCTGCGCGAAAGAGGTCAGATGCGGCATGACAAAAATATGCAGGGCGGCACCCAGCAGGATCATGACCATACCTATTTTCGCCACAATCCCGATGGGGGTTGCCGGGGCGCGGCTGACGATCAGCGCGATATTGGTAGACAGGATCAGCAGCATCGAAGCTGCGGGAATGTCGGGAAACCATACAAATATCAGAAAGGACAGCAGAAAACTTACCGAAACCCGCAGCGCGCCAGCGAATCTCTCGGGGTCGGGCAGGATGGTCGCAGGGATCAGCGATGAGCGCGCGGCGGCCCGTGCCCCGCCCCGTATCCCTTTCCCGGACAGACCCTGCCCATCCGCCACCGCCAGCAGCAACCCGCGCGAGGCGCGCTCGATCTCTGCAAGCGCCATCAGGCTGACCGCCAGCGCGCCCTGGTGAAACGGATCGCCGCCATCGCCCGCCTCTGTCACCTGCGGGATGGCGACTTGCCGGGGCGGCGTGAACGAAGTGCAGCCCGCCAGCAGAGCTCCGGCCGCGGCAAGCCTGCGGTCGATCTCTTGAAGGACCGGTTCCAGACCGGGCGGCAGCGGATGCGTGCTGCCATCATGCAGATCGGCAAATCCCAGCCGCCAATGGGCAAAGGCATCGATCAGCCCGGCAAGCACGGTCACGGCCTGCCGCCAGGCCTCGCGCCGTTCAAGCACGTCAAAGCTTTCGACCGTCGCGCCATCCAGCCGGGCAGTCAGCATCTTTTGCAACTCGATCCCCGACTGCCCCAGCTTTCGCGCCTCGTCCCGGCATTCAGCGGGGCCGATCTCGCCCCGGAACCCGGCGGTCAGCACCCCAAAGCCCTGCCGGACCCGCCCGATCTGCGCCAGAAGATCGGATTTGAATGCCTCTTTCGCCGGATTGGAAAAGATCAGGCTTTCGACCAGCGTATAGATCAGGATCCCCAGCGCGGTCTGCTGCATCCGCAGAACCGCGACGTCAAAGGCGGTGCGCGCGTCGAATTGCGAATATTCGACCAGCAGGATGACCATAAATCCTCCGACGAACCACATGTACCAGATCCGCGATCCGCCTGCGATGAACCAGCCGCAGATGAACAGCCAAAGACTGACCGACGCCGCATAGGCCCAACGGTCCTGCGCGAAAAGGGCAAGAAAGCTCAGCGCCAGAACGATGCCGATCAGCGTGCCCGCCAGCCGCATCAGCCCCTTCGCCAGCGTCTCGCCCCCGGTCGCCAGAAAGGAAAAGGCCACCGCGAACATCGCCCATTTCGGATTGTCCCAGCCCAGTACCAGACTGGTCCCGGCGGCGATGACCAACGCAAGGGCAAGCTTGAAAGCATCCTGAACGCGTCTTGAAATCATGCCGGTCCCGGTCATGTGCAGACACGGTCGCCCAGATCCTTGCGCCGTGACGCCAGTCGCTGAAAATCGTCAAGGTGTTTGCGCGATGATCGACGGATCGGCGGGCGCAGTCAAGCGGATCGCGACGCGCGGGGTTGCAGCCGGCTGGCAGGGCCAGCCAGCCTTGCGGCCCCCCTCAATGGGGGGCCGCAAGGCTTCGCCGGGCCGGGACGGAACGACCACCGCACCGCCCGGACCGCCATCGCCCGTTTCAGTGCCGCGCGTCCCGCAGCACCGCTCTCAGCACATCCGTGTCCACTTCGTCGCTGACAAAGGCCTCGCCGATTCCGCGTGCCAGCACGAAACGCAGGCGGCCATCCTGCACCTTCTTGTCCTGCGCCATCAGCGCAATCAGCCCGGCATCGTCCGGCAGGTCGCCCGCGATCCCCGAAAGCCGGGCGGGCATGCCCATCTGCCGCAAATGGGCCAGAACGCGGCTTGGGGCCTCCTGGCTGCACAGCCCCATCCGCGCCGACAGATCGAAGGCCAGCGCACAGCCGATCGCCACGCCCTCGCCATGCAGCAACCGGTCGGAATAGCCCGTCGCCGCCTCAAGCGCATGCCCGAAGGTGTGGCCAAGGTTCAGCAACGCGCGTTCGCCCTGCTCGGTCTCGTCCCGCGTCACGATCCCGGCCTTCATCGCCACCGAATGCGCAACCGCATGCTGGCGCAGCGCCATGTCATCCTTCAGGCGAGGCGCATTGACCTCCAGCCACTCGAAGAACCCGGCATCACCCAGCAGCCCGTATTTGGCCACCTCGCCATAGCCCGCCAGAAAATCGCGCGGGCGCAACGTGTCCAGCACGGCGATATCGGCCAGCACCAGCGCGGGCTGGTGAAAGGCACCGATCAGGTTCTTGCCATGGCCGCTGTTGATCCCGGTCTTGCCCCCGACGGAACTGTCCACCTGCGCCAGCAGCGTCGTCGGAACCTGCACAAACCGCACGCCGCGCCGCAGGATGGCGGCGGCAAAGCCCGCCAGATCGCCAATCACCCCGCCACCAAGCGCGATGACGACATCGCGCCTTTCGACCTTTTGTTCCAGCAGCCATTCGACCGTCCGGGTCAGATGCTGCCAGCTTTTCGTGGCCTCGCCCGCCGGCAGGACAAGCGCCTCCGAGCCGATGCCCTCGACCGACAGCGCCGCCCGCAGACCTGGCAGATGCAGCCCCGCAACGGTTTCATCGGTCACGATCGCCACACGCGGACGGCGCAGCAGCGGCGCGATTTCGGCACCGGCCCGCGCGATCAGGCCCGCGCCGATACGGACGTCATAGGCCCGCCCTTCCAGCGGCACATGGACAGTGACGGGTTCGGTCATTTCGCCTCCAGCAATTCGGGATGTTCGGCGCTCAACTGCGCCATAAGCCGGGTGCTCGCGGCCTCGATCGTGTCGCGGGGGCGGGCCTCGAATGTCATCTCGGCCTGCGCATAGACGGGATAGCGCTGTTCGATCAGCGCCGCCAGCGTGCCCTTGGGATCGGGGGTTTTCAGCAGCGGGCGGGTGCTGCGCTGCCGGACCCGGTGCCACAGCGTCTCAAGATCGCATTTCAGCCAGACAGACAGCCCGTGCTGCCGGATCAGGTCGCGGTTCTCGCCCCGCATCCACGCGCCGCCCCCGGTCGAGACGACGCCCGGCGCGCCGCCAAGGATGCGCGACAGCACCTGGGTTTCCCGGTCGCGGAAAAAGCTTTCACCATCGCGGGCAAAGATTTCGCTGATGGTCATGGCGGCGGCGGATTCGATTTCGGCATCCGAGTCGGTAAAGGGCACGCGCAGCCGGCGGGCCAGTTCCGACCCCAACGCCGTCTTGCCCGCGCCCATCATGCCGACCATGACGATATGCCGTTTCATCCAATCCTCTTGGCCTTGGCGACAGATCAACACCGCCGGGGTTGCTGAATGGCGTGATCTTTCGGAAATTGCCATATATATATTCAGGACGATCCGGCGAAAGACCGGCGAATTGCGACGTAATCCGGCAGAACAAGGGCAGAATTCGATGCGGTTACTGAAATTTCTGGTGGTGCTGATTCTTGCGGCAGTGATCGGTGTGGCCGGTTTTGCCTATTTCGGCGACATGGCCCCGCGCCAGACCGAGATGCGCGTGCCGATCGCGATGGCTCCGGCTTCGGGCGCGGGCAGTGACTGATCTGCGACGAATCCTTGCCCTGGGCTGGATGACGGTCGCCCTTGCGGGCGCTGCGTCGGCACAGGCGCAACAGCCGCTTTCGGCAAGTGACTGGCTGTCGGGCAGCCTCAAGGCCCCCCCGCGCGAAGCCTCGGCCTGGCGACCGGGCGACCGGCGCCCGCCCGGCCTGCCGGGCAGCGGCGCGACCCTTCCCGTCGCCAAAAGCGGCGAGGTCGGTCGTGTTCATGTCACCCGGCTGGATGGCGGCAATCCCGATGCGGCGGGCACCATCACGGCGCGCAGCGCCGGTCTGCCCATGGCGCTGTGGCAAGGCAGCGATCCGGCGATCCTGTCGCAACTGATCCTGACAACGCCAGCGCGGCTGCCCGCGATGAAGGCGCTGCTGGACCGGCTGCTGACCGCGCAGCTCAGCCCGCCCGCCGGTACCGGTGCCGATGCCGGGGTGTGGCGCGGCCAGCTTTTCCTGGCCCGCGCCGACCGCCTGCTGGACATGGGCGCGCTGGAGCCCGCCGCCGCGCTGCTGCTGACTGCCGGTCCCGGCGACCCCGAGGTGTTCCGCCGCCTGTTCGACATCGCCCTGCTTGAGGGCGACGAGGGCCGGGCCTGCGCCTATATGGACAGCACCCCCGGCATCGCACCCAGCTTTGCGGCCCGCATCTTCTGTCTTGCCCAGTCCGGGGACTGGGCCGCCGCCGCCATCAGCCTGCGCGGGGCCGAGGCCCTGGGCCTGATCGACGCACATCAGACCCTGCTGCTGACGCATTTTCTGGATGACACTTTTGTTGACAGCGGCGAGCTGCTGACACCGTCCGACATGATCACCCCGCTGGAGTTCCGTATCCACGAGGCCATTGGCCAGCCCCTGCCGACCCAGCCCCTGCCGCTGGCCTTCGCGCAATCCGACTTGCGGCTGAACAATGGCTGGAAGGCCCGGCTTGAGGCGGCCGAAAGACTGGCCCGCGCGGGCGCGATTCCCGCCGCCGAGCTGCGCGGGATTTATGCCGAACAAAAGCCCGCCGCTTCGGGTGGGGTCTGGGAACGCGCCGGGGCCATGCGCACACTTGAGGCCGCAATCGCGGCGGGCGAGCCGCTTTCCGCCCTTCCCCGCGCCTTTGACGAATTTCGTGCCGCCGGGATGGCCGATGTGCTGGCCGCGATGGTCGCGGATGACCTGCCCCCTGATGCGCAGGGCGATGCCGCGCCCGTCGCAACGGTTCTGCGTGGCTGGCAAGGTTTTTCCGACGCGGCGGTCAAGCTTGATCCGGTGGCCGAAGCCCAGCCCCCCGCCGACCGGCAGGGCGAGGCGCTGCTGCACGCGATGGCGGATGTCGATGCCGGGCTTGACGGCGATCAGGCGCGGGCCGGGCGCGGACTGGCCATGCTGCGCGCGCTTGGGTTGACCGCCGATGCCGATCTGGCCTCCACCCAGCTTGCGCTGCTGCCGCAGATGACCGGGGATCCGTGATGCCGCAGGCCGACCATCGCGCAATTTCGGCCTTTCTGGATGCGCAGGCCGCCGAGGCGGGGGCCGCGCAGAACACATTACTGGCCTATGGCCGCGATCTGCGCGACCTGTCCGGCTGGTTGTCGGGATGCGGCGCGACGCTGGCCGGTCTGACCCGCGAGATGGTCGAGGATTACCTGACCCATTGCGACGCAGAGGGCCTGTCGCGGGCGACTCGGGCGCGGCGCTTGTCCTCGATCCGGCAATTCACCCGCTTTGCCCTGGACGAAGGCTGGCGCGAGGACGACCCCGCCCTGCGCATCGTCGGCCCCGGCCGGGCGCAGCGCCTGCCAAAAATCCTGACGCGAGACGAAATCGATGCGATGCTTGAGGCCGCGCCCCGCATCGGGCGCGGCCCCACCGAACGCGCGCGCAACCGCTGCCTGATCGAGGTGCTTTACGCCACCGGCATGCGCGTCAGCGAACTTGTGGCCCTGCCCGTCGCCGCCTGCCGGGGCGACCCCGCAGTGTTGCTGATCCGGGGCAAGGGCGGCAAGGAACGCATGGTGCCGTTGACCGGCCCGGCCCGCGACGCGCTGGCGGCCTGGCTGAGCCTGCGCGACAACGCGACGGCGGGCAGCCCTCTGGCCCGGCTGGTCGATGGCAAGGGCGGGCGCTGGCTGTTTCCCGCCCCAGGCGCGGCGGGCCACATGCCCCGGCAAAGCTTTGGCCGCCTGCTGAACGACATCGCCATCGCGGCGGGGATTGACCCTGCCCGCGTCACGCCGCATGTGATCCGCCACGCCTTTGCCACGCATCTGCTGGAGGGCGGGGCGGATCTGCGTGCCATCCAGACCTTGCTGGGTCACGCCGATTTGAGCACGACCGAGATTTACACGCATGTTCTTGACCAGCGCATGCGCGACCTTGTGCTGAACCATCACCCTCTGGCGACGGCCCCGACGGACGGGACCGCCGCCGACAACGACCGATAGACAGGACCAATGGAAGACCCATCAAGCATGCTCGACGCCGCGTTCTGGGGCACCTGCGCCGCCATTCTGGTGCTGCTGATGCTGTCAGGTTTTTTTTCAGGCTCGGAAACTGCGCTGACCGCCTCCAGCCGCGCCAAGCTGCGCTCGCGCGCGGACAGGGGCGATGCCGGGGCGGCAACGGCGCTGGCAGTGACCGAGGACAGCGAAAAGCTGATCGGCGCGATCCTTCTGGGCAACAATGTCGTCAATATCCTGTCCGCCAGCCTTGCGACCGCGCTGTTCACGCGGCTGCTGGGGTCAGGCGGGGTGGCGCTGGCCACGCTGGTCATGACGGTGCTGGTGCTGATCTTTTCCGAGGTGATGCCCAAGACCTATGCCATCTCGGCCCCTGAAACCGTGGCCAGCCGCGTTGCCCGCCCGATCCGCTGGCTGACACGGCTGCTGTCGCCCGTCGTCGCCGTGGTGCGTGTGATCGTGCGCGGCATTCTGTCGTTGTTCGGACTAAAGACCGACCCCTCTTCGCACATGTTCTCGGTCCACGAGGAAATCGCGGGGGCACTGTCCATCGGCCATGCAACCGGCGCGGTGCAGAAAGAGGATCGCGACCGCCTGCTGGGGGCGCTGGACCTGGGCAACCGCACGGTCGAGGAAATCATGCGCCACCGGTCCGGCATCGAGATGCTGGATGCCGGCATGCCGCCGGGCGACCTGTTGAACGCCGTGCTGGCCAGCCCTCATACACGCCTGCCCGTCTACAAGGATGAACGCGAGAATGTCGTGGGCGTCATCCATGCCAAGGATCTGCTGCGCGCCGTGAACAAGGCGATCCGGGGCACGCAGGGCCCCGATGCCTTGCAGGGTTTCGACGTGATGGCCGTCGCGATGAAGCCCTATTTCGTGCCCGACACCACCGCGCTTGACGAACAGATGCGCGCCTTTCTGGACCGCCGTACGCATTTCGCGCTGGTCGTGGACGAATACGGCACGCTGCGCGGCCTGATCACGCTTGAGGATATTCTTGAGGAAATCGTGGGCGAAATCACCGACGAACACGATACCGAGGATGCGCAGACCCTGATTGTCAATGCTCAGGGCGAATATACGGTCGATGGCGCGATGACGATTCGCGACCTGAACCGCCAAATGGACTGGCACCTGCCCGATGACGAGGCGCATACCGTCGCCGGGCTGGTCATCCACATGGCCCAGTCGATCCCCGAACCGGGGCAGGTGTTTTCCTTCCACGGTTACCGCTTCGAGGTCGTGAACCGACGCGAGAACCGGATCACCAAGCTGCGGATCCGGGCGCTTTCGGGTGGGGGGCCAGCCATTCCGGCGACCGGATAGCGCCCATCACCCGGCCTAAAGCTGGGCAGCCACCTCGTCCGACAGATCGAAATTGCCGGTGACGTTCTGCACGTCATCGTCATCTTCCAGCGTTTCGATCAGCTTCATCAGCTTCTGGGCGGTTTCCATGTCGCTGATTTCGGTCGGTGCCTGCGGTTTCCAGATCAGCTTGGCGGTCTCGGATTCGCCCAGATGTCCCTCCAGCGCGGTCGAAACCTCGTTCAGCGCGGTATCGGCGCAATAGATCCAGTGGCCTTCCTCGTCCGTCGCCACATCGTCAGCCCCTGACTCCAGGGCCGCCAGCAGCACCGTATCGGCATCGCCTGCCGCCAGCGGATACATGATCTCGCCCACGCGGTCGAACATAAAGCTGACGGAACCGGTCTGGCCCAGATCGCCGCCCGATTTGGTGAAATAGCTGCGCACATTCGAGGCCGTGCGGTTGCGGTTGTCGGTCATCGCCTCGACCACCAGCGCAATCCCGTTCGGGCCATAGCCCTCGTAACGGATTTCCTCGTAATTTTCGGCGTCGCCGCCCATGGATTTCTTGATCGCGCGATCAATCACATCCTTGGGAACGGAACTGGACTTGGCCTCTTTCACCGCCAGCCGCAGGCGCGGATTCTTGTCGGGATCGGGATCGCCCATCTTGGCCGCAACGGTGATTTCCTTGGCGAGTTTCGAGAACAGCTTCGAGCGGGCGGCATCCTGCCTGCCTTTGCGATGCTGGATATTGGCCCATTTGGAATGACCTGCCATGGTCGGTCGTCCTTCGCAATTCACGTAAAATCCGGATTCGGCTGCTTGTAGTCCACCAGGGCCGCCCATCGCAAGACACCGTTGCGCCCCGCCTGCATCCAAGGCAGCGGCGCGCACGCGAAAAAGCGCGCAACCGCAGGGTTGCGCGCTGCTTTTTCGTGGGAAAGGGCCGTTTCGTCCTACAGATAGGATGCGGCGCCCACGATCCTGCGAATCTCGTCCTCGCGGGTCAGGCCGCGTTCGGCCAGTTGGCGGTCCGACATGCGGTTCAGTTCGTCAATGGCGCGAACCTTGGCATTTGCTTCGGCCAGATGAACCAGAAAATTGCCGAATGCGACAAAGGGCCGGGCCAGAGCCTTGCCGAAAGATGCGGAATTGCGACGTTCCAGAGTTGCGGTGCCTGCCATAGGAAACTCCTTGCTTGATACAAAGTTGTTTCCTCCCTGCGACCGAATATAGGGGCGTCGCCGCATTGCAGCAACGCCTGATGCCGCATAGCAGCATTGCGCCAAGGGTCTGTCACAAATCCTTAATCTGCCGTTCTCACGGGCACAACGCTTATTGGGCAAGCTGTCCGTATTCCAGCATCATATAGCGTGCGGGGCGGTTCTTCTTGATATTGCCCTCGTCGCTCATCAGCAGCAGGCGTGGCTCGCCGTTGATGACAATGGAATCGATCGACTCGACATTCTTGAGGTTGATGATGTCGGGCAGGGCCACCGGATCGGGCTGTTCGGCCGGGTTCCCGGACCAGCGCCAAAGCTGGGAATACTTGTTCCCGTCATAACCCTCGATCTCGTTGATGATCAGAAAGGCACCGATGACCGGATCATAGCTCAGAGCCCGGATCCCGCCGTCCTGAATGTCCAGCAGGACCGGTTCGCCAAATCGCGGGGCGGCCTGATTTTCGAACATCTCGCCGGGGTTTTCGATCACCACGATCAGAGCCTTGCCCCCGGCCATCGGTTCGCGCAGCCCGATCAGCAACTGCCCCGCCTCGCGATAATAGGCCAGCCCCTCGATATTCAGCTTGTCGAATTCCGGCGTCTCTCCGCTTTTCTCGCGGATGACGGCCTGCAACCCCTTGGCGGCGATCAGGTCATCACGCAGCGACACATGGCTGCTGATATCGCCAACATTGTTCCCCTCGATCCGGAAACGCAGCAATTGTTCCCGGTCGGGGCGGCGTTCACCGTCCTTGGTCGCCGAATGCGAGGTGATCGCATAGATATGACCCTGTTCGTCGATGGACAGCCCCTCAAGATCGCTCAGCTTGCGGCCCAGGGCGCGGGTGATCTTGAGGTCGGCGGCCTCGTTCTCGACCAGACTGCCATCCGCCGCGATATCCATCACATGCATGGCGCGGGTGGCCTCGTCCTCGACCACCAACACGCGGCCATCGGTCAGTTGCTGCACCGCCGAAGGCTCATAGATCGCGGTAAATTCCGAAACCCCCAGACTGCGCAGCCGCGCTGGCGCCTCGGCGTGGATCAGCCCGGTCACGGATTTCACCCCGACAAAGACCAGCACCGACACCACCAGCCCCCAGCGAAAAATCGTGTAGGATATATCCAGCATCCGAAACTTGCGGTCGGCCATCATGCCCAACCAGTAAAGCTGATCGCTCATCTGGTGATAGATTTCGTCATGGTTGCGCAGCAATTCCTGCATGCGCTGCCAATGACCGTCGCGGCTGAGAACCACCCGGTCCTCATAGATCAGCAGGTTCAGATCCTGATCGGTGGGGTGTTTCCGGTTATCCTTCAGATAGGACCGCAGATCGCGCAAGCGCGCCTCGCGGCGCAGAACCGCGCCGGCCCAGTCCCGCAGCGCGGTCAACATCCCCGCCTTTTCGGGCGAGGCGGCCAGCAGCGCGAAAAAGATCGACGATGCTGCGGTGATCAAAAACACACCGGCAGGCAGCAGAAAGGCCGCCGAGGATGCAAAAATGAACGCACCCGAAATCATCAGCGCCGAGATGATCAGCCCGTTCAGCGAAATCATGATATTCGCCTTGGTCGCCGCCAGCGCGATGATCTCCAGCTCGGCACGAACGGCATTGCGGAACATGGTTTCGACCGATTTTCCCGAACCAAGTGCCTTTTTCTTGCCCTGCTCTTTCGCCTCGTCCGCTGCCTCTGTCTCTACCTCGCTGACCACGGCCGCAAAATCCGCCCGCGCCGCCACTACGCGGTCGTCACGCAACTTCCTGATCTTCGCCTTTTTGCCCATCTCCTCGTACTCCTTCTGGATTTGTAAAAAGAATACGAGTGAACGACGACATTATTCCCTTTATGCCAGACTGGCGGGTTTTCTGGCAGAAAAGTTCAGATCGGCAGGCGCGTCGGCAATGGTCGCAATGGAAAAGGCCGCCCCTCGGGGCGGCCTTTCCGGTGTCAGGCAATCGCTTCGGCGATCATTCGATGATTTTCGAGACCACGCCCGCGCCGACCGTGCGACCGCCTTCGCGGATGGCGAAGCGCAGTTTTTCTTCCATCGCGATCGGGGCGATCAGTTCGACCTCGAATTTCAGGTTGTCGCCCGGCATCACCATTTCCGTGCCCTCGGGCAGCTTCACCGTGCCCGTCACGTCCGTCGTGCGGAAGTAGAATTGCGGGCGATAATTCGCAAAGAACGGCGTGTGGCGGCCGCCTTCTTCCTTGGTCAGGATATAGGCCTCGGCCTCGAACTTGGTATGCGGCTTGACCGA